>CATMVA010000007.1:0-101496 GCA_950075865.1 uncultured Oscillospiraceae bacterium | reverse complement strand
TCCCGGCGCAGCCGCTTTTCTTCCTCTTTCTCCTCGAGCTCCCGGAGCCGGGCCTTCTCGGCGGCGGCCTCGTAGTCCTTCTTCAGCATCCGTCCGCAGATGATCTCCTGGAGGGTAGAGAACACACTGTTGGAGATGATGTAAAGACCCATGGCGCCAGGCATGACGAATCCGAACCACAGCATCATCAGAGGGCTCATCCACAGCATCATCTTACTCTGGGCGGCGGCCTGCTGATTCTGGTTGCCCATCTGGTTGGTCTTCTGCATGATCACTGTGCTCAACAGCGAGGTGACGGCGCAGAGGACCACGATCAGCAGCAGACCGATGGCACTCCAGGTGATCCCGCCCTCCCAGAATCTCCAGTTGGGGGTGGCCGACAGGTCGATACCCAGGAAGTTGAAGTTGATACCGTAGAGGTTCGCCTCGGGAGCGGTGGCCTGGGCAGTAGCCAGGACTGAGGGGGTTTTGAAAAATTCGGAGACAATAGAGATCTCTCCGTAGCCGCCGTTCAGGGTCACACCGGCACCGGTAACGGCGGTGGTAACAGCGGCGATGACCGGCTCACTCAGGCCCAGCCAGTATTTCAGGGGCCGACGGACCACGGCGAAGATGGGGAAGAGGATGAGTAGGGGAATCATGGACCACAGACATCCGCCGCTCATGCTGACTCCCTCGCGCTCGTAGAGCTTCTGGACCTCTTCATTAAGCTTCTGGGGGTTGTTGGCATACTGCTTCTGGAGCTTCTGCTGCTGCCCGGAGAGCATATTCATCTGGATCATGCTCTTCTTTCCCTTCAAGGAAAGGGGAAAGAGCACCACCTTGATGGCCAGAGAGAAAAGGATGATGGCTACACCGTAATTGTTGAACAGGTTGTAGAACAATTTGAGGATAAAGGTGAAGGGCACCATCAGGTAATACCAAATATCCATTGATTGGCCTCCCTATATGATTTATGGGACCGGGTCGTACTCGATGGACTTCTGCCGGTGGAAGGGCTGGCATTTCAGGATCCGCTTCAAGGCAAGGACTCCGCCCTTCCGCGCACCGTACTTCTCCACCGCCTCCAGGGCGTACTGGGAGCAGGTGGGGATAAACCGGCAGCAGGATGGGCGCATAGGGGAGATGTGCTTTCGGTAAAACCGGATGAGCCACAGCAAAACAGCTTTCACAGCTTCCTGCGCACCTCCAGCTTGTCCAACAGGCGGAGAAAGTCCCGCCTCAACTCGGCGTAGGAGGCGAAGGCCGCCCGTGTCCGGGCCACCACCACCAGGTCAAAGCCCGGCTTCATCTCCTCCTCGTGGGTTCGGTAGATCTCTCGCAGGCGGCGGCGGACCCTGTTCCGCTTCACCGCGTTGCCCACCTTGGTGCCCACAGTCAGCCCCAGGCGGCTGCGCTGGGACCGGTTGGGCCGGGCATAGAGGGCTACCGTGGGACCGGCCGCCGACTTTCCCTTGGCGTAAAGGCGGCGGAAGAGGTGGTTTTCCTTCATGGAAACGGTAAATTTCAACCCTCTTCCTCCTTTCCTCTATGCACATTTGGGGCGGCAGAAAAACCCGCCGCCCCCCTGAAAATCCTTATTTGGTTCCCGCTGCCATCTCAGTGAGAGAGACGGACGCGGCCGGCGCGACGGCGACGGGCCAGGACCTTACGGCCGTTGGCGGTAGACATCCGCTTCCGGAAGCCGTGGACCTTGCTGCGCTGACGCTTCTTGGGCTGGTAGGTACAACCCTTCATTTTCTGCATTTTCCTGCACCTCCTGTTCATATTTCGGCGGAGAGATCCTCCGCTGCCACAACGTCCGGCAAAAAAAGCCGAACGCGGTCGACAAAAGCATCCACCTCCCGGGGAGGCAGAACATTGTTATTATAGAGGAAAACCAAATTGTCGTCAACCTTCTTTTTTCACGAAAATTTGAATAAACCTATATCTTGTGGGTCCTGTCTTTTTTGTCCACAAATAGGCCACTTTTTTGGGGAAATTTTTTTCAAAAACATCCCGCTTTTCATTGCCTTTCAGGCTGTTTTTTGCTATAATAAAAAGGTGAAAATGTGCCCATACGAAAGACAGAAATGAGTGAGAAAAACAATGAATTCTGCCGCAGAGATCTGGAAACGGGTTTTGACTCTCATGGAGGGGGACCTGACCGCTACCACCATCAACACCTGGTTTGACGACACCCAGGCGGTCTCCATCGACCCGGACCGCCTGGTCCTTTATACCCCTTCGCCCTTCAAGCGGGATCTGATCGTCTCCCGCTATCTCCCCAACATTCAGAAGGCCCTGCGGGAGCTGATGTCCATCGATATGGAGGTCATCGTGCGGGAGCAGCTGGAGCAGCCCCAGGAGGAAACCTCCTTCCTGCCAGGCACCGAAGCCTACACATTCGACACCTTTGTGGTGGGCTCCTCCAACAAGTTTGCCTATTCGGCCGCCATGGCGGTGGCCGACGCACCCGGCAAGCCCAAGGGATATAACCCCTTGTTCCTCTATGGGGAATCCGGCCTGGGTAAGACCCACCTTCTCTATGCCATCGCCCACGCCATCCACGCCAGGTATCCGGACTACAACATCGTCTATATCCGGGGAGACGCTTTCACCAACGAACTGGTAGCCGCTATCCAGCGAGGCAAAAACCAGGAATTCCGGGAGAAATATCGCTCGGCCGACGTGTTCCTCATGGACGACGTGCAGTTCATTGCCGGGCGGGAGTCCTCCCAGGAGGAGATGTTCCACACCTTCAACACCCTCTACGAGGAGGGCAAGCAGATCGTGTTCACGGCCGACCGGCCGCCCAAGGAGATGCTCCGGCTGGACGACCGGCTCAAGACCCGGTTCGAGTGGGGCCTCCCAGTGGACATTCAACCCCCGGATTACGAGACCAGGGTGGCTATCATCAAGAACAAGGCCCTCTCCCGGGGGATCATCCTCCCGGACCCTGTGCTCCAGTATGTGGCTCAGAACATTACGGCCAACGTCCGGCAGATCGAGGGCACGGTGAATAAGATCCTGGCTTTCCAGGATCTGATGGGAGAACAGATCGACGTGGCCACCGTCATCAAGGCAGTGGGGGACCTGCTCAAGGACAAGACCGGTTTCCTCCCCTCTCCCGATGTGATCATCGAGGAGGTGGGCCGGTTCTACAACATCCCGGCCGCCGAGATCAAGGGCCTTACCCGGACCAAGGACATTGTTCTGGCCCGCCAGGTGGCCATGTACGAGATCCGGCGGATGACTACGCTCTCCCTCAAGGAAATCGGCGAGGTGTTCCAGCGGGACCACACCACGGTCATGCACTCCCTGGAGCGGATCGAAACCATGGCCAAGAAATCCCCCGAGATGGCCGAGATCCTGAAGGACATCAACGCCAACATCAACGCCCGGTACGAGTGATCCGCCCTGCTTCGCTCTTTTTCCACTTTCCCACCTGTTTTTCTTAAAATGTGCAAATCTTCTTGTGGATAATCTGGTTTTCCATTTTTTACCTGTGTAAAGCCCGTCCTTTTTCCCCTCCCCCCTGTGGACGCCCTTTTTCTTCCCGTTCTAACCATTTTCCCGCTTTTCCACTTTTGGACCCTCTCTACGACTGCTTCTATTTTTATATAACCTCTCCTTTCTTGTTGGAGAAAAGAGATAAAATGGAGGAATGACTCTATGAAATTTTCCTGTGAAAAGGCCCTTCTCCTTCCTGCCATCACCACGGCCTCCCGGGCCACGGCGCCCAAAAGCTCCATCCCGGCCCTGGAGGGGATCCTCTTGGAGGCCGGCTCCGACCTGCGGATCACCGGCTACAACCTGGAGACCGGCATCCGTACCGTGGTCCCTGCCGACGTGGCCGAGGGCGGCACCCTGGTCCTCTCGGCCCGGAAGCTGGGAGACATCGTTCGGAACCTGCCTGACGACGTGGTCACCTTCACCACTGACGGGCTCAACGTCCGGATCCTCTGCGGGGATGTGAAATACAACATTCAGGGCATCGACCCGGAGGAGTTTCCCGAGTTGCCCAACGTAGAGCCCCAAAACGCCCTGGTGTTGCCCCGGGCCACCCTGGGCGACATGATCTCCCGCACCATTTTCGCTGTCTGTACCACCGACGGCCGGCCCATTCTCACCGGCTCCCTCTTTGAGGTGACGGGGGACACCCTCACCGTGGTGTCGGTGGACGGCCAACGGCTGGCCCTCCGGCGGGAAAAGCTGGAGCAGAACCCTGGAAAGGATTTCTCCTTCGTGGTGCCCGGCTCGGCCCTCAGTGAGGTCAAGAGCATCTGCGGGGACGGCGAGGAGGAGGTCACCATCACCACCGGCGCCCGGCATATCCAGTTCAAGGTGGGCTCCACCCTGCTGGTGACCCGGCGGCTGGAGGGGGAATTCCTCAACTACCGCCAGTCCATCTCCTGGAAGAGCACCATCTCCCTTACCGCCGAGGTGAAGGCCCTGATGACCTCCATCAACCGGGTGAGCCTGATCCTCCAGGACAACGCCAAGAACCCCCTGCGGTGTATCGTGGGAGAGAGCTGCCTGTACCTGTCCACCGTCACCCCCACGGGAGACGCCTCCGACCAGTGTCCCGTGGAGGGCAGCGGAAACGACCTGCACATCGGCTTCAACCACCGCTTCCTGCTGGACGCCCTGAAGGCGGTCCCCGCCGAGAAGGCCAAACTGCTGATGGGCAGCCCTTCCACCCCCTGCATCATCGTGCCCACCGATGCCGAGGACGGCCAGGAGGACTTCCTGTTCATGGTCCTGCCCGTCCGTATGTCTGCCACCTGGGATAAATAAGTAGGGCGCGGCATCCCTGGCGCGCTGTGAGTTGAGGGAGAAAACATGACAGAAGAGAGAGTGAAGATCCAGACCGAATACATCAAGCTCCAGGACCTGCTGAAATTCGCCGGCGCCGTGGAGACCGGAGGGGAGGCCAAGGAGCGGATCCAGTCCGGGGAGGTCCTGGTAAACGGAGAGCCCTGCACCATGCGGGGGAAAAAGCTCCGCCCCGGCGACAGGGCCGAGCTGGACGGCAAGAGGTTCGTGGTGGCATGACCCTAAACCGACTGGAGCTGGATTTTTTCCGCAACTACCTCCACGCCGAAGCCGCCTTTTCCACCGGCGTCAACGTGATCCTGGGGGAGAACGCCCAAGGCAAGACCAACCTGCTGGAAGCGGTGGCTTATCTGTCCGGGGCCGGGAGCCACCGGGCCCGGTACGACAGAGAGCTGATACAGTTCGGGGTGGACCATGCCTTTCTAAAGGGGGAGGTTTTTTCCAGGGAGAGAAATTTTGTGCTGGAGGCCAAGCTCCACCGGGGGGCCCGACGGGACCTGTTTTCCAACGGCGTCCGGCTCAAACGCTCCGCTGAGCTGGGGGAGGTTTTCAATACCATCCTGTTCTGCCCCGAGGACCTGTCCCTCATCCGTTCCGGAGCGGCCGAGCGTAGGGGTTTTCTGGATGATGCCATTTGTCAGCTCCGGCCCAAGTACGCCGCGGCCGTGGCCGAGTACCGGAAGCTCTACGAGGAGAAGACCCGGATTCTGCGGGACTGGGAGGAGAAGCCCTCCCTGCTGGACACCCTGGACGATTTCAATCTCCGCATGGCCCAGGTGGGGGCGGTGATCATTCGCTACCGCGCCCACTTTGTGCGGCGGCTGGCCCAGATGACCCCGCCCATCCAGGCCGATTTCTCCGGAGGGCGGGAAACCCTGAGCCTTCGCTATGAGACGGTCTCCACTGTCACTGACCCGGAGGCGGGAAGCAAGGATATTTTAGAGGAGCTGCTCCAACATCAGCAGAGCCACCGGCAGGCTGAGCTGGACGCCCGGCAGTGTCTCTCCGGGCCCCACAAGGACGATCTGGTGGTGGAGATCGACGGAAAGAGCGCCAAGCAGTATGCCTCCCAGGGCCAGACCCGGACGGCGGCATTGTCTCTCAAGCTGGCCTGCCGGGAGCTCTTCCGGGAGGACACAGGGGAGTGGCCGGTCCTCCTGCTGGACGACGTTCTCTCCGAGCTGGACACCCGCCGCCAATCTTTTGTGCTGGAGCGCATCGACGGCGGCCAGGTCTTCATCTCCTGCTGCGAGGAGGACAAGGGCATCCCCAACAGCGGCAAGCGGTTTTTGGTGAAGGATGGGAAGCTGGGGTAACGAGGGTCTGTTATGAAAGACAGGGAAATCTTCAAAAAGTGCGGTCCATGCACTTCCCTCTTTACTGCTGCCGTTAATTGTGGGCAATAGGGAGCGAAGAGGCCGTTCAATTCAGCAGCTTCAACAACAATTTGTTCGCTGTCATGTTCATAGCAAACATCCTATTCCTTATTATGGAACACTGTTTATAACAGAGGGCCTTCAGATGGCCGATACGATTTGGACCATGGTGCTTTATGGTTTTCTGGCCGCAGCACGATATGACCCACCAGAGAGGAAGTGAACCATGTACCTTCACATTGGCCAATCGATGGTGGTACCATTCGAGAACATCATCGGGATCTTTGACTTGGACACCTCCTCCTGGTCCCACCGGACCCGCTCCTTTTTGGAGAAGGCCCAGCGGGAGGGGCGAGTGGTGAGCGCCACAGGGGACATCCCCCGGACCTTCACCCTCTGCCAGGGGAAGAACAAGCCGGCCACCGTCTATCTATCCCAGCTCTCCCCTACCACGCTGAAGGGCCGGGCCGAGGGCAACGGACTGGAATAAAAAAGGAAAATTTTCCACAAGACCAGCGTGAAGCGGGGGAAAACCCCTTTTGGGAGAGGTTTTCCCGCGCTCCGCGCAAGGAATCAAGGAGGATATTATGGACGTCGAAAAACTGAAAGAAGAATTGAATCAGGAGTGGGAGGACAGCGTCACCCAGACCGAGCATGAGTACGGCGGCAGCGAGATCCAGGTGCTGGAGGGTCTTGAGGCAGTCCGCAAGCGGCCGGGTATGTACATCGGCTCCACCTCCAGCTCTGGCCTGCACCACCTGGTCTACGAGATCGTGGACAACGCCATCGACGAGGCGTTGGCGGGCTACTGTAAACACATCACGGTGGACATCCTTCCCGGCAACGTCATCAAAGTCGTTGACGACGGCCGGGGCGTCCCTGTGGACATCCAGCCCCAGACCGGACGGCCCGCCCTGGAGGTGGTCTATACCGTCCTCCACGCCGGAGGTAAGTTCGGCGGCGGCGGCTACAAGGTCTCCGGCGGCCTCCACGGTGTGGGCGGCAGCGTGGTCAACGCTCTGTCCGAATGGATGGAGGTCCGGGTCCACAAGAACGGCAACATCTACGAGGTCAAGTTCTCCCGGGGCAATATGACCCAGGAAATGACCATCATTGGCAAGACCGACAAAACGGGCACCGAGGTGGTCTTCAAGCCCGACCCCGAGATGTTCACCGAGACCACTGAGTATGACTACGACATCCTTCATACCCGGATGCGGGAGGAGGCCTTCCTCAACGCCGGGCTCCACATCACCATCTCCGACCTCCGTGGGGAGGAGCCGGTGAGCGACGCCATGTGCTACGAGGGCGGTATCCGGGAGTTCGTCACCTATCTGAACACCAACAAGACCCCCCTTCACGAGCAGGTCATCTACATGGCCGGCCAGAAGGACGACGCCATGGCCGAGCTGGCCTTCCAGTATAACGACAGCTACAACGAGACCATTTTGTCCTTCGCCAACAATGTTCATACCCCCGAGGGCGGCATGCACGAGGACGGCTTCAAGCGGGCCCTGACCAACGTGCTCAACGCCTACGGCAAGAAGATGAAGATTTTGAAGGACGACGACAAGGTCTCGGGCGAGGACTGCCGGGAGGGCCTGTGCTGCGTCATTTCGGTGAAGCTGACCGAGGCCCAGTTCGAAGGCCAGACCAAGGCCAAGCTGGGCAACAGCGAGATCCGCACCCTGGTGAATGCGGTGGTCAGCGAAAAGCTGGAGATATTCCTGGAGGAGAACCCGGCCATCGGCAAGGCCATTCTGGACAAGGCCCTCACTGCCAATCGGGCCCGAGAGGCCGCCCGGAAAGCCCGGGAGAGCGTCCGCCGCAAGACTGCCCTGGAGTCGGGCCAGATGCCCGACAAGCTTCAGGACTGCAACGAGAGGGATCCGTCCCTGTGCGAAATTTACATCGTAGAGGGAGATTCGGCTGCCGGTTCGGCTATCCAGGGCCGGGACTCTCGGTTCCAGGCCATTCTGGCCATGTGGGGAAAGATGCTTAATGTAGAAAAGGCCCGTGCAGACAAAATTTACGGCAACGACAAGCTCTACCCCCTGGTCCTGGGCCTGGGCGCGGGTATCGGGGACGAGTTCGATATTGAGAAGCTGCGCTACCACAAGATCATCATTATGGCCGATGCCGATGTGGACGGTGCCCACATCCGCACGCTGTTGCTCACCTTTTTCTTCCGATATATGAGGCCTCTTATTGAGAAGGGCTATGTCTACTCCGCCGTACCTCCCTTATTCAAGCTGGTCCGGGGTAAAACCACCCGCCTGGCCTTCTCCGAGGAGGAGCGGGACGCCATTTCGGCTGAGCTTCGCGGGGATAACCCCAATGTGAAGGTGGAGATCAGCCGTTTCAAGGGCCTGGGCGAGATGGACCCCCACGAGCTGTGGGAGACCACCATGGATCCGGAGAAGCGCACCCTGCGGCGGATCACTCTGGACGACGCCCTCAGGGCTGACCAGATCTTCACCGTCCTCATGGGCGAGGAGGTGGAGCCCCGGAAGGAATGGATCGAGCGCAACGCCCAGTACGCCGTGAACATTGACATTTAAGGAGGTGACGCAAGATGGCTCATAACAGAGATTACAAGCCCGAAGATATTTTGTTTCCCAATCAGCACATCACCGAGTCTGAGCTGGTGGGCGAGATGGAGGACAGCTATATCCAGTACGCCATGAGCGTCATCGTGGGCCGGGCCCTGCCCGACGTCCGGGATGGCCTGAAGCCGGTCCACCGCCGCATCCTCTACACCATGTACGAAAGCGGCCTGACTTCCGACAAGCCCTTCAAGAAATCGGCCACCTGCGTGGGCGATGTGCTGGGTAAATACCACCCCCACGGCGACTCCTCGGTCTACGACGCCATGGTCCGCCTGGCACAGAACTTCTCCATGCGCTACATGCTGGTGGACGGCCACGGTAACTTCGGCTCGGTGGACGGCGATCCCCCGGCCGCCTACCGGTACACCGAGGCCCGTATGTCCCGCCTCTCCAACGAGATGCTCCGGGACATCGACAAGGAGACGGTGGACTGGGATCCGAACTTTGACGAGACCCGGAAGGAGCCCCGTGTGCTCCCCTCCCGGTTCCCCAACCTGCTGGTGAACGGCTCCTCCGGCATCGCCGTAGGCATGGCCACCAACATCCCGCCCCACAACCTGAAAGAGGTCATCGGGGCCTGCGTTACGGTGCTGGACAACCCCAACGCCGAGCTCAGCGACCTGATGGAGCACGTGAAGGGCCCCGACTTCCCCACCAAGGGTATCATCATGGGCCGCAGCGGCATCCGGTCGGCCTACGCCACCGGCCGGGGTAAGGTGGTAATCCGGGCCCGCACCGAGTTCGAGGAATTCGGCAAGGACCGGGTGCGCATCATTGTCACCGAGCTTCCCTACCAGGTGAACAAACGCCAGCTTATCAAGACCATCGCCGACCAGGTGAAGGATAAGCGGCTGGAGGGCATCTCTGATCTCCGGGACGAGACCGACCGCAACGGTATGCGGATGGTCATTGAGCTGAAGAAGGACGCCAACCCTCAGGTGGTGCTCAACAACCTCTTTAAGCAAACCGCCATGCAGTCCAGCTTTTCCATCATCATGCTGGCCCTGGTGGACGACCAGAAGCAGCCCCGGATCCTGTCCCTGCGGCAGATTATTGATGAGTACCTCTCTTTCCAGGAGGAGATCATCGTCCGCCGGACCCGGTACGACCTTAAAAAGGCTCAGGAGCGTGCCCACCTGTTGGAGGGACTCCTCATCGCCCAGGACAACATTGACGAGGTCATTCACATCATCCGCTCCTCCTACGACAACGCCAAGGAGCGCCTCATGGAGCGCTTCGGGCTGGACGATGTCCAGGCCCAGGCCATCTGCGACATGCGGCTCATCTCCCTCCAGGGTCTCAACCGGGAGAAGTTGGAGGCTGAGTACAAGGAGCTGGAGGAGAAGATCGCCTACTATCAGCAGCTCCTGGGCTCGGACGAGATGATCCGCCAGGTCCTGAAGGAGGAGCTCCAGGCCATCGCCGACAAGTACGGCGACGACCGCAGAACCGAGATCCAGGACGTGGAGGACGAGATCGACATTGAGGACCTGATCGAGGAGGAGCAGTGCGTCTTCACCCTCACCCAGGCGGGCTACATCAAGCGCACCCCGGTGAGCGAGTATATCGCCCAGAGCAAGGGCGGCATGGGCAAGAAGGGCATCACCACCCGGGAGGAGGACTATGTGGTGGACGTGTTCACCGCCTCCACCCACGACTTTATCCTCTTCTTCACCGACACGGGCAAGGTCTACCGCAAGAAGGGATATCAGATCCCCGAAAGCGGCAAGGCGGCCAAGGGCACCAACATTGTGAACATCCTCCAGGTGGAGCAGGGAGAGCGGATCCAGACCATGCTCCACTTCCGAGAGGTGGAGGAGACCGAGAAGTACCTCTTTATGGTCACCAAGCAGGGAACTGTGAAGCGCCTGCCCGTGGCCACCCTTAAAAACCTGCGAAATAACGGTATTCGGGCCCTCCGTCTGGACGAGGGGGACGAGCTCATCTCGGTGCTGGAGACCGACGGGAATCGGGATGTACTTATCGCCACCCATGACGGCCAAGCTATCCGCTTCCCCGAGACCAAGGTCCGGGCCATGGGCCGGGAGGCCTACGGCGTCCGGGGCATCAGTCTCCGGGAGGAGGACTATGTGGTGGGTGCCGGCGTGGTGGAGGACGGCAAGCAGGCCCTCTCCATCACCGAGAAGGGCTACGGCAAGCGCACCGACCTGGACGAGTACCGCATCACCAACCGGGGCGGTGTGGGCATCCGCAACTACATGGTCACCGAGAAGACCGGCCCGGTGGTGGGACTGAAGATGGTGGACGGCGGGGAGGACCTACTCCTGGTGACCCAGAGCGGCATCCTCATCCGTACCCCCGTGGAGGCTATCCGCTCCACCGGCCGCTCCACCCAGGGAGTCATTGTTATGCGATTCAAGGAGGAAGGGGACCAGGTCATCGCTCTGGCCCTGGCCGACCGGGACGAGACCGAGGAGGTCGTGGTGCCCGAGGAGATCCCTGAATCCGAGCGTATGGAAGATCCCGCTGAGGAAGCGACCGAGGAATAAGCCTTTTCCTGTCCGAAAGGAGGCACAGCCATGAAGAAAAACATCCGCTATAAGCCCAGTAAGGTCAATGCCGGTATGACCATTGTAGTGGGAGGGGTGATGGCGGTCATCGGGCTCACCACGATACTGCCTGCTGCTCTCATGTCCGGATTTTTACCCATGCTTCTGTTTGCTGTGGTATGGATTGGCGGAGTTGTGGCCATCACGGTGGTCAACGGCCTCTATCTCTTCGGAAAGCGGGATAACACAAACCTTTTCGGCCATTATGAGATCACCGACGAGGACCCTCCCCGGCAGGAGGTCTCCTCTTTCGGCTACGATTCCCCCGAGCACCAGCATATCACGCCCACCGGCCTGGACCCCAAGGCCCGCCTGGAGCAACTGGAGACCTTGAAAGAGGCCGGGCTCCTCACCCCTGAGGAGTATGACCAGAAGCGCCGGGAGATTTTAAGGAACCTGTAAGATCTGCCCTTGAAGGAGATCCTTATGAAAACTGTCACCATCTATACTGACGGGGCCTGTTCGGGGAACCCGGGGCCGGGAGGCTGGGGAGCCATCCTCCAGTACGGGAAGTTCCGGAAGGAGCTCTCGGGCGGGGAGGAGCACACCACCAACAACCGCATGGAGCTCACCGGAGTCATCACCGCCCTGAAGGCTCTGAAGGAGCCTTGTGTGGTGGAACTTTGGTCGGATTCCAAGTATGTCATCGACGCCTTGGAGAAGGGCTGGGCAAAAAGCTGGAAGGCCAAGGGGTGGGTAAAGGCCGACAAAAAGCCTGCCCTCAACCCCGACCTGTGGGAGGAGCTGCTGGCACTCTGCGATTATCACAAGGTAAACCTCCACTGGGTCAAAGGGCACGCCGACAACGAGTTCAATAACCGCTGCGACGAGCTGGCGGTGGCCGAAAGCAGGAAATTTCAGAAAAAAGAAGCGTAAAAGCAGGCGGCGGAATTCTTGCGCCGCCTGCTTTTTCAAGAGAAAACGGGAGGAAAACCAATGGGAAAGATCATTTTTCTGGACGTGGACGGCACCTTGGTGGACTATGAGGGCAATCTGCCAGCATCTGCGGTGAAGGCCATCCGCCAGGCCCGGGCCAAGGGACACCGGGTCTACCTGTGCACCGGACGGAGCAAGGCCGAGAACAGCCAGGAGATCTGGGATGTGGGCTTTGACGGCTATATTGGAGGCAATGGCAGCTATGTGGAGGACGAGGGGGATGTGGTCATGCACCAGCTTATCACCCCCGAACAGTGCCGCCATATCGTGGACTGGCTCCACAGCCGGGGGCTGGAGTTCTATCTGGAGAGCAACAACGGCCTGTTCGGCAGCGAGCATTTCCGGGAGCGGGCCCTCCCCGTCATGCAGGAGTACAGCCGCCGGAAGGGCAATTCGGATGCTGATTCCCTCCAAGCCTCCTCCCAGTTCATGAGAAAGATCCTGGACGGGGAGCTGTACCGGGACGACGTGAACAAGGTCAGTTTCATCCTGAACAGCTACCAGGACCACCTGGATTCCATCGCCGAGTTCCCCGACCTGGAGCCGGGCACTTGGGGCGGCAAAGGGGAGATCGCTCTCTTCGGTGACCTGGGGGTCAAGGATATTACCAAGGCCCACGCCATTGAGGTCCTCCTCGGGTACCTGGGGGCCGACCGGGCCGACACCATTGCCTTTGGAGATGCCAAGGTGGATATCCCCATGCTGGAATACTGCGCGTTTGGTGTGGCTATGGGCAACGGCGGGGAGGAGATCCGGGCCATGGCCGACTTGGTCACAGACGACGTGGACAAGGACGGCATCTACAACGCCTTTGAAAAACTGGGCCTGCTTTGAGCAAAAAAGACACCCCCCTGAGTTGGAAGGAAAACCTCCCAAGGCAGGGGGGGTTCTTGCGCCGGCAGGGAAAATAGTGTATGATAGAAGCACCGTAAGGAGCTCCGGTGCGGAGGCGTTGAAAAATAGAAGAAAGAAGGAATGAAGCATGGCAGGAAAGTTCAAGATCGCGGAGACCAAGAACGGTGGATTCAAGTTCAACCTGACGGCGGCCAATGGTCAGGTCATCGCCACCAGCCAGACCTACACCTCGCTGGACGGCTGCAAGGCCGGCATTGAGAGCGTCCGCAAGAACTGCGGCGTCCACGTGGAAGACCAGACCAAGGAGGGATTCGAGACCCTGACCCATCCCAAGTTCGAGGTTTATCAGGACAAGGCTGGTGAGTTCCGGTTCCGCCTGAAGGCCAAGAACGGCGAGATCATCATCACCGGCGAGGGCTACAAAGCCAAAGACAGCTGCCTCAACGGCATCGAGTCCATCGGCAAGAACGCCCCCGAGGCCGAGGTCGTCAACGAGGAGTAAAAAAGCGCGGAGAAGCGGGCAGTGAGGGCGCTTGGACCGGAGTGAGAGCGAGGGTAGGGCCGCAAGGCCCGGACACAAGCTCGAGACGGAGGGAAAGCAACCGAACGTCCTGGCCGCTTCGCAGCGTGGCAACCCACGACATAGAAAATCCCGCCTGTCATGGTGACAGGCGGGATTTTGTGCTGTTTTTATGCTGTTCAGGGGATGGGAAGGGGCGTTCACCAGTGCCTCGCGGAAAAGGGAGAAAAGGTTGGGGGACTAAGGACCACGGGGACTGGGTCAGTCCTCGCTGGGGTTGAAATAGTAGGGGCGCATCAGGCTTTTTTGTTCGGTGGAGTCCTTCTGGGCGTTGGAACGCGGGGGTTCCACGGGGGCGTGGCGGGGGCGGTTATTACGGCGGGGATCCCTTTTTGGAGAGGGCTTTTCCTGCCGGGGCAACGGCTGGGGATGTTCCACGTGAAACGACTGTGGCACAACGGATTTGGCCTGTTTGTTGCCTTTTTTGCGCGGGGTGGATTTTGAGGGCGTTTTGACCCTGTTTTCCGGGGTTTTGACCCCGGTTTTTGGATTTTTGGGGGTGTTTTGAGAAATGGGGGACGGTTTGCTCCGGCTGTCTTCGCTTTTGGGCAGATCTTCCCGGGTTTTGGAAGCGGTCCCCTTGGGGGCGAGAAGGCGGGCGGTGGCATCCATGATCTCCTCTCCGGCCAGGGGGTCGTTCCGGAACTTTTTGGCCTGGATGGCCCGCTCCTCAGCCAGCCAGGCCTGGAAGGCGGCGTCCTGGCCGGGGGAGGTTTTGGGCTTGGGATCGGGTTGGCGGGGCGCCTCGCCCCGTCCCACAGGCTTGGGGCTCATGGCCGAGAGGGCTTGGTCCACGGTCTTGCTGGGGCGGTAGCCCGGCTGCTTTTTGACGGAGGCGGGGGTACGAGATGGTTGGCGGGGCGCCTCGCCCCGCCCCACAGGGGGACTTTTGGGAGAGGGTTGGCTCGCCGGGGCGTCGCGCCCCACGGCGGCCTGCCCCACAGGGGAAGATGCCGGTTGCTTTTTGCCCTCTTCCCGTTGCTTTTTCCGCGCTCTTGCGGCTTGGCGGGCTTCGTCATCGTCGGCGTTGACGATCTTGCCGTGTTTATCCCGCTTGGGGGCCTCGAAGTTCTCCATGGGGAAGGGGTGGCCCTCCACCACGGGGATGGGCTTTTTCAACAGCTTCTCAATGGGAACCAGAAGCTCTTTCTCCCCGAATTCGCAGAAGGAGACGGCGGTACCCCTGTGGCCCGCCCGGCCGGTGCGGCCGATGCGGTGAACGTAGGTCTCGGGCACGTCGGGCAGGTTATAGTTGAAGACGTGGGAGAGCTCTTCGATGTCGATGCCCCGGGCGGCGATGTCGGTGGCCACCAGGGCGCGGATCCTGCCCGCCTTGAAGTCGGCAAGGGCCTGCTGCCGGGCGGTCTGGCTCTTGTTGCCGTGGATGGCGGCGGCGGGGATGCCCGCCTTGGCAAGATCCCCTGCCACCTTGTTGGCCCCGTGCTTGGTGCGGGTGAACACCAGGGCGTTTTTCACCTCGGGGTGCTTTACCAGCATGGCCAGGAGCTTGGACTTGTTGGTCCGGTCCACATAGAAGAGCCGCTGGTCGATGACCTCCACCGGGGAGGAGACCGGGTCCACCGCCACCTTCACCGGGTCGGTCAGCAGGGAGTCCACCAGATGCTGGACCTCGGGGGGCATGGTGGCCGAGAAGAAGAGGGTCTGCTTCTTCTGGGGGATCCACTTCAAAATTTTCTTTACGTCGTGGATGAAGCCCATGTCCAGCATACGGTCGGCCTCGTCCAGGACAAAGATCTCCAGCTTTTCCACGTGGATGAAGCCCTGGTCGTGGAGGTCCTCCAGGCGGCCGGGGGTGGCCACCAGGATGTCCACCCCGGCTTTCAGCTTATCCACCTGGGGCTGCTGCCCCACGCCGCCGAAGATGACGGCCGAGCGGAGGGGAAGGTTCTTGCCGTAGTGCTCGAAGCTCTCCTGGATCTGGAGGGCAAGCTCCCGGGTTGGGGTGAGGATGAGGGCACGGATGGGTCGGACGCCCCGGAGAGGCTCGGCCTTGCGGGCGTTGAGCTGCTGGAGAATGGGGGTGGCGAAGGCGCAGGTCTTGCCGGTGCCCGTCTGGGCGCAGCCCAGCACGTCCCGGCCGGCGAGGGCGGGGAGAATGGCTTTCTCCTGAATGGGGGAGGGCTTTTCATAGCCCAGGTCCCGAAGGGCGGAGAGGATGGGGGGACAGAGTCCCAGTTCTTGGAAGGTCATATGCGATGTTCCTTTTTTCAAATGTCCCGGCCACAGCAAAACGGGGGCCTGCCAAATTTCGACAGGTCCGGGTGGGGGGAGAGCGGAACATATAGCGGCAATATGCCGGGTCCCTCCTTCCGCTGGAGGGGCCATACACGGCGGGCCGTTCTTGGGCGGCTCTGGCCGTGAAACTATCACAGGTAAAGATAGTATACCAGATTTGGATGAAAATTACAAGTACCAAGAGAAAGAGGGGGGCAGGGGGGCTGAGCTGCATCCTGCTGGCCCATGGTGTAGCCCTCGGCGAAAAACCGGAGACATACCATCTCGATCTCCTCATCCACCGTATCCAACATCAAATCAATGGCGAAATGGAGCGCAGGGCGCTCCCTCCAGCCTATTATGCCATAGATCTTTTCCCGGACTTCCCGTAATTTGGCATACTCCTCCGAGGTATACATTTCCTCTGCGTCAAACGGTCTGATTCTGGAATAAAGCTCTTTGATGTGCTGATCATAGTGGCTCCCTTTTTCTGTGATATATCATATACGATATATCGCAAAATGGGTATACTTCCTATTAGGAAGGGGGCATCCCGATGAACGCGAAGGACGCAGTAGCCATTCGGCTGCAGGTATTGTGTGCCGAACGGAATATCGCGATAAATGAGCTGGCCAATCGCAGCGGGGTGGCCCCGTCCACGATCTACAGCATGCTGGACAACAGGAGCAAGAATCCCGGCGTGGTATCCATTCAGAAGCTGTGTGACGGACTGGAGATCAGTTTGCGGGCCTTTTTCGATGACCCGATCTTTGAGGATCTGGAACAGGAGATCAAATAAAAAATGTCCGGCGGATGATCCGCCGGACATTTTTTATTCAGAAACAGGTCCGGTCCAGGGTCTTTAAGGCCGAGAGGATCAGAACCAGGGTGTCCTCGGGCCGGGGCTGGTCGCCGGCGATGGTGATGTCGGCGTATTTTTCGTAGAAGGGGGCGCGGTAGTCGTAGAGGTCCCGGAGGGTCTGGCCGGGGGCCAGGGTGACGCCCCGGGTGGCCAGGTTGCCCAGGCGGCTCTCCAGGGCCTGGACCGAGGGTTTCAGGTAGACCACGGGGCCCAGGGACTTGAGGTGGAGGGCTCCCCGCTCCCGGAGGACGGCCGAGCCGCCGGGGGCCAGGACGGTGTTTTCGCAGGAGATGGCGGAGATGACCTCGGTCTCGGCGTCCAGGAAAGCCTCGGTCCCCAGGGAATCCAGCACGGCCTGGAGGTTGGGGGCGCCGAAGGACCGGACGATGAGGGGGTCTACGTCCAAAAAGGTATAGCCCAGCCGTTTGGCCAGCAGGCGGGCCACGGTGGATTTGCCCGAGCCGGGCATACCGATGAGGATGATGTTCATGGCGCGCCCTCAGTAAAGCGTATCCAGGTGGCGGATGAGGGCGGCGACGGCTCCCTCATTACACCGGGGGAGGAGATGGAGGCCGGGGAAGGCCCGGACCTCCGGGATGGCGTTGGCCGGGGCGAAGGGGATGGCCGAGACCTCCAGCATGGAAAGGTCATTCTCGTTGTCCCCCACGCAGTAGAGGTTTTCCCGCTTGATCCCCAGCATCCCGGCCAGCTTCAGGACGCAGTTGCCTTTGGTGCAGCCCTTGGCACCCAGCTCCAGCATGGTCTCGGCCGAGAAGGCGGCCTCGTACCGGTCCCCCCAGCGGCTCAAAAGTTCGGCCTGGAGGGAGAGCAGGGTGGGGCGGTCGTGTTCCAGAATGGTTTTGCCCCAGGGGAGGGGGATCTGGTCGATGGGGCAAAAGTGGACGGTGCAGTTGACGTGGGCCAGATGATTTTCCACAACGGGGTTGGGGTTCCAGACGTAGATGTCGGTCTCGCCCCGGTAGGCCTCCAGGCTCATCTCGGGGCGCAGGCGGGCAAGGTGGGCCATGTCTTGGGCAACGGTGGGGGGGAGGAGGGATTCGGAGAGGAGCTTCTCCTGCTGGAAGTCGTAGATCTGGGCGCCGTTGGACAGGAGCACCGGGGCGTTGAAGGGGATCTGATCCCGGATGTAGCGGAAGGTGTGGAAAGCCCGGCCGGTGGCCACAGTGAACCGGCCCCCCTGGGCGGTGAACCAGTCCAGCATGGCCAGATTGTCGGGGGGGATGGTCTCCCCAATCCCCAGGGTGTTGTCGTAGTCGGATACCAGGAGCACACCGTCAAATTTTCCCAAATGAGGTCCCCTCTTTCCGGGCGTTATTTCAGGTCAGAGCCCTCCAGCCAGCGGCGGATGGGGGCGGACTTGCTCAGGGCGAATACGCCCACAACGGAGATCACGGTGCTGGGGAGCATATAGAACAGGTTATAAAGTGCGGAGTAGAAAAACGGGGTGGTCATGGTCAGCCCCAGAAACTCCTCGGGCATCCACTGGGCATAGACCGTGACGCCGCTGATGTAGTGGATCACGAACCGGGCCGCGCTGCCGATGAGGGCGGAGAGCCAGGCAAGGCCGGACTTCCGCTTCAGCACCCCGGCAAAGCCCACGAAGGCGTAAGCCACCGAGTAGTCAAAGACGATGGAGATCCAGTTGATCACCATGCCCTCGCCAAGGAAATATTTGAGGGTGCCGAACACCAGGCCGGCCCCCACGCCCCAGCCCCAGCCCCAGCGGATGGCGAAGAGGATCAGGGGGATCATGGTGGCGTTGATGGAGCCGCCGCTGGGGCCCACGTCCAGCTTGATGTAGCTCAGGACCGCCGACATGGCCACGCAAAGAGCCGCCTCGCAGATGATACGTACCGTTTTGTTTTGCATGCTTGTTTGCCTCTCTTTACAATAAAGTACCGCAAGCGCAAACCGGGCGCGTTGCGGTATGAAAGGAGACAAAAAAGCCTCACCAAATCGCTTCCTACGCCGGCATTACCCGGATCAGGTTCAAGGGACCGGAAGGAGCACTATCCTTCTTCATCTCAGCCGGACTTGCGTCCAGCGCCCCTGTATTCAGTTTGTTTTGCGGTCTGCTGCTATTGTATACGAAGGCGGGGGGATTGTCAAGGTTTCCCCCGAAAAGGGGAGGGACAAAAAGGCCCCCGAAGCGACAGCTTCGGGGGCCTTTTCGTGTTGGATCAGAGAGCCATGGCCCGCTCCAGGAGCAGGTCCCGGCCGATCTCGTCCGGGGTCCAGGGGATGTATTCATCTACGCTGAGGCCCTTCTCGCTGATGCCGCGGCCCTCGTGGGCGGCGTGGGTCATACGGATGGGATAGGAGAGGGTCATTTTTTCGTGGACGGCGATGGTGATGGGATCAAAGTAGTCCAGGGTGCCCATGGTGGGCCGGCCGATGACCGTGACCTTGCTCCCGCAGCGTTTGCACAGGGCCACGAAGGTTTCCCCCTCGTCCTCGCAGAAGGTGTCGGTGATCACCACCACCCGCTCAGGAGCGGCCGGGGCGGGGGAAACGGCCCCCTCCGCGGGCTCGGGGGGCAGGAAAACAAGCCCCTTACCGAAGTTGTCCCTGTAGAGGGCCAGCTCGGCGTCGATGAGGGCGATTTCTTCCGGGGCGGTGAGGGTGGCGCGGAAGGCGGAGAGTACGTCATACCGGCGGTTGCAATTGTTCTCTGTGAAGAGGCACCAGCAGCCCTCGTCCCCCAGGAGCCCGGCCATGGACCGCTCCCGGTCCACCAGGTAGGGCAGGAGGCCGTCGCAGGCGTCCGAGTCCCCGCCCACATTCCGGCGGAGGTCCAAGATGAGCTTGCGGCTGTGGGAGATGTCCCCGCCGTGTTGGGCCAGGAGCTCCTCCATGGCCGCCCGGTCCATACGCTCCAGCCGAAGGTAGGCGGATTCCCCCTCCAGCATCCGGAATTCGATGGGGTAGAGCTCCTCCCGGGCGGGCCAGAGGGTCATCTCCAGCCGCTCCCGGCGGCCGCCGGCGTGCTCCACCTCCAGGCTTTGGGCCATGCGCAGGTAGCCGCCCCAGAGCTCCCGCTCGGGGTTGCTGCTGTGGAAGGCCGTGTGGCGCATATAGGCCCGGATCCGCTGGGGGGGCATGCTCTGGACCTCCAGGATCCTGTCCCCGGGGACCAGGCCGGTCCCGGGGTCGGCAGAGGTCACGTAGAGGCAGTCCCTGGCGGCCCGGACCCGGTAGCGCATGGCCAGGTTCCGGTAGTCGATCCAGTCCTCACAGTGGAAGCGCAGGTGACGGTCGTGCATGTCCCCCACGAACTGGTGAAGGCTCCGGGCCAGGATCTCCATGGTCAGGGTGCCGTAGCGGTAGTTGGTGAATACGTAGGTACGGCTCTCGTTGGGCATGTAGTATTTCCGCTTGTCCTCGAAGCCCACATAGTCGTAGTGGATGGTCTTGACCATGGCGTCGTAGAGGGCGTCCAGGTCGATGGGGTTTTCCTTCATCTCGGCGTAGACAGCCTCTTTGGCCAGACGCTCCTGCTCTACCCGTTCGGTCAGTTCCATGGGATCACCTCCTGATGGTAAAAAGGGCTCCGCTCCCGAAAGAGCGGAGCCCTTTTATTGTTGCATAGCTTGGGGGGATTGTCAATCACCCCGGGGAAGGGTCTTTACAGCCCGGCCACGATCTTGCCGGCCACAAAGCCGTTGGTGCAGGCCATGCCGATGGAGTTGCCGGCCGAGGGGCAACTGTAGCCCAGGCCGTAACGGCCGCCCATGGCGTTGCCCACGGCGTAGAGGCCCTTGATGGGACGGAAGGAGACGCTCTTCCGCTTGCCGCCCCCGGGGCCGCCAGGGCCACCGCCCGGGCCGCCCGGGCCGCCCGGGCCGCCAGGTCCGCCGGCGCTCTCCACCTCGACCACATCCATGGCCATGACGCAGTACTCCTCGTTGGTGATCAGGCCCGACATGGTGACCATGGCGGGGGTGGGGGCAGAGGCGCCCACAGAGCCAACGCTGGCGTAGAAGGGAGCCTTCTCGATGGGGATCATGGCGATCTTGCCCTTGCCGTAGTCGGAATCCACGCCGGCGTGGCAGAGCTCGTTGTAGTGGGCGATGCTCTCCAGAGCCACCTTCTTGGTGGCCTCGTCATAGCCGCAGAGGGTCAGCAGCTCGTCAAGGGTGTTGGCCTTGTACATCTTGGTGTAGCCCCGTTCCATGATGGTGCCGGTCTTGATGGTGATCTGGCCGTTCTCATCGGGCTCGCTCTCCATGCCCTCGGCCATGTCGGCCCAGAACTGGGGACGGCCGAAGTCGGGGCCGCCGTGCTCCATGCCGGAGCCGGTGGCGCTGAGGGCCCAGTTGGCGTCCACCAGCATCACGGCGATGCCGGACTCCTGAAGGTATGTGGCCCGGTTGGCGGAGGACATGTTGCCCTCGTTGCAGTAACGCTTGCCCTTGGCGTTGAGCCACAGGCAGCTGTTGGCGCCCCAGGGGCTGGAGACGCCGCCGCCAAGGATCATGGTGCCCCGGGGGGCGGGATCGATATAGCCGCCGGCCCAGCAGCCCAGCTTGATGGAGGAGCCGTCGCGGCCGCCCATGAAGGAGAAGAAGCTGTCCTTCTCGCCGCCGCCGCGCTCGCCCTCTTCCATGTACTCGTTGAGGAGGGCCCAGCACATGTCCTTGTTGGCAGCGTAGCCGCCGCCGGCCAGGATGACGCCCTTGCTGGTGTTGTACTGGATGGTCTTGCCGCCTACCTTGGCGATGACGCCGGTGACGTCGCCCTGAGCATTCTGGACCAGGACCTGGGCGGAGGCGTCGAAGCAGACCTTGGCGCCCATGTCCACGGCCTTGGCCACGCAGGCGCTCTGGATGTAACGGATGGTGGAGTTGGCGGCCACGCCCTGGATGGGCTCGTCGTTATACTTGCCGGCGAAGGTGACCGTGGTGGCCCAGGTCTTGGTGCCGGTGACGATGGGGTAGTTGGTCAGGTTCTCGCACTGATAGACGTCCAGGCCCTGGGCCAGCTTGGAGGCGTCCATCTGGGTCTGGATAAAGAGCTGGCCGTTGGGGGTGTTGTCGTAGACCAGCATGATCTCTTCCAGGGTCTTCACGTTGTTCTCTAGAACGGTGCCCTTGACGCCCTCCAGAGAGGCGTAGCGCTCCTTGTCGGCCAGGACCTCCTTGGCCACCTCCAGCATGTTGTCCACCATGGGACCGGAGTTGTGGACGAAGGAGCGGATGATGGCGGGGTTGCAGCGGCCGCCGGCCCGGAGAACGTACTCGTTGACGATCTCGCCCAGGTCGTACTCCTTGATGCCGTGCTCCTTGGCCAGCTTGGTGTTGTAAGCGCCGATATCCTCGCCGTACCAGTCGAACACGTCGGAGCCCTGCTTCTCCAGAGCCACCACATCCTTGGCACCCGCCTGCATGGCGGTGAGGAGGGCCTGGGCGCCGGCGTGGCCCATGCCCACGATGACCATCTCCACATTCTGGGTCTCATCGGGGGTCAGCTTGGGTGCCTCGCCCAGCCAGTCGCCGGGGCCGGAGTAGCCCTTGACACGGGCTTCGCCGGCAGAGGGATCCACCACAGGGATCTCCACGCTCTCGCCCTTGGCCTGGGCGATACAGGCGGCGGCCGCCGTCTTGACGGCCTCGCTGGTCATGGTGACGCCGCCGATGGCGTCGATGTCGGCGCTCTGGGCGTCCAGAATGGCCTGCTTCAGCTCCTCGCCCTTGGCCTGTCCCAGGTCGGGAGTCTCGTTGCTGAGGTCCAGCTCCACCGCGGTGATGGAGTTGGCGTCGAAGGTCATGGTGACCGTAAGGTCGCCCATGCCGGTGGCGTGGGCGCTGTAAGTGCCGGGATTGTAGAGGCCCTTGGCCTCGGGGCTCCCGTCGGGGGTGGGAGTGGGGGTGCTGCCGGTATCGCCGCAGGCGCCCAGCACGCCCATGGCGGCTACGCCGGCGATCCCCGCTGCCGCACCTTTGATAAAGTCGCGGCGGCTCAGATTTTTGCTCATTGTTCTTTCATCCTTTCCTGAAAATTTTGGGACAGGGTGCTTGACACGCAATTGCTTGCATTATATGATAAATCATAGACAAAAGAGGGCGAAAAATCAAGACAGGCGGCTGTGACAAAACTGACGTTTCTGTAACAAGGGGAATGGGGCTATGAACGCAGAGGACAAGCGGGCTGAGCAGGCGGTGCGCCACAGGATCGTGGATGCTTACCTGGAGCTTCTGAGGGAGAAAGAAACCTCGGAGATCTCGGTCACCGAGATCTCCGAGCGGGCAGGGGTCTCCCGGATGACCTTTTACCGGAAATTCAAGGACAAGCGGGAAGCGGTGGATTTCTACCTGGGGGGTATCATGCACTGGGAGGTGGCCTGGGACCAGGAGAAGAACGTGGAGGGGAGCATCTGGGACCTGGAGTACGGGATCCGGTTCTTCCGGGTCATGGAGAAGTACCGGGAGACCATCCTGCTGCTGGTGGAGCGGGGCTACGCCACCCTGCTGCTCCGGGTGATCAACCTGACCAACGAGTGCAACGCGGGGGATATGCCCCAGTGTTCCATCGATCGGTATAACCTGTATTTCCTGGCCGGGGCCGGGTTCAACTCCATTCTCATCTGGCTCCAGGACGGATGCAGGGAGACCCCGGAGGAGATGGCCCGGGCCCTGCGGGATCACATCAGGATCGGATCATAGAGACGGCGGGGGGGGGCGGCGGGAGCGCGCCGTCCCTTTTTCGTTTGGGCCTTCGCCGGGAGGGCGGCACGGAAAATTTCCAAAGAGGCAAGAAAATTTTCGTAAAATTTGCGTGTTTATGTAGAAATTATAGGTATAGGCATGTTATAATATGAGTGTTGGGCCGAACCCTTCATACAGAGATGGAGAATGACAGCATGGTTTATGATTTACAGAAAGCCAGCCTGTGGAAGCGTATCGCGGCATGGATGTTTGACATGATCATCGCGGGGGTCCTGGCCGTGGGGATCGGGATGCTGCTGTCCGGACTGCTGGACTACAACAGCTACAACGGGACCCTGGAGCAGGCCTACACCAAGTATGAAGCGGAGTACGGCATCCGGTTTGAGATCTCTCAGGAGGAGTACCAAAGCTTGTCTCCCGAGATCCGGGAAAAGTACGAACGGGCGGCCAAAGCCCTGAACGCCGAAGAGGATGTGGTGCTGGCCTACAACATGGTCGTGCGCCTGTCCCTTCTCATCACCACTCTGGGGATCCTGGCCGCCGTGCTGATCTGGGAGTTCGCCATCCCGCTGTTTTTAGGGAACGGGCAGACCTTAGGGAAAAAGATCTTCGGCCTGTGTCTGGTCCGGACCGACGGGGTGAGGGTCAACAACCTGCAGCTCTTTACCCGTGCCCTTCTGGGCAAGTTCACCATCGAGACCATGATCCCGATTTATATTATCATGATGCTGTTTTGGGGCATTATGGACGTGACGGGGACCTTGATCCTGCTGGGGCTGCTCATCGCCGAGATCGCCGCCATCGCGGTGACCCGGACCAACTCCGCCCTCCACGACCTGCTGGCCGGGACCGCGGTGGTGAATATCGACAGTCAGATGATCTTCCGCTCCGCTGAGGAGAGGATCGAATATCAGAAAAAAGTCGCCGCGGAAAAGGCTGCCCGGCAGACTTATTGATAGAAACGTATCCAAAAAAGAGAGGAAGGGAAATCTGTATGAAAGTAGTGCTCCAGAATCTGACCAAAATCTTCCCAAGCAGGGACAAGAAGGCCGGAAAAGAAGTGGTGGCCGTCAACGATTTCAATTTTGAGATCCCGGATGGCAAGCTCATCGGCCTTCTGGGCCCCTCTGGCTGCGGAAAAAGTACTACGCTGTACATGATCAGCGGCTTGCAGAAGCCCACCTCGGGCAAGATCTTCTTCGGGGACGACGATGTGACCGAGCTGTCCACCGAGAACCGGGGCATCGGCCTGGTGTTCCAGAACTACGCCCTGTACCCCCACATGACGGTCCAGCAGAACATCCTGTTCCCCCTGCAAAACCTGAAGGGGGCCGACAAGCTGAGCAAGGAAGAGATGCAGGAGCGGGCCTACAACGCCGCCAAGCTGGTCCAGATCGAGGAGCTCATGGACCGCAAGCCCAGCGAGCTCTCGGGCGGCCAGCAGCAGCGGGTGGCCATCGCCCGGGCGCTGGTCAAGATGCCCCGGGTCCTCCTGCTGGACGAGCCCCTCTCCAACCTGGACGCCCGGCTGCGGCTCCAGACCCGGGAGGAGATCCGCCGGATCCAGAAGGAGACCGGCATCACCACCGTCTTTGTCACCCACGACCAGGAGGAGGCCATGTCCATCTCGGACATGATCGTGGTCATGAAGCTGGGCGTCCTCCAGCAGATCGGAAAGCCCCAGGATGTGTACGACGACCCGGCCAACCTCTTTGTGGCCAAGTTCCTGGGCACCCCCCCCATCAATGTGCTGGAGGGGAAGATCCAGGGCGGCAAGGTCTATATCGGTCAGGAGGCCGTTTTGGAGGTCTCGGGCGCCGAGGATCAGGATGTGGTGATTGGCATCCGGCCCGAGGGCTTCGAGCTCGCTGAGACCGGCGCCCTCCACTGCAATCTGGTGAACGTGGAGGTCATGGGCCGGGACGTGAGCATCGTCTCCCACCACCCCGCCTCCCAGAATGCCAGCATCCGCTCCATCATCAACGCCGACCACAAGACCAGCGTGGGCGGCCAGATCGTCCGCTATGACCTGAAGCCTCACAAGGTCTTCCTGTTCAACAAGGAGACCGAGGAGCGCATCCGCTGTGAGGTGAAGTGATATGGTAGACAGCAAACAGCAATGGAAAGCCTGGCTTTACCTGGCGCCGGCCATCGTCCTGCTGCTGGTGTTTACGGTATGGCCCATCATCAACACGGTCCGGATGTCCCTTCTGGAGAATTACAGCGGTCTGCAGGCCACAGCCGGCGCCCAGTTCCAGTTCGGTCTGGGCAACTTTCTGAAGGTGGTGCGGTACAGGCAGTTTACCCAGTGTCTGAAGAACACCTGTATTCTCTGCTTCCTCACCGTGCCCATCTCCACCATCCTGGCTCTCCTGATCGCGGTGGCCCTCAACTCCATCAAGTTCCTGCAGAAGGGCTTGCAGACCATCTTCTTCCTGCCCTATGTGACCAACTCCATTGCCATCGGCATGGTCTTCGCCGCCATGTTCAACATCGTGGGCTCCTTCTACGGTACGGAAAACGAGCTCATCGTGACGGCGGGCATCATCAACAATGTCATCGAGTTCTTCGGCGGCACCCACATCAACTGGATCAACTACGGCTCCAGCTATGCGGCCAACATCTTCGTCATGGTGGTCTACATCGTGTGGAACGCTCTGCCCTTCAAGATCCTGGTCCTGCTGGGCGGGCTGCAGGGCATCAATAAGCAGTACTACGAGGCCGCCAAGGTGGACGGCACCCCCCGCCGCCGGGTGTTCACCAAGATCACGGTGCCCCTGCTTTCCCCCATGCTGGCCTATGTGGTCATCACCGGCTTTATCGGCGGGTTTAAGGAATACACCAGCATCGTGGGTATCTTCGGCGAGACCATGGGTCCCCCGGACGCCGCGAAACGGCTGAACACCATGGTGGGCTTCATTTACGATTCCTTGTCGAGCAACAGCCAGGGCCGGGCCAGCGCCGCCGCTCTGATCCTCTTTGCCATCATTCTTGTTGTCACCCTGATCAACAATCAGGTCAGCAAGAAGCGCGTGCACTATTAAGGGAGGTGGAACGCTGTGTCTGATACGATCACTATGAAGGAAAAGAACATCCAACAGGTCTCCGCCGCCCAGAAGACCATGCAGATCCTGGTCAAATTCTTTACTTACGCGTTCCTGATCCTGATGGCCCTGATCGTCCTGTTCCCCTTCTACTGGATGATCATCTCCTCCCTGAAGACCCTGGCCGAGTACCGGCTGAACGTGCCCACCTTCTTCCCCCAGCAGATCATGTTCAGCAACTATGCCGAGGCCTTCACCACCGCCAGCCTGGGCCAGCTTTTCTACAACACCATGATCGTGGGAGTGGTGTCCACCCTTCTGAGCCTGGTGATCACGGTGCTGTCGGCCTTTGCCTTTGCCCGGCTGGAATTCAAGGGCCGGGACACTATGTTCGGCCTGTTGCTGGCAACCATGATGATCCCCGGCGAGCTCTTCACCATCACCAACTACGCCACCGTCACCCAGTTGGGGTGGATGAACACCTACCGGGTGCTGATCATCCCCTTCCTGGTCAGCGTGTTCTACATCTATCTGCTCCGGCAGAATTTCATGCAGATCCCCAACGAGCTCTATCTGGCGGCCAAGGTGGACGGCACCTCCGACCTGAAATATCTGTGGAAGGTCATGGTGCCCCTGAGCCTGCCCACCCTGATCTCCATCACCATCCTGAAGATGATGGGCTCCTGGAACTCCTACATCTGGCCCCGTCTGGTGGCCAATGACGAGGCCCACCGCATGATCACCAACGGCTTGCGCAACGCATTTACCGAGACCAGCGGCGACGTCAACTACCCTGTGCAGATGGCGGCCGTGGCGCTGGTATCCGCCCCGCTGTTCCTGGTGTTCGTCTTCCTGCGGAAGTACATCATGGCCGGCGTCAGCCGCAGCGGTATCAAGGGTTAATCGACGGGAAAGGACCGTCTTTTAACATATCACCATCACAAAATGGAAGGAGTAACAAAATCAATGAAGAAGAGAACCGTAGCGATCATGCTGCTGGCCACCATGCTGCTGGGCATGCTGGCTGCCTGCGGCGGAAAGAAGAACCCTGAGAATCAGGCCGGTAACTTCACCGTGCCCGAGGGCGGTTACGACGGCAGCGCCGTTGAGATCACCTTCTACAACACCATGGGCTCCAACCTGTCCACCGTTCTGGACGCCTACATCGCGGAGTTCAACAAGCTCTATCCCAACATCAAGGTCAACTACACCAGCGTGGGCAGCTATGACGACTGCCGGGACCAGATCGCCACCGAGATCACCGTGGGCAACCAACCCAATGTGGCCTACTGCTATCCCGACCATGTGGCCCTGTACAACATGGCCCATGTGGTTGCCACCCTGGATGACCTGATCTCCAGCAAGGAGACTGTCACCCGGGCCGACGGCACCACCGAGACCCTGGGCCTCACCGACGAGCAGATCGCCGACTTCATCGAGGGCTACTATAACGAGGGCAAGCAGTTCGGCGACGGCCTGATGTACTCTATGCCCTTCAGCAAGTCCACCGAGGTCCTGTACTACAACAAGACCTTCTTCGACGCCAACAACATCTCTGTCCCCACTACCTGGGACGAGCTGGAGGCCGTCTGCGCTCAGATCAAGGCCATCGACCCCAACTCCATCCCTCTGGGCTATGACTCCGAGGCCAACTGGTTCATCACCATGACCGAGCAGTACGGCTCCCCCTACACCAGCGCCACCGGGGACCACTATCTGTTCGACAATGACCAGAACAAGGAGTTTGTAAAGAAGTTCAACGAGTGGTACAACAAGGGCTACCTGACCACCCAGACCCTGTACGGCGCTTATACCTCCGGCCTGTTTACCTCCCTGACCGGCGTGCGCAGCTACATGTCCATCGGCTCCTCGGCCGGCGCCACCCATCAGCGGCCCGCCGCCAACGCCGACGGCACCTACCCCTTCGAGGTGGGCATCGCCACCATCCCCCAGGTGGATCCCAGCAAGCCCAAGGTCATCTCCCAGGGTCCCAGCGTCTGTATCTTCCAGAAGAGCAACCCCCAGGAAGTCATCGCCTCCTGGCTGTTCGTCAAGTTCCTGACCACCAACGTGGACTTCCAGGCTGAGTTTGGTATGGCCTCCGGCTACGTGCCCGTGCTGAAGTCGGTGGCCGAGAACGAGGCCTATGCCAACTTCATCAACAGCGCCGACGGCGGCAACTTCGTGGCCGCCCTGTCCGCCAAGGTCTGCCTGGAGCAGGAGGAAGCCTACTACACCTCCCCCGCCTTCAACGGCTCCTCCGAGGCCCGCAGCCAGGTCGGCTCCCTGCTGACCAAGTGCCTGGTCCTGACCAGCGACGTGGACGCCCAGATCGACGCGGCCTTCGCCGACGCCATCGCTGAGTGCGAGTACGCCAGCTAAAAAGGACCATGGACCGATTCAGAAAACGCGTCGTTTTTCTGCTGCTGGGCTGTATGCTCCTGACGGCCTGTGGGAGCGCTGACACGCCCACAGAGCCGTCCGCGGAGCCTTCGCCCACCCCCGCTGCCCCCACGGAGACGGTGGATTATGCCGGCACGGTGAAGCTGGACATGAACAG
The DNA here is from genome assembly GCA_950075865.1 of uncultured Oscillospiraceae bacterium. Classification (GTDB taxonomy): domain Bacteria; phylum Bacillota; class Clostridia; order Oscillospirales; family Oscillospiraceae; genus Vermiculatibacterium. The sequence goes on along the minus strand of CATMVA010000007.1, from coordinate 72,365 downwards.
CTCTACCGCCAAGCTGGAGGTCACCGTCAAGTCCTTTGTGGACGGTGACACCGTGCATTTCCATGTTCCCGAGGATGTGATGGAGGACGGCGTGCTGAAGGCCAGGTTCCTGGCCATCAACACCCCGGAATCCACCGGAAAGATCGAGGAATACGGAAAGGCGGCCTCCCGCTTTACCAAGGAGGTCCTGTCCGGGGCGGTCTCCATAATCGTGGAGTCGGAGTCCGGGGAATGGACCCCCGACGCCACCGGCGGGAGATACCTGGCCTGGGTCTGGTACAAGACGGCCGGATCGGAGGACTACCGGAACCTGAATATCGAGCTTCTGCAGAACGGGCTTGCCCTTGCAAACAACGCCTTCGGCAGCCAGTACGGGGAGACCTGTATGGCGGCCGTGGAACAGGCCCGGCGGGAGGCGCTGAACATCTATTCCGGTCAGCCCGACCCCGACTTTTACTACGGCAGCGCCGTGGAGCTGACCCTGAAGGAGCTGCGGATGAACCCGGAGAGCTACAACGGCATCAAGGTGGCCTTCCATGGGATCGTCAGCTCCAACAGCGGGACCCAGGGGGTCTATGTGGAGGACTATGACGCCGAGGAGGACATGTACTTCGGTATATACGCCTACTACGGTTTCGGACTCACCGGCGCTGGGCTGGACGTTCTCTCCGTGGGCAACGAGGTCCGGGTGGTGGGCACGGTCCAGCACTACGAGAGCGGCGGCACCTGGCAGGTCTCGGGCCTGAGCTACCGGCAGATGAAGCCGGACGACCCGGACAATGTCCAGAAGCTCAGCACGGGCCACAGTGCCGCTTACGTTCTTACCGACCCGGACACCTTTGTGAACGGCGAGGTGACCATCGAGACCGAGGGGGGGACCTTCACTGCCCCCTACGCCCAGATGGTCCTGAACACCTCTGTGGAGATGCGGGGCCTGACGGTCACCGGGGTCTACACCACTGAGGACGAGGACAGCTCCTCCAAGGGAGCCATGACCCTGACATGTGAGAAGGACGGCGTGCGGATCACGGTCCGTACCGCGGTACTGCGGGAGGCCAACGGCGAGCTGATCACCGCGGACCAATACCGGGGAAAGAACATTGATGTGAAGGGCATCGTCGAGTCCTTTGACGGCGGCTATCAGATCAAGGTCTTTACTCCGAACAACATTACTATCAATTAAGGGGAGAATCATCATGAAGAAACTGACCGCTTTGGCCCTTACGCTGGCCATGAGCCTTTCCCTGCTGGCCGGCTGTACGACGAACGAAACCACCCCCACCCCCACGCCCGCGACCGCCGAGTCCAGCCTGGGTGAGGCCGTATCCTACATCCGCGCCATGTATAAGGACAAGGCCGGCAAGGTGCTGCGGGACTTTGACGTGACCTCTGTAGTGAAGATCGGCGAGTTCTCCTACGACATTGAGTGGACCACCGATGCTACCGAGGAGAATGTGAAGATCGGCGATCCCGCCGATAACAAGGTTGCCATCGACATCAACGAGAACCCCGGTGAGGAGGACCTGGTCTTCACCCTGACAGCCACCCTGAAGGCCGGTGACAAGTCGGAAAGCACCTCCTTCGAGTTCTACGTGCCCGGCACCCCCGCCAAGAGCGGCGGGCCTGCCTTCGTGGAGGCTCCCGAGGTGGGCGGCACCTATAAGTACGCCCTGACCCAGGCCGAGCTGGGCAAGGTCCTGTATTTTGACGGCACCATGAACGGCAGCTATCTGGCCACCACCGAGGATCCCACCAAGGCCGTTGACGTGACCATCGAGGAGGCCGAGGGCGGCGTCTATCTCTCCTTCGAGGGCAGCGAGGGTAAGCAGTACATCGACATCCACGTAAATGACGAGGGCAAGGTCCGCGTCCGCCTGACCGCCGAGCCCGGCGTGGTCTTCACGTGGAACGAGGAGTGCAAGGTCTTCACCGCCAACGTGGACGGCGCTGACCGTTACCTGGGCACCTACAACACCTACAACACCATCTCTCCTTCCGAGATCAAGTACATCGCCGGGGACAACGCCTCCAAGGTTGGTATCAGCCAGTTCCCCTGCGGCTTCGGCACCGTGGCCTACGTGTTCAACGCCGCTGAGGGCCAGCCCGCCGCCGGCACCTACAAGTTCGCCCTGGAGCAGGCCGAGCTGGGCAAGACCCTGTTCTTCGACGGAACCATGAACGGCAGCTATCTGGCCACCACCGAGAACGCCGGCGCCGCCGCCGACGTGACCATCGAGGAGGTGGAGGGCGGCTTCCGGTTCTCCTTCGTGGGGGCCGAGGGCAAGCAGTACATTGACATCCATGTGAACGACGAGGGCAAGACCCGCGTCCGTCTGACCGCCGAGCCCACCGCCACCTTCGTGTGGAACGAGGAGTGCGGCGTCTTCACCGCCAACGTGGGCGACGCCGACAACTACCTGGGCACCTACAACACCTACAACACCATCTCCCCCTCGGCCATCAAGTACATCGCCGGGGACAACCTGTCCAAGATCGGTGTCAGCCAGTTCCCCTGCTTCTTCGGCACTGCCGCTCCGGCCATGTAAGGCATGACCTGACACAAAAAATGACCGCGTCGCAAGACGCGGTCATTTTTTTATCCTTTTGCCAGCGCCCAAAGCCCTCAGTCGGGCTCCAGCGCATTCCGCAGGCCTGCCTCCAGCTTCTTCAAAGAAGTGGTAATATTGCAGAACATGCCCGAACCCACATATTGGGTGTTCAGCTTTGCCACTTTGTTAAAAGCCTCATCCGCCCCCGGATAATCCGCTACCATCATCGCGATACGGTCAACGGTATCTCCCCGCTCCTTCAACCGGATCAGCAGGGCTTCCAGCTCCTCCGGGGAGCGGGCCACCCCCAGCACCTGATGGTTGTACTCCTTCAAAAGCCGGAGGGAGACCATCTCCACATCCTTCTGGGGAGCAAAGAGCGCCACCCGGGGCTTTTCCCCCAGGGTCCGGCCCAGCAGGTCGTCCATGGGGACCTGAAAATAGTCGGCCAGGGCGATCAGGGTGTCCAGATCGGGAAGGGCGGCCCCGGTCTCCCACTTGGACACGGCGGCCGGGGTCATGTTCAGCTCCTCGGCCAGCTGTGCCTGGGTCAGACCCCTGTTTTTGCGGAAAGCCGCGATATTTTCGGCCAGCTTCATGGCTTTGCCCCCCGTTTTCTTCTTGTTTTATTATAAAGGAAGGGAACGGAAAAATCAACTGTCATTCAACAAGGTGGAAGGACAGTGGCTTCCAAAGGAACCTCCCGGGATGGTAGGATAGGGCCAGAACGAGACAGAAAGGAACGACAAGTATGAAACCATCCTATTACAACCTGACCGCCCCGGCAGGGGACGGAGGCGCGGTGCTTTTCAACACCCGGTCGGGATGCATGGCCCAGCTGGACAGGGAACACTACGAGGCCTTTCAGACCTTTGAAGCCAACGGGAAGGAGCCGGCGGACGAGGAATTCCGGGAGGGTCTTCTGGCCTGCGGCTTTGCCGTGAAGGACAGGGAGAACGAGCTGGAGGCCATCCGGCTGGGGCTCCTCCGCTCCCGCTTCGCCACCGAGACTCTCTCCCTCGCCATCGCCCTCACTCAGGACTGCAACTTCCGGTGCGTCTACTGCTACGAGAAGGACCAGCTCCGCCGCCAGGTGCTGGACGGGAAGGCCATCGGCCTACTGAACGACTGTAAGGTAACCAAAGCCCAGGTGACCCTGGACGGGAGCAGAGCCAGCCACGACAGCCGGCGGCCCCTGAAAGGGGGCGGGGGCAGCTTTGACGCCATCCTCCGCAATTTGAAGCTGTGCAAGGACCGTTACAAAGGCGGTATCGCCCTGCGGATGAACGTGGACCGAAACAACCTGAGCGAGATCAGCGAGGTCAAGGCCCTCCTGAAGGAGGAAGGCTTGGACAAAACCGTTATTCTCTACTTGGGCCATGTCACCGATGAAAACGGCACCTGCGCCGAGGGGAGCTGCCTGGGGGGCTGTGAATTTACCCGGAAAAACCTGGAATTCCTGCTTGACCAGGAGGATGGGGGAGAGCGGTTCCGGAACGGGGTCCCCCGTCCTATCACCAACTGCTGCGGGCCCGGCTCAACGGCCACCGGGACTGCGAGGGGGTAGCCGAGGAGGTCCGGACCTACCTGGCCCACCCGGAGCAGTTTGAGGAGATCACCGAAGAAGCAGAAGAAAGGGATATGACCGCATGAAAATTCTTGTTCCAAGGGACTTCCCCTTCATCAAGGGCTGCGACCCCTTTGACTGCGGCGTTTATAGCTGCGAATCGCTCAGCATCGGCAAGAAGAAGCTGTCCCGTGTCAAAAAACGGCAGCAGGTCTTTCCCGGCTGTGGACGGTATTGGTGCGGGCAAGTCACCATTTCCGAGAAGGAAACATGACAGAATGGACGCTCCGAAAACGAAGTTCCAGATAGCTCTAAAAAACTGAAGAAAGGAGAACATACGCTTTAAAAATTCCATTCCATTTACCGGAATTATCCATATATGAAAGGAAACTCCCTATGAGATCACTTCTTACCATCTTTCGTTTCGTATGGCCCTACCTGAAAAAGCTCCGGGGACTGATTTTTTGGTACTTCCTGACTGCCATTCTTTCTCTGGGACTCAATAACACCGCCCCCACCTATGTGCTGGGCCTGTTTCTGGACGGGCTCACGGGGGGCACCCTCACCACCGACCAGCTTCTGCGTTATTGCGGGATATTTGTCGGCATCTTCCTCGTCAATCTCCTGCTCTCTTATATTCACAGAATGATGTCCGCCCGGGTGACTGTGCGGGGCTGGGCTGCCATGGCCCAGCAGATCTACCAGAGGCTCCAGAAGGCCTCCCCCCGGGCTCTGGCGGGAAAGAACACCGCCGAGCTGGTGAGCCGGATCAACTCCGACGTGAACAGCCTGGTGGGCTATCTGATGGGTACAGGAACCATGGGGCTTGGTATGGCCCTGATTTTCGTGCTCACTTTGAGCTTCGTGTTCTATCTGGATGTTTGGTGCGGCCTCATCGCACTCTCCTCCGTCCCCATGATGCTTCTGATGAACAAGCGGTACGGCGACAAGATCGCCCAGGCCTCGGGGGACAAGGCTCAGGCCCGGGATCAATTTGTGTCCTCCCTGGACGAACAGCTCCGGTCGGTGCGCTCCATCCGTCTGGGCTCCCTCTTTGGGATCCTGGGAAAGCGGTACACCCAGCGGACCGAGGAGCTGGAGAAGAGCTATATCAAATATCAGAAGGTGGTCTACCCCTATGCAATGTTTCAGGCCAACCTGGGCGATATTATGACCATCGTCCTCATGGTCTACGCCAGCTGGGCCATCCTTCAGGGCCGGTTCACCCCGGGCCAGTTCATCATCATCAACACCTACTTTTCCCTGATCGTCTCCTGTATGTCCTACTTCATCAGCGTCAGCCAGAATGCCCAGGAGTATCTTGCCCTCTACCGGCGGCTGAAGGAGCTCTCCGACATCCCCCAGGAGGGCAACGGCAGCGAGCTCCCCACCCCGTTGGAGAACATTACGGCGGAAGGACTGAGCTTCTCCTACACCGAGGGGGAGCCGGTGCTGGAAAACCTGTCCCAGACCTTCGAGAAGGATAAGATCTACTGCCTGGCAGGCCGGAACGGCTCGGGCAAGTCCACCCTGGCCGACGTGCTGCTGGGCCTCTACGTCTCCGACGCCGACCCCTCGGTGAAGTACAACGGCGTGCCCCTCCAGGACGTGGACCTCTATGAGATGCGGGCGAACCACACCGGGGTCAGCGAGCAGGAGCCCATGATGCTCCGGGGCTCCATCGGCTTCAACATCACCTGCCGGGAGGACGGCGCCGGGGACCGGGAGCGGCTTCGGGAGCTTCTGGAGATGGTGGACTTCCGGAAGGGGGAGGTGGACACCCGGGACCTGGAGGCCCTGCTGGCCCTTGACGCCAACGAGCTCTCAGGGGGTCAGAAGCAGAAGGTGTCCATCGTGAAGGCCCTCTACAAGGACCCCGAGCTCCTGGTGCTGGACGAGCCCACCTCGGCCCTGGACGCCGAAAGCCGGAGACGGCTGGCCGGCTACCTGAAGGCCCACGCCAAGGGCCGCATCACCATCCTGGTCTCCCACGATCAGGAGCTGCTGGACATCGCCGATGAGGTGGTCTGCCTGGGTAAGGAACAGGTGGCCGGCGGCCTTTGATACAAAAAGAGCCGGCGTCTTGAAAGACGCCGGCTTCTTCATGCCCTTCACAGCCCCCGGTCCTTCAGGTCCTGGTAGACCCTCCGGCAGGTCTTGTCGATGGTCATGGGGGTGATGGAGATATAGCCGTGGCCCAGGGTGGCGTCGGTGTCCAGCGAGAGGTCCCCGCTGTCCGCCCAGACCGGCTTGCCCTTGGGCTGGTACAGGTCGTCCCCGATGGGGGGAAAGTCGTCCGAGTAGTAGGGTCCCCCCTGGCGGGTGACCCGGATGCCCCTGGGGGAGGCCGGAATGTTCACGTTGTAAAAGTCGTGCTGCTCCAGCAGCCTGTGGGCCCGGAAAAAGTCCAGCACCTGGTCCAGGTGGTCGGTGGCGTGGTCGTAGTAGTCGAAGGGGGTGGACAGGGCCACCGCCTTCATCCCCAGGTTCACCGCCTCGCTGGCGGCGGCCACCGTGCCCGAATACATGGTGTCCGCCCCCAGGTTGAACCCCCGGTTGACCCCCGAGATCACCAGGTCAAAGGTCTTGTTCAGCCCCAGCACCGCCATGCGGACGCAGTCGGCCGGGGTGGAATCCACCGTCCACACCGTGAGGTCAGGGGCCAGCTCCATCTTTTTGACCTCAATGGGCCGCTTGATCTCGAAGCCGTGGCTTTTGCCGCTCTGCTCATACTTGGGCACAAAGACTGTGACCTCTCCCAGAGAGCGGCACCATTGGATGAGGGCGGGGAGCTGGGCAGCCTGTACCCCGTCGTCGTTGACGATCAGAATTCTCATAGCCAGCCCTCATGGGTCTCTTTGTACTCCTTCACCAGGGCGTCGGTGTCGGCGAGGAGGGCGTCGGCCTCCGCCCGGCTATACACCGTGGCGCCGCTGGCGCAGGCGTGGCCGCCCCCGTGGTAGTTCTCTGCAATGGAGTTGATGTGGACGAACCGGGAGCGGAGACGGACCCGGATGGAGCCCTGCTCATCCCCGGTCTCGATGAAGGCCAGCCAGCTGATGCAGCCCCGGATGGAGTCCAGATTGCCGATGCAGGCGCTGGCCTGCTCCAAGGAGAGGTTGAACTCCTCCTGCATGGCCCGGTCGATGTAGATGTAGGCCACCCCGTTGGGGGTGATCTGCATCCGCTCGTAAATGTGGGCCTTGAATTTCAGATACTCGTAGGCCTCCAGGTAGAGCCGGGCGAAGAGGGTCTGGGTGTCCACCCCCACGTCCAGGAGGATGGCGGCCATGCGCAGGGTGTCCCCTGTGACCCCATCGTACTTGAACCGGCCTGAGTCGGTGACCATTCCGGTGTAGAGGTAGGTAGCGGCTTCGGGATCCATCTTCAACTGATCCTTGAAGGCGTCGTAAAAGACCACGATCATCTCACAGCAGGAGGAACGCTCCTCCTCCACCCAGGAGAGATCGCCGTAGTCCTCCAGGGGAATGTGGTGGTCGATCTTGATAAGCTCCTTGCACAGCTTATACTTGGGGTTGGAGATCCGGGCCTCCGAGGCGGTGTCCACCACGATACCCAGGGCGTTTTCGTAGATCTCGTCGGGGACTTCGGGGTCCTCGGGGCCCATGAACTCCAGGTACTGGGCGGTGTCGTGGTCGATGAGGTAGACCTCCTTATCCGGCCAGGTGAGCTGGATGATCCGCTTCAGGCCCTTGGAGGAGCCCACGCAGTCTCCGTCGTTGCGGAGGTGACGGAAGATCATGATCCGGTCGTATTCCTTGATTTTTGCCAGGATGGCTTCCATTTTTTCTCTGTTCATCTGTTTTCTCCCACCATTTCGTCAAGATCGTGGAGCATGGCCGTGACCGTGTCGTAGTCGGGCACCGTGGCGCCGCAGGCCTTGGCGTGGCCCCCGCCGCCGTACTTTACGGCGATGGGCTGGATGTTTTGCTCGGCCGAGCGCAGCTCGCAGAGGATGCCCTCCCCGGTTTCTGTAAAGTTCACCCAGATGTCCACCCCTTTCATGTCCCCCAGCACGTTGACCATGCCCCGGGAGGCGGTGAAGGGGGTGATGCCCATGGCCTGCCACTCCTCCATGGGGGTGTACATATAGGCTACCCCGTGGGGGGTGAACTGGGCCTTCAGGAGGAACTGGGCCTTCCGCTTTTTTTCCTCATAGCTTTCGGAATAGAGCTGGCGGAAGAGGTGGTTCATGTCGAAGCCCTGCTCCAGCAGGGTAGCCGCCAGCCGCAGGGTCCGGGGGGTGGTGGCGTCGTAGCGGAACCGGCCCGAGTCGGTGACCATGCCGGTGTAAAGGCTCTGAGCGGCCAGGCGGTTCAGCTTCCACCCGCACTCCACGGCGAATTGGGCGATGAGGCCGCAGCAGCTTTCGTAGTCCGAGTCGATGACCTCCAGGTCGCAGAACCGGCCACAGAAGATGTGATGGTCAATCCGTATGGTCCTGGCGGCCAGGGTATACCGGTCATCGCTGACCAGCGCCTTGGCGCCGCAGTCCAGGACCATGGCCAGGGCGCCCTCATAGGCGCTGTCCGGGATGGTGTCCATCACCGAGTCCTCCATGAAGCTGAGGTAGCCGGCCTCATCGCCTACCATGTAGACCTTTTTGTCTGGGAAGTTTTCCATCAGCAGATGCTTCAGTCCGATCTGGCTGCCCAGGGCATCCCCGTCGGGCCGGCGGTGCCGGTGGAGGATGATGGTGTCATGCTCCCAAACCGCCCTCAAAACCGCTTCAAACATGGTCAAAACCCTCCGAATCCTCGTCAAAATAACCGGTGTATTTCACCTCATAAGAGCTGTTTGGGAACAAAAAGTGATGCAAATCGATCAAATAGTCGTCTGTCATGCTGGCAATATAGTCCACCACGATCTGGTTGGGCTCGGAATTCTCGTAGGGGGTGGGCCGGGCGTAATGGGTCCGGTTGACGTAGCCGATGTGGTGGGTGAAGATGGGGGAGTATTTCTTTCTCTGCCGCAGGTCGGAGAGCATCTGGTCGTAGATCTCGGCCATCATGGGCTTGACCGTGGTGTTCAGCTTGGCCAGGGCGGCGGCGTTTTCGTAAATGAGAGAGTAATTGTCCCTCTTTGCCGTTTTCAGGGCGTCGAAATGGGCCTTATCCATGCGGATATAGGGGGTCCCATAGCTGTTTTCAATGACGTTGACCATCAGGTTGTTGATGATCTCGGCGTTGATGGAGCCGATGATGGTTTGGCTGTATGCGTCCTCGTCCACCAGCTTGATCCGGGCGGCGTCCTGCCGGTCCTTGCCCAGGTAGGCAATAATGTCCGAGATGCGGACCACCGCCCCTTCTAAGGTGGAGGGCATCAGCTTGTACACCTGCCGGACATCCTCGTAGCACCTTTCGATCATGGTGTCGAACTGGTCGAAGGTCTCCAGGGTGGCGGGCTGGTATTCCTCCAGCTCGATCTCGCCGTTGTGGCAGGCGATGCCGTCCAGGACCTGAAGGCTGATGTTCAGGGGGAAAATGCCGTCCAGAACCCGCACCGAGTGGATGCTGTGGCTGAAGTGCCGGCCGGCGTGCCTGAAATAGAGCTCGTCCAGGTAGACCTCCCCGGAGTGGGCGAAGGGGGGGTGGCCGATGTCATGGCCCAGGGCGATGGCCTCGATCAGATCCAGGTTCAGGCCCAGCACCCGACCGATCATCCGGGCGATGCGGGAAACCAGCTGCACATGAAGGCTGCGGCGGGATACGTCGTCATTCCTGACAAGGGAGAAAACTTGCGTCTTGTCGCTGTATCGGTTATAATAAGGGCAGTGCATGATCTTGTCGGTATCATGGACAAAGGCCGGACGCCAGATAGTGGCGTGGTCCGACGGGGACATAGATCTGCGAAGGATATCGCGGTCGTCAAAACCGAATTTGGGATAGGTCCCGGTCTCCTTCTCCCGCTGGATGCGTTGGGTCAGCACGGGGGACAGGGACTCGTAGTTGGGCATGGGCTCACCTCTGTTCAGAACTGGTTTGATTTGCGGGAAGTAATATTATACACTAAAATCCCGCGGAATGCAATGCAAAGGAGACGGGTATGGACAAGCTTTTGGTGGTAGACGGCAGCAATCTGCTCTTTCAGATGTTTTACGGGATGCCCGCCCGGATCGTGGACGAGCGGGGTAAGGCCATCCACGGCACCCTGGGTTTTGTAGGGGCTTTTCTGAAGATCATCCGCATGACCCATCCCACCCATGTGGTGGCGGTCTTTGATGGAGAGTATGTCAGCCGTCGTGGTGAGTTGGATGCCGACTACAAGGGCAACCGGCCGGATTACTCTCAGATGGACGGGGAGGATACCCCATTTTCCCAGCTTCCTGACATTTATGCCGCCCTGGACTGCCTGAGTATCCATCATCAAGAAACCTCGGTCTGTGAGGCCGACGACTGGATGGCGGGGTATGCCAAACGGTACGGCGGGGAGATGGATGTGGTCATCTCCTCCCAGGACAGCGACCTTTTCCAGCTTATTACCGAGCGGGTCCATGTGCTGCGCTACCGGGGGGAGAAGACCGTGATCTGCGACCCGGCCTACATCCGGGAGAAGCTGGGCATCGACCCAAGACAGTATGCTGCCTACAAGTCCCTGACGGGGGACGCCTCGGACAACATCAAGGGCGTAGACAAGGTGGGGCCCAAGACGGCGGCCGCCCTGATGAACCAGTTTGGGGATCTGGAGACCCTGCTGGCCGGGGCGGAGGAGATCGGGAAACCCTCAGTCCGGGAGTCGGTGCTCCGGAACGCCGACAGGCTCAGAAAGAACTATGCGTTGATCTGTCTGGACGGGGAGCAGGAGCTGCCCTTCGGGTTGGAGGAGCTGGTCTTCCGGGATCCCGGCGTGACCACCAAGGAGGTCATGAGGCAGATCGGGATGTAGTAAGAAACAAAAGAAAGGCACAGTGCATCTTGCACTGTGCCTTTCTGGTATATGAGGCTCAAACAGAGAGAAAATATCAGCCCGCCGGGCATTGGCGGCCGGTGTGATCGATGGTGTAGTCCACGTTATACTCGCCGGGAAGAATGATCTCCGAGATGGGTACGAAGGTGTAGCCCTCCTGAAGAAGGGTCTCCAGAATGGTGGGCAGGGCCTCGGGGGTGTGCTTGGCGGCGTTGTGGAAGAGGACGATGGACCCGGCCTGGACCTTGGTGGTGACCCGCTTGGTGATCTCGGCGGCGGACAGGTCCTTCCAGTCCAGGGAGTCCACATCCCACTGGATGGGCTCCATACCTGCTGCACGGATGGCGGTGATAACGTTGTCGTCATACTCTCCATAGGGTGGCCGGATGAGGGTGGGGCGCACCCCGGTCACCGTCTCGATCTTGTCGTTGCAGGCGTTCACATCGGCGATGATCTGATCCCGGGAGAGCTTGGAGAAGTGGTCGTGGTGGTTGGAGTGGTTCATGACCTCGTGGCCCGCGTCGGAAAGGGCCTTGACCGACTCCGGGTACTTGTCCACCCAGTCTCCCACCACGAAAAAGGTGGCTTTGATGTTGTATTTGGCCAGAATGTCGATGAGCTGCTGGGTGTCCTCGTTGCCCCAGGGTGATGTAATAATACGGTCATTGGCGCCCAATGGTTTGAAGGGTGTCAATGACCGTATTTTTTATAATATTATGATAGCACAGTGGGAGAGATTCAGCAAGCCCTTTATTACAAAAATAATTACTTATTCGGTACGAATGAATCTCATCAATCTTTTCCCCGGTAGCCATACCGCTCGGCGTTTCCCAGCAGGTACAAAAACGCAAAAGCCGGGATGCGAATGAGCTCTTTTCCGCTGGGAGTATGATGCGTCCCATAATCATCTGCGCGTTTTGTAATGATAATACCGGCACTGGCCTGGTCGGAAAGCTCAATGATGGCATCGGTGTTGGGAACGGGAGCCTGCTCCCGATATTTGACCTCGATCAGAATATTTTTGATGTTGGGATAATCCACAACGATGTCAATTTCATTCCCTGACCGGCCGCCCCGGTAGTAACCTACCCGTGTAGCCTGCTGATAATAGAATGCCGCCACATGCTTATAAACAGCGGTTTCCACCATCTTTCCCAATTCGATGGGATTGGTCAGCACATCATCATCCATCAAAACCGCATTGCGGATGGCTGCATCGGCAATATAGATCTTCGGCTGGGATTTCAGCACCTTCCGCCCAGCCATTTCCACCGGCCAGCTCTGATAAATGAGATTAGCACTTTCCAAATAGTTAATATAGTTTTCTACCGTGGGCCGGGAAACACCCTCCAGCTCTTTTGCTAAGGCAGAAAAAGAAACAATGTTGGAGGATACGTTGCACAGATATAAAAAGATCCGCTCTAACTCTGTGGCACTGCGGATGTTATAGAGGGAGGGCAGGTCGCGCTTCAAAACCTTGTCTACCACATCCTCCCGCATGATCTGCTGTGCCATAAGATCGTTGGAGGCCAAGGCCAACTCTGGAAAACCGCCCACTTGCAGATAACGAATAAAGTGATTCTGGATTGGCTCCAATTTCAGCATGATGGATGCACGCTCGGCTTGGGTCATACGCTGAAAAGCCGTTGGGCGAACACTGGGCCCTAAATCCGGGACATTTACCCCAATCAAAGAGCAATACTCAAAAAAGGAAAGGGTGGGAACGGGAATAATGCTCCAACGGCCGGCGCCGCTCTCCGTACTGCCCTTCATCAATGCCGGGCTTGCCGAGCCGGTAGCGATCATACGGGTTTCAGGCTGCATATCATAGATGGTTTTCAGCCACTTGTCCCAATCGGCGACATATTGGATCTCGTCAAAAAAGTAAAAAACATTTTGATCCGGGCAGATATTCTCGTGGTAACACTCCAAAATGTCGTTGAAATTACTGAGCTTCAGCATAGGGTGATCCAGAGAAATAAATACGATACGCTGCGGCGGGATTTTGCGCTTCAAAAGTGTATCGATCATTTGATATTGAATGGTTGTCTTTCCCACCCGGCGCGTGCCGGTAAGAACAACCGTACGCCGCAAGTCGGTCTGATCTATCCGCTTCATTGCCTCATAATACGCAAAACGGCGGTAATCCTTTGTGAAGTCCGGGTGAACGCTCCCCGTTGCCCACCAAGGGTTAAAGGCTTTGAGCACTTTTAAGATCTGGCTTTTCGTTGTAATGGCCATATTCCTCACCTCATGTATGATTCTAAGTCATATTTTCCATTTTGTCAACCTATAATATAAATATACTTTAATTATATGCAAGAAAATAGAAGGCATCCGTTGAAAGGAAGGCAACATACCGCTACCAAACGATAGCGGTATGTTGCCTCACAGCTTTGGAGCATCCTGATTGGTCCAGAAACCCAGATCATCCGAGAAATTGTATGTAATCTCCACATGATCTTCATAGACCAAAATTTCCTTAATCGTTTCAGCTACAGTAGCCCGGTCAAGCTCGGTTAGCTTTCCCAGTTTCAGAAGTTCCTCGACCCAAGGCGATTCCTTTGGAGTATCTTCTTGCGCTTGCAGGCGCTCCAACTGGGCCATGATGACATCTTCCTGCCCTTGATAGTCGTCCTTATAACGAAGGTAATCTTCCTTGCTGATAAGGTCGTCCTTGTAGTCCTCATAGGCAGATTTGCGGAGCCTTCGCACTCGTTCAAGACTACCCTGTAAGCGCTCTTGTTCGGCGCTGTGATCCGTTGGGCGAGTGTTTTCCTTGGCTTCCTGGGCCAAGGCATGAAGATCCTCCACTGATGCAATAACCTTGTTCAGATCTTCCAGCACCGTCTGCTCCAAATCCCGGTAGGAGATTCCATGTCGGGTACAGACACTGGGACCATAGCGTTTGTAGGAGCCGCAGCAATAATAGATACCGCCTGGGTGGTTGGTCTTGCTCATGGCTCGTCCACAATCGCCGCAGCGGAGGAACCCCGCAAAAGGGCTTACATTTTGCTCAAAGCTCAGGGTGCGGGTATCTCTCTGCAAAAGGGATTGCACGCGCTCCCACTGATCCGGTTCAATAATGGCCTCGTGGGTCCCTTCCACGACCGTCCACTGCTCCCGGGGGAGTTGCTTTGCCTTGCCGTGCATTCCCTGGCGAGGGGCTTTGCCCTGTTCCATTCGGCCAACATACATCTGATTTTTTAAGATGCGGTGGATCGTCGCATAGGTCCAATAGGACGTACTCCCCAGCCGTTGGCCATTATGATATTTCTCCCCGTTAAGGCGCTTATATTCGCTGGGGCAAGGTATCTTTTCCTCATTTAGCAATTTTGCGATCCGTATTTTCCCCATACCCTGCTCATAAAGGGTAAAGATCCGGCGAACTACGGCGGCAGCAGGAGGATCAATGAGGAGCTTGTTATGGTCCTCTGGATCCTTTCGATACCCGTAGGAAGCAAATGCCCCGATAAATTCCCCACTCTGCTGCTTGATCTGGATGGAGCTACGAACTTTTTGCGAAATATCTCTGGCATATTGCTCGTTCATCACATTCTTAAACGGGATGAGCATATCGCATGAGTTCTTTTCACTGTCCTCCCCTTCACCCAATGCAATGAACCGAACTCCATGTGCAGGGAACCAGTCTCGCATATAGCCCCCTACCCCAATGTAGTCCCGGCCGAAACGAGAAAGATCTTTGACGACAACGCAGTTGACCTTCCCAGCCTCAATATCCTCAATCATACGCTGGAAGCCCGGACGGTCAAAGTTGGTGCCAGTATAGCCATCGTCAACATAGAAACCGGCAAATTCCATTTGGGCTTGTCCAGCCAGAAATTGTTCCAAACGCTTTCTCTGGTTGACGATACTATCGCTCTCTGGTTTATCTCCATCATCCCGGGATAACCGGGCGTATAAGGCGGCGCGCCAGACCACCTTACCCGTTTCTGCCTGCCCGATCCCGGGCATTCGTTTGGTGCGAGCCATCCGGCGCACCTCCTTTCATTCGTGATTCGTGTTACGCGGTTGCCCCATGCGCCCGGAGTAAATTCCGGACTGCATCACGGCTTTTGTGTGACGGAGTAAATTTACGTTTTACGCAAATCACTCTCAAAGTGCGATCTTGCTCTTTGCAAGGCTTGACCTCCTGCTGGCTTGTCATCTCATCACCCCCCGTGCTACTCTATGCCGAGGGCGGCGGCGAATAGAACCACCGCTGCCGTCGGCTTGTTCTTACTTAGTAATAATACACAGATAAAATTGAGGCATTACGCAGTAAAGGTACGAGTATTACCCCCGAACCCAATACAGTCTCAGCCTGAATAAGCTCCTCTGCGTGTCTGGCAAATTCATTTGTTCAGCGTTCAACTTCTAATTCGGCCGTCTTATCATAGCTGGCATCGCGGGGGCGCTGTACTTCCCGCGCTCTATTCTGTTGAATGGCGTTGCGATAGCGGTCACCAACAGCCGTTTTTTTCCCACGCATCTCCAGGGCCATTGCCTTTGGGCCAATGTGGGCCGTGGGAGTCCGGTCTATCCCGCGATCTTTATAGCTGCGATGATCCACTCGAATCTCCAGACCGAGCCGCTCAAACGTTGCGTTCAAGTGGTCGGCCCAGCTTTTTCGCAGGGCCAAAAGAAAAGCTCTCTTATATGTAGCACGGCCGTCCAGCTTCGTTGCCTGGAAGCCGTGCTCATCTATCTTGCGGGCGGAAGCGATGATGTGGACGTGGGGGTTATCCTCACGCTGACGTGTTGCCTCAATGCTTGCAGGCTTCACATGTTCATCGGCTCTGCCGCTGTGTATCGCATAGAGGGCCGGATAGCCAGCCTCGGTAAAGTTCTCATGGACGAATCTCATTACAACTTCGACCTGCTGCTCAGCAGATAGTTCGTTGGGCAGGGCGATGATGTACTTATGGCCCATGGACGCATCCTTGCGCTTTTCGGCCTGATTCCAGGCATCAAAAAATGTCTGGGGGTCCTCAAGGCCTTTGGGCGCAGATGGCGGAAGGATCAGGCCGCAGGAGGCTACATCGGTGCGGCCTGAGGAATAGTACGTTTTCCCAGTACGGGAATCTCGAAACTTCTGGCCGGAGGCGTAAGAATAGGCGCCTACAGCGCCTCCCCCTTGCCTACGACTGACGTTAGATGAAGATAGGGAAATGGTTGTTAGCATGACTGATTCCTCCTGAACTTGACTTGCCACTTGGCAATGTTTAATTGCGCATATGAGTGGATTAGGATAGTTGATCCACTCATACAGTGCGGTACTTCTGATCGGGATGCTTGGGGGACTCTGGATGGGTCATCGCTAACCGCCCCTGCTTCAGGAGAGGCCTTAAGATCACAGCACAGAAGTGCTGGCGGGCCTTAATATTGAGATGCGCCATGATTTCTCTGGCGGTTCTTGCTTCGCTGGCACAGTATTCACATACTGCCTCCATCTTCGACGCATCTCTGACGCCACTCGCCGCAGGGTTCTCGTTTCCTTGTACAGGAGCGGGTATCACTTGATTTTGGGTGACGTCATTACTGTCCCGATTTGCTGAATTCACGGATGACTCTATCATGGAACACAGCAAAGCGAGATTAGTAGTAAGGTACTCGATTTCCGCTTGCCTTTGGGAAGGCACCGGGGGATATATCGGCTTCGGTATAACCTGACACGTCCCATAAGGGGTGATTAGAATCGCTTTCCCACGCAGTCGCCCCAACGCCTCTGGATAGATAAGCGGCCTTTGCTGACGGCCAAGGGAGATACTCACTCCAGGCGTTGCGACAGGCCGATAGCCAAGGGAGGCACTCATCCCGCATGAGACAGAGGGCGAGAGCGAGAGAACGTCCGTTGTGCCGATCAGCTCGGAAAGGTACTTTTGGGACTCGACATCGTTGGCGTTCCGTATAACCTTATAGCCGCAAGCGTCCAAGATGACTCGGGCCTCGTTGTGGCCATAAGTCGCCTCCAGTGACGCCAGGCTTTGAACGCACAGGGCCATGGTAACTCCTTTGCTACGGAGGGTAGTCAAGGCACTTATCATGGCCGGCATGCACTCTAACTGCGGAAACTCGTCGATACAGAGCAGCACCGGGGGGAGATCGTTCCCTCCATAATGCTTCTCGCCCCGTAACGACAGCATCTTTACCAGCTGTGTCAGTACCAGACGAACCAAAGGCGCACACTGAGCCAATGCGTCCCCGCGAACGTCAATGATGACGTCAATGGGCCTTTTTGCCGAGTTCAGCTCCATCCAGTTCAACACGGGTCTCCCCGGGTTTGGAGTCAGCGAACCGGTGACGTCTGGATTCAGCAAAAATTTGGATAGCTTGTTCAGGTTCAGCCCAACGGAGGCGGCGGTTTTTCCACTCATGCCCTGCAACTTGCTTACGAAAGACTTCGCCTGCTCACAGGGGCCATCCATGATCAGAGCAACCATCTCAGATACTGAGCGATCACTCATATCCTTCATTGCTTCGATGAAGGACTTACCACAGCGGAAGCAATGGAGAAGGAACCCTGCCAGAAGGTTTTGGGCGGACTCCCTCCAGAAGGGTTCACTGTCCGATGCGGAAATCGCCACCAGGGCCTCAGCAATATCACAGGCGTGTCCGGCCGCATTTAACTCATTGGCCTTCATCAGGGAAAATGGGTCGAACGTACAAGTGTCTGCGCCACATTGAAAGGGCGCAAATACCCGAAGTTCTTTGCCATCATCCTTGTGAATGCTTCTCCACAGCTTTTCCATGCCGCCCTTGACATCCAACATGATCATGCTTCCCTTCCAAGTCTTCATGGTCGGATAGACATGACCAGTCGTTTTGCCACTTCCGGGGCCACCGATCACAAGGATGTTGCCGTCCGCAGTCATGGGCTTACCATAAAAGCCAGCAGGGCATTGACAGCAGGCCTTGTGTCCCTCGGGTAAGGGAGCGTTGCCGAAGTAGAATCCGCCCCTGCTGTTTGGAACGTATAGCTCCGAAGGGACAGGGGAGTTTTCCAGCTTGTTGTCTTGCCGGGGAATCTGAGGCTCTGCGACCGAGACGATGTAGGCAATCCCGAGAGTAACGGCTGCGCCGGTAGCAAGACCGATCATGATTTTTTCGTCGTTATCTATTTTAAGTTCCTCCTATCTCCAGAGTAAGCAGAGGAGCTTATTCAGACTGAGACCGAGATCCAACGGCGGCCCATAGACAGCTTGCGGTTGCCATTGCCGGAGAGGCAAGCCCCTCTGGTGTGGTATGACAAGCTGAGAATGGTCTTGACAGTGGATCTCAATTAAAGCATACTATATTCAGTTTTCAAGGTGCTTGCAAATGAAGAAAGCGTCACTTCGCTTGCGAGCATCATGATAACACATGGCCCCCAGATGAGCTGGCAGACGGGGGAAGAAGAAACCTTTTCAATGGAAAAAACAAACGAAATTACATCAAAAAAGTAGAGAAAAGAACTTAGAGTAGGGAATTAGTTTTTGTAAAACACCTTGAGACAGCCTTTTTGTTGTGAAATAACGACAAAATTTGAGCATTTTGGTGCCAACATTTTTATGAGGCCATGTGCGTTTGAGAAAGGGGTGTGTGAATTGTTCTATATCAATGAAAATACAGATGTTTTCAAGTTATCTAATTCTAAAGAAGTTGAAAACCAAATAGCAGCATCCGTTTATAGCCGATTGTGCGATTGGGGAGAGTACAAATGGCTTGGGGATGACGATGAGGAAGTGGAGGGAAAAACTAAACCAGAAAGACTGAAAAGCTGTTTTGAAAAGTTTTATTACTATATTGGAAAGAAGAAAGTCCCGCCTGGAATAAAGAACTGGGAATGTGGTTTGGGGCAAATCCTGGGAGGTCTTGACGATAAAGCGGAATCCGTTTTGCCGTATATTCTGACTGCATATATGTATAATTTTGCGGATTTCAATGGCAGTAGATTTGTTAGTGTTTTTTTGGAAAACTGTGAAAAGTATGGGATTAACCTAAATAAGTTTGATAGCTTGAGAGATGATTTCTTTGGATGTACTCAACCAGAACAGAATCAATATCCTTCGCAAGGAATTGGTTGTTTGATAACCAGTCAAACCCCCAAAAATGCCGGTAGGTTTATACGACAACTGCAAAAATTTGCGAATCAATTTGTCTTAAAAGATTTGGCATGGATGAGTACCGTAGGAATAGGCGTTCTTTCCCACCCGAAATATATTGATGCCAATACCGTATGCAACCTTTGTATGGACTATATTGTTCCTACGGACAGATATAGATCATGGTGCAGCGGATTAGCGCTTCGCGAGGAGAGGACTGCTTCGGGAGAGGAACCTAAGTATGTGGACATATTTATATCATACAAAGGGGAGAGAAGCTATGCTTGGACGGGTTGGTGGGAAATCTTCTTGACATGGTATCATGTTCTTAGAAAGGATTATGTGTTAGATCCAATAGCTTGCCTGTTCCTATTGAACAGTGCAGTAGTTCAGGTAAATCAAGGCAGTGCTTGCGAAAGCATTGAAAAAAGTGCGCCGATTTTGAAAATCAACACAGTTTTTGACGATGGGATAAAGAAAGGAGAGATAGAACAGCTCCGGAAAGAGATGGGGCAGGAATTAGAAGACGAATTCCATAGGAGGCAGGACAGTGGCATAGTTGTCCCGGGGAGATTTACCAGGATTTATGATAAAAGAGACAAACGTATAACTGCACATGATTAAGTAACGGAATAGCCTTTAAGGCTATTCCGTTACTTTTCAATTTCGTTAAAAATCCTATGGACTGGCACCCAATTTTCCAAATCTACCCTCCGCACTCTCCACAGCTTCCCGATTCGAAAAGCGGGGAGTTCCCCGGAGTTCAGAAGCCGATACAAGGTGTTTTTCCCAATAGCCAGCTCCTCCATGACCTCCTTTGGCGTAAGGAAATCATAGGTGTGGCTTTCCTCTTGCTCATCTTCATAGATAGGGCCATAACCGTAATTAAAAGGATTCATAGCAACCCCTCCAGTCAAAATAGTGGTTTCCCTTATGCGGTTGTTTAGCGTTATTTCTTCTCATTGAAAAAGTGTATTATTGAAACAGAACAGGTGAGCCCCGTCATTCAAGGCGATTACGGGGCTTGCCTGTTTTACTGTTTTACCGGGAAATTTTCAATTTCATCCTGGGAAGACAGCAAGAACCATCAAAAATACACATTTGAAAGGAGAAAACATGATGCTGAAAACGATCCTAAACGCTATCCGCATGGTTCTTTATACCCTTGTGGGGTATGTCTGCGGATGCACGGTGCTGCCTTGAGAGGGGGGAAACATGATGAGCAACAGGAAAAGAACAGTGCTTGGGGTACTCCTGGCTGCTGCTGCCGCTATTATCTGCGGCGCTATTGACGAGCTGCTGAAGGAGAGCGCCCATGAGGACTATCCCCAGGTGGAGGGGCAGTCTCCGCTGAATTTTGAAGAGGAGGAGTGAGATATGGAGATCATTGAACGCCTTATGGATCAGGAATACCGGTATGGCGATCCGGAGTACAGCAAGCTGGGGAAAGAAGCCTCGGCGATTTCCGCCACACTGTCCGCACAACTGGATGAGAGCGGGAAAAAGCTGCTGGAGGAGCTGCTGGACATTGAGATGCAGCGCAATGTGTTGGTGCAGGAGGACGCCTTTACGATTGGCGTCTGCACCGGGGTAATGTTCATGTGTGAGGTATGTGAAGTGCTGGATCGGGATAGGTAAGATTAGGAGGAATGTAAAATGCCCGCAAATGTTGAAACCATGTTCTATGTTCGTGAAAAGCCCTGGCATGGGCTGGGTACCGAGGTGAAGGAGGCTCCCAACTCGGAGGACGCCCTTATTTGGGCCGGCCTGGACTGGCAGGTGGAGCAGAAGCCCGTCTTTGCCGGTGACGGTACATTGATTCCCGGCTACAAGGTCAACATCCGGGATCGGGACGGCGCCCCTTTGGGTATCGTAACTGACCGCTACAAGGTGGTGCAGAACGAGGATGCCTTTCAGTTCACCGACGACCTGCTGGGCGAGGGTGTAACCTATGAGACAGCCGGGGCCTTGCAGGGTGGCCGGAAGGTCTGGCTGCTGGCCCGGATGCCCCACCGGTATATTATCGCCGGGGACGAGATCGCTCCCTATCTGGTGGTGATGAACTCCCACGATGGCAGCTCCGGCATCAAGGTCGCCATGACCCCCATTCGGGTGGTGTGTCAGAACACCCTGAATCTGGCCTTGAACAGTGCCAAGCGTACTTGGACAACCAAGCACACCGAGAACGTCATGAGCCGTGTCTATGAGGCCAGAGAGACCTTGGAACTGGCTGAGGCATACATGGGTGAACTGGGCCGGGGTATTGATACCCTGTCCAAGATCAAGCTGACCGATAAGCAGGTCATGGCGTTCATGGGTGAGTTCTTCCCCGTTGAGCCGGATATGCCGGAGGCCCAGCGGAAGAACAATCTGCGGCTCCTGGACGATATGAAACTGCGGTATTGGGAGGCCCCGGATCTGTCCAACGTGGACAAGAACGGCTACCGCTTTATCAATGCCGTCAGCGACTTCGCCACCCATGCCGACCCCATCCGCAGGACCCGGAACTATGAGGAGAACCTGTTCCTCCGCACCGTGGAGGGCAACCCCATCATCGACAAGGCCTATAAGCTGGTGCTGGCGGCGGCGTAAGGAGGGCTTGCTATGGCAAACATCTTAGCCGTCACAGAGAATATGCCCTATGAGGACTGGTTGGAATGGCGGAGAAAGGGCATCGGCGGCTCGGATGCCTCCGTGGTCTGTGGGATCAGCCGCTATAAATCCCCCGTGGAGCTGTGGCTGGATAAGACGGGTCAGCTCCCCTATCAGGAGGCAGGGGAGGCCGCATACTGGGGTACTCAGTTGGAGGCCCTTGTAAGGGCAGAGTTCACCAAGCGTACCGGGATAGAGGTCGAACACAAAGGGGTACTTCTCCAAAGCGAGGAGTACCCCTTCATGCTGGCCAATCTGGACGGCACCTGTGAACACCCGGATTATGGCACCTGTATCTTTGAAGCCAAGACAGCCTCCGCCTATAAAGCCGGGGAGTGGGATGGCGCCATCCCGGACGAGTACCAGCTTCAGATCCAGCACTATATGGCGGTGACAGGCTACAAAGCCGCCTACATTGCAGTCCTCATTGGCGGCAATACCTTCCGCTGGAAGCTGGTGGAACGGGACGAGGAGCTGATTTCCATGCTCATTGAGTTGGAGGCCAACTTCTGGGATCATGTGCAGATGAACACGCCCCCGGCCATGGACGGCTCTGCTGCCAGTGCCAAATTCCTTTCCGAGAGATTTCCGGATAGCGTACCCAAGTCCCAAATCACCCTTCCCGATACTGCCGCTGACCTTATCCAGCAGTACGATATTGCCTGTGAGCAGTTAGAAGCCATCACCGAGCAGAAGCAGGAGGCCGAGAACAAGCTGAAGGAACTACTGGGAGAAAATGAGGTGGGCACTGCCGGGGATAGGGTCATTGTCTGGAAAAGTGTATCTCAGGAGCGGCTGGACAGCAAGACCCTAAAGACCGAGCATCCAGCTCTCTACCAAAAGTACGCCAACAAAACATCATACCGCCGCTTTACCATCAAGGCGGCGAGTTAAGGAGGATCTACTATGGATACCACAAAGCTGAAAGACCGTTTGGGCGACAAAGTGGAGGCTATGCAGGAGCCCATTTCTTCTCCTGCGGCTTCGATAGCGCCGGTCAGCTCTGGCTATGCCGCCCTTTCCAACAATGCCCTGGACGTGATCCGGGAAAACCTGAAGAACCAGCCCCTGTCCCTCCAGCTCTTCGATGTGGTCAAGTCCCCTTCGGGCGGCGCCACCGTGTTTTCCGTGCCGGGCCTCACCGGAGAGGAGGCAGAGAAGGAATTGACCGGGATCATTCTGGACTACACCACGCCCAGGGCTTACTGGGACACTCCTGACCCGGTGGAGGGTACGCCGCCGGTCTGTATGAGCCAGAACAGCATCGTTTCCCACGATGGCAAGGCCTGCTTTAGCTGCCCTTACAATGACTTTGGCAGCAAGGACGGCGAGAGCAACGCCAAGGCCTGTAAGGAATCGGTGCTGCTGTTCCTCCTCCGGCCGGGGAATGTGCTGCCCCTGCTGGTGCGGGTGCCTGTCACCAGTAAGCCCCGGTTCCTCAAGTACACCGCTCGGCTGGCGGGAAATCTGGTGCCGGTGAACAGTGTGGTGACGAAGATCTCCTTGGAGAAGGCTACCAGCAAGAGCGGAAAGCCCTACGCCCTGTTCAACTTCGAGGCTGTGAGCCTGCTCAGCCCTCAGGAGGCCGAACACGCCAGGGCCTATGCCAGGCAGTTCATGGACAGTGTGAACGCTGCCGAGTTGATGCCTGATCTGGCAGAGGCCAGTTAAAATAGCGCCCGGTATCTCTGCTCTATGGTAGAGATACCGGGTAACTTTATATTGGAGGAGTGGATATGATTTACTCGGAAGTAAAAGAGATTTTCCAAGAGTGGAACCGTAATCACCCCGGCGAGGAACTGACCGCCCATATTGTTTTTACGGTGGATAGCTTTATGAAGGAGTACCCCCTGTTGAGCCGAACCTATGTTGTGAGCAGTAATAACAAGGCTTTCCGGCCTAACATGGGAGGCTATTCTATCTTTGGGGACAGTTTGGATGGAACGGATCTCGGCGTCCGACTGGAAGGGTACATGGCGGAAGAGGGCAACCCCGGTGGTTGGAAGGTAGAGGACTGCTACATTCTGGAGCAGATACGGGATGCGGCGGCTATCTCCAACCTTTCCAGAGTAGAACAAGGGGATGGCACCGTCTGTTGCTTCTTCGGGGATACGACCATCCGGGCAGAGGAAACCATAGAAGATGGGAAAATGCGCCTCACCCCTATCTCTGGGGATCAAGTCGGCCCAGACGGTTGGGGTGACTTGGAGATGGACCGGGTCTATGGGTACTGCACTCTGTTGGAGCGACAGTTGAATCAAAAGTAGCCTGTCTCAATAGGGCATACCCCAGCGAGACACAGAAAAAGAGTCCCAATAGGGTTGGTTTCCGGCTTTTGATACGTTCCATGAGCCGGAACCACCCTATTGGGACAGTGTTCAGTAGAGAGGTGAGTTTCTTGAAGATTGGATATATCCGTGTCAGCACTCAGGAGCAGAATACCATCCGGCAGGAGGTGCTGATGGAAAGCCTCGGAGTGGATGAGGTTTACATGGACCGCATGAGCGGCAAAAGCACCGACCGCCCGGAGCTGAAGAAGATGATGGAGTATCATCGAGTTTTAGTTCCTCTTGCTCGTTGCATTATCAAATTTCATCGTACAACTTATCAATTTCAGAGAGCTCGGCCTGGAGCTTCATGGCAATTTCACTTTCAACAAATTCCTTTTTGACTTTTGTAATGAAGCGAATATCAGTAAAAAGATGCACGACAGTATTGAGTAAACTTCCAATGTCCAAATCTTTGGGATTGGATGTTATTGCGGTTTTAATAATGGTGCTGGAGGATGCAATAGAATTGGATATCAAAAGAATTTTGCGGGTTCGCACTTCATAAATATCTTTTGGCACATTTTCATCACGGAAGAGGCCATGGGTAAGACCGATAATCATATCAATTAACGCTGATACGATAAAAGAGGTACCTACAATCTTTGCATCCCGTGAAAAGCATAGGGCATCATAGTGTTCTTTGTATAATTTGCTGGCAAACTGTTCGTTAATGACAGAAAGAACCGGGACGGGAAGTCCAGCCTTTGTAAATTCGTCTGACTTTAGGTGTTGTGCTTGAGCAAAGACTGCTGCTGGTAAATTCAACCTGTCAGCCTTTATCATTTCCCAGCTTTCCTGTATCATAGTGGGTATCGGGACATTCCCAGGCAAAATTATCATTGGATTCCGTTGTACCCGTCGTGACTGCAAATGGTTTGTTGTAACAATATCGGTTAGGATATTCATCGTGCCAAAAAGCCAACCGAGTATTGGATCGTGCCCCAGAGTGTACAGCCGATGTTCGCCGCCATGAAGTTGGATATCCGCAGCAGGTGATCCCCGTGTAATGTCGTATGGTGGCGTTTGATATAAAATATTGATCCAATAGCCGGTTTTACCCTTGTTATTCGCAAGTTTTTTCTCTTTGAAAGCGTCATTTGCCTCTTTATGTTTTTGCTCTATAAATTTGTCATTATGATCCATCCGCTCGTTTGGATCGAACCCGTTTCCATAGCCGGCTTTAGCAGCTATATATGGGAATAATAACGCCTTTGTTACTTGTAGGGCTGTTGCAATAGCAAGAAAAGAAAGGTCGGTTTTGTTGATAATGCTGGTCTTTTTTGAAAATTGGTCATTGATTTCATCAAGCTCTTGAAAAGCTGCGCTAATTTCGGCCTCTGACATAATATCTTCCAAATTTACAGTGTCGGGGGTATAGGCTTCGGCCTCTTGAACAATTTTGTTCCACTCCTCAAGTTGAGGGGGATGCTCCAATTTGCGTTTCCCACGTTCACTTTGTATTTGGGATTCTAATTCAGCCACAGAATCGCCCTTCCCTAACTGTTTCAGAAGAGCAAGGGAAGATTCGATGCTTTGGTCTGCGGAGTCTCTTGACTGTGCCATTTCAGGATCATCTAATAAAGCCTTGGACTGATCCTGGTTCATTTTAAGAGCCTTATTTATTTTTTGCTCCTCATCGGAGTACTTAAACTGGCTCATAAGAATCCTCCCCAGCTAAATAAAATTAGGAAATACCAAGATCGTGCTGCAAATCTTTGATGGCGGCCTGAAGAAGAGTATTTAAGCCGTTCAAATAGTCAATCCGCTCCTTGTCTGCATCGGTTTCTTCCTTAAGCGCCTTGACGATAGCGGTTTGCTTTGCAATGGCGTTTTTATAAATAAGCTCTTTTGCCTCTTTCAGACGTTTATTTCTAATATGGGATGTAACACCCATTGCAGTGCCACCAAGGACAACAGCAGGTGCCGCTAATACAGCAACGCCGGCAGCCATACCTCCGCCAATTAAAGTACCTGCGGCGGCGAGGCCACTGGTAATTCCGGCAGCACTCAGCCCAACAACAGAACCGCCCAAATAAAGTCCAGCGAATCCAATTCCAGCACCGACTCCCACACCGACAGCACCAGCAACCGCTTCGCCAATAGGGGAATCTTTCATTTTGCGGGACTTTTCATGCAAAGCGAGATCTGCATCATCAATGACAGCCTGAACTGTTTTCAGTGCGTCTTGACTTTGAAACCGCATATCCTTTTTCTTCTGTACATAGTCACTCATTTTACATTCTCCTTTTTTATTATGAATATTTGGTCTCATAGCATTTCTGCTATGTAGCTCCCCTGACTTCTCAGCCACATTTCGATTCCTTTTCCGAACACCTCGGCCTCCACATCCCAGCCATCGGTACCTTCGTTGATGACTTTAGCCGTGGGGAGCCGATCCAGAACAGCTTCCAGGGAGGGGCCGGTATAATGGAACTTGATTCGCTCCAGTTTGCCGCCATACATAAACTGCACTCGTTTGCGAAACTCGCCTTCCTCAAAGCGGCTTGAGTAAGGAACTCGGAAATGTTCGTTCAATACCTTGAAAGATTGGATACGGTCAATGCGATAGATGGTTGGATAACGATCATTCGGCTGCTCAAACCTTGCTTGTCGATCCACTTCCCGGAGGAAAGCCGTAAGATAGAAATAATACTCGGAGAACATGATGCCTACGGGTTCCACCTGACGGGTAATTAACTTCGGTTCTTTCATACGTTCATACTGGATCTCCAGCACCTGATGATTCTGAATGGCCTGGCCTATATCCCACAAGCCCTCTAAAATGGGCCTTCCGTGGTGAGGCTCGATGTAGTGAAATTTCTCGTTGGCCACCAGCTGGGTCACCGCTGTTTTGTTCTGCTCGGGAACACCGAAGGAGATGAGCTTATCCAGGATAGGCAACATTTCGTCCTTACGCATGGAGCGGCTTTCCAGCAGGATCTTGCACACCGCCAGGATCTCGCTGTTGCTCAGCTTATGGGCCGTGGGGTCTATAAGGCGGTAGCCCTTGGCGGCGGAGTCGTAGACCACATCCTGATTCAACGCCTGCTCGGCGAAGAAGCAGCGCAGGGCCTCCATATCCCGCTGGATACTTTTTTCTGTGACCCGGAATTGCTGGGCCAGGTTGCGCTTGCTCAAGATCTCGCCGTTTACCAGGCGGGAATAGATTTGCAGGAGCCTGTCCGATTTGCCTGCCGAGGATTCTGCCATGGAGCTCCCTCCTTCGCCATATGTGCTGTGAAACACATATAACTATCCAAAAGATATAATAATATAACTACCCGCTCATGTCAATTATTATCGGAATCCGATACCATAAAGAGTAGCGGGGGGATACACAAATGAAGCAGATTCATGTGGAAAAATACCGTCAAATCGGGTTGAAAATAGCTTACTACCGCAAGCTCCGGGGACTGACCCAGGAGGAGCTGGCCGAGCGGGTGGGATTGACCCCGGCCTTCATTGGGCACTTGGAAGCGCCCAATGTTATGAAGGCCTTGTCACTGGATACACTTTTCGATATTGCGGAGGCTTTAGATATACCATTTTCCAACTTTTTAGAATTTGATGAGAATTGACCTTATGGCAATCATACTAAATTTGGTGGACAGTAGATGTCCACAAAAAAGATTAAAAAATTTTGACAAGAGATAACAAGAGTTTCGAGCAGATGGGGTAGACATATATTGTCTACCCCATCTGCTATGATTAGGATACCATTGACAAAGGCTTACAGATAGTAGTAAATAGAAACAGATGTGTAAAAATAAAAGGAGTGATCTCTTTAATGGACACTACTAAAATGATACTGCCTGGGCCTACGGGCAGAACAGATGCAGAAAAAATAAAGCGGATAGAGCTTCAGGTACACACGACAAAGTCCGCCGAGATGGAACTGCCAATTATTCCTGTCCTTTCAGCGGCCCAAGCCATTCAAACGGCAGAGGCGTGGGGGCAGGAGGCCATTGCCATTACTGACCGCAGTGTGCTGACTTTGCCGCCGGAAGCCTGCCGGGAAAGCAAGCTGAAAATCATCGGAGGCACAGAACTGTATATGGTAAATGATCTGGATGCCAGCCCTGCCTTTCATGGGGAGTCCAATCAAACCATACAGGATGAAGTTATTTGTATAGGCTTGGAATCTACGGGGTTGAATGCAAAAATGGACAGGATCATTGAACTGTCAGCTGTGCTTTGGAGGCAGGGAGAAAAACTTGCGGATTTTCACAGCTATATCCAAGCCGAGGTTCCGGAGCTGATTACGGAATTGACGGGCATCACCAACGAGATGCTTCAGGGTGCTCCCAGCGAAGAGGCCGTGCTGCGTTCCTTCCTGGATTTTATTGGGGACCGCCCGTTGGTAGCGCATAATGCGGAGTTTACGGAGAACTTTCTTGTCCAAGCGATGCAGCGCAATGGCAAAATACTCCAAAATGCATGGATCGATACGCTGGGCCTGGCACAGATCCTTCTGCCGGATCTCCCCCAATACACGCTTCAAGAGGTGTGTGCCCATTTGGGAATAGAAACCGATCAGGGCAGCACGGAGGCATATCTCGTTGGGCAGTTATTTTCGAGGTTTGCGGAACAGCTGCGGGAATTGCAGGTTCAAAAATTGAGCGAAATAAATGGCCTGATGGCAAAACTTCGGGTGGGACAACTGCCGTCAAGAAAAATGCGCCCAACACCAATCAACATCCTTGTGAGGAACCAGGAGGGCTTGGAAAATCTGCTTTACCTTCTCGAACTTTCTCAACAGAGAGTGATGCGAGGAAAGCCGACGGTACTGAAAAGTGAAGTAAATAAGCTGCGCAATGGACTCTTGATTGGCAGCGGAACGGAATCGGGTGAATTGCAGTCCAGAATTTTGAGGTATGTGAAAGACGGGATAGGGAGTATGGATGTCTTGCAGCAAGTGGCCTCGTGGTACGACTATCTTATGCTTCAACCGGTTTCGTATAGTGAAACCCTTATACGTCAGAATGATCGAATGGCGACGGGGGAAGAACTGCGGGAGATCACTCAGATGATCCTCGCCATAGGGAAGAGTCTTGGAAAGCCCGTATGTGCAACGGGGAATGTGGCCCTCTTAGGCCCGGAAGATGAAGCCAAATTCCGCAGTACATATGAAGAGCGGGTTATGCTGGAGTATGATGAGTGCAATTTGCCCTATCTGAGGACAACAAAAGAGATGCTGGAAGAGTTTTGCTATTTTGAGGCCGCAGACCGCCACAAGGTCGTGGTGGAGGATCCCCGCCTGATTGCGGCAAGCTGTGACGATATACGCATTTTGAGTTAATATGACATTCTACATCAAGCAAGGCAGGAGAGGGGTTTTCTCTCCTGCCTTGCTGTTAAAAAATCCCCTTATATTCCCTGCCGCAAAATAACATCACCCCAGGCGGCGTCGAAAGAGATGGCCACCATCTTCTGGTCCCGCTGGACGCAGTAAATCGGCAATTGCCGCTGGGTGGCGGACGCGCCGACCACCAGGGGGGAGTTCACCGCCCAGAACATGGCGATGGCAGCCAAGGCGCAGCCTAGGACGGCCAGGCGCTTGCGTGAGAGCAAAAACATTTTTTTCATTAGGGGACCCTCCTCGTCATTTCCTGGGGAAGTATATGAGGAGGGGAGGAGGAACTATGACCTCTTATTCCTCGCCCCGCTCTTTCAGAACGGTCTCCATGGCCGTGCGGTGGGGCCCTACGATGACCTGGCACCACCGGCGCAGGGTCTGGCTGTCAAAGGTCCGGTACTGCCTGGCCAGGGCGTCCGGGTCCTCCTGCTGGGCAAGAGGGAGCTCCTCCCGTTCTTTTTCCATAAATATGTTCCGCCTTTCTCTGATATATCTCTATAAATATAGCATAAATATCTAAAGATGTAAATACCGGAAGATTTTTTTGCTATGGTTATAGAAAGTGGGGGAGGGTTATTTTTATGGAGATAGGGAAGCGGATCGCTGCTCTGAGGATCAAGAAGGAGTGGACTACCAACCGGCTGGCCAACGCCTGCGGCCTGTCCCAAAGCTTCCTGCGGGCGGTGGAGATGGGGGAGAAGGGGATCTCGGTGGAGAACCTCTCTCTGGTATGCGACGCCCTCGGAGTGTCTCTGCGGGACTTTTTTGATGAGCCCCGGGAGGACGAGACCCCGGAACACCGGCTGGAGCGGCGGGTGCGGGAGCTGACACCCCGGCAGCAGGGGAGCCTGCTGGCCTTTCTGGACGCCATGGAGGCGGGGAAGTAGGGGAAGGTTAAGAAAATCTTCTGTTGCCAAATACCGCCATTTGTGGCACAATGGGTTTGTCCGAACAAGAAAGGAGGACGCAAAGCATGAAAACCATTCTGGTAGCCGGCGGCGCCGGCTATATCGGCAGTCACATGGTTGCCCTGCTGGTGGAGAAGGGCTATGATGTGGCGGTGGCAGACAATCTCTCTACCGGCCATGCCAAGGCCGTGAAGGGGGCCCGGCTCTACACCGGGGACCTGCGGGACGGAGAGTTTCTGGAGAAGGTCTTTTCCGAGAACGAGATCCACGGGGTCATCAACTTCGCCGCTTTTTCCCTGGTGGCCGAGAGCATGGCGGACCCGCTGAAATACTACAACAACAATGTGGGAGGTGCAGTGGGCATCCTCACCGCCATGAAAAACCATGGGGTGAAGCGCATCGTCTTCTCCTCCACCGCCTCCACCTACGGTGTGCCCGAGCGGCAGCCCATCGTGGAGAGCGACCGCACCGACCCCATCAACCCCTACGGGGCCTCCAAGCTGACCATTGAGGGGCTTCTCAAATGGTGCGACGTGGCCTACGGCATCAAGTATGCCGCCCTGCGGTATTTCAACGCCGCTGGGGCCAACACTGACACGGGCATCGGAGAGGACCACTTCCCTGAGACCCATCTGATCCCCAACGTGCTGGCCGCCGCGCTGGGCAAAAAGGCCCTGGAGCTCTACGGCGATGACTACCCCACTCCAGACGGCACCTGCGTCCGGGACTACATCCATGTCCGGGACCTGGTGGAGGCTCACCTGTTGGCCTTGGAGTATCTGGACAAGGGCGGGGAGAGCGGTCCCTTCAACCTGGGCAGCGGCGACGGATACAGCGTAAAGGAGATCGTGGAGACAGCCCGGAAGGTGACCGGAAAGCCCATCCCCGCCACCATGAAGCCCCGCCGGCCGGGGGACCCCCCCACCCTCATCGCCTCCAACCAAAGGGCACGGGAGGTTTTGGGTTGGACCCCCAAGAGGGGCCTGGAGGAGATCATTGCCGACGCCTGGACCTGGCATTCCGGCTACCCGGAGGGCTACGGGGACCGGTAAACCCTTCAAAGCAAAAAACAGAACGTATTTTCCGCGCCGGAAAATACGTTCTGTTTTTTGCTTTTGCCTCATGCCATTTCCTGAACCAGTTGGGCCAGGGTAATGCCGTAAAAGAAATCGTGAACCATCCTGTCAAACCGGGACCACATGGGGTAGGTGTCGCAAACGCTCTGCCGGGCGCAGGATCGACCCTCCTGCAGACAGGATACAACAGCCAGAGTTCCCTCGGTGAGTTCCAGGATCTCCCCCACAGGGTACTCCTCGGGCCGCCGGGTAAGCTGGTAACCGCCCCCTTTGCCCCGCTGTCCCTTGAGCAAACCCTTCTGAACCAGGGTTTTCAGAATGAGCTCCAGATACTTTTTGGAGATCCCCTGCCGCCCGGCGATCTGGTCCAGCGGGACCGGCGTTCCCGGCTCCTGTCGGGCCAGGTCGATCATCACCCGCAGAGCGTACCGGCCTTTTGTGGAGACCATTTGCCCACCCCCATGTCTGATATGTTCCAATTATAAACCCAACTGCGGTTGTGCGCAAGGGCTTGGACACAATTTCCTATTAACCTATTGACTTTATAGGTTTATGTTCTATAATAAAGGGGACAGAAAATCAAAAACAGGAGGAAACCGCTGTGATCTATATGGACAACGCCGCCACCACAAAGACGGGCCAAGCGGCTATGGCGGCCATGACAGCCTGCATGGCGGAGAATTGGGGCAATCCATCCAGCCTCTATGCTCACGGGCAGAGGGCTGCCGAGGACCTTTGGAGGGCCCGGGAGCGCATGGCTGCCTGTATTGGGGCCTCTCCCAAGGAGATTTATTTCACCTCCGGGGGCAGCGAAGGGGACAACCAGGCCATCCTTTCGGCCGCCTGGCTGGGGGAGAAGAAGGGGAAAAAGCACATCATCTCTTCGACCTTTGAGCATCACGCTGTTCTTCACACCCTGGAGAAGCTGAAGCAGGAGGGCTTCGAGGTAGATCTCCTTCCCGTGGGAGAGAAGGGCAATATTACGCCCAAGCAAGTGTCGGAGGCCATCCGAGAGGACACCGCCTTGGTGACCTTGATGTATGCCAACAATGAGATCGGCTCCATCCTGCCCATCGCTAAGATCGGGGCGGTCTGCCGGGAGAAGGGGGTTCCCTTCCACACCGACGCCGTTCAGGCGGCGGGCCATCTGCCCATTGACGTGGCGGCCCAGAACATCGATATGCTCTCCCTTTCGGCCCATAAGTTCCACGGTCCCAAGGGAGTGGGGGCCCTCTATGCGCGCCGGGGGATATCCTTGGTGAGCTTGATCGAGGGGGGCGCCCAAGAGCGGGGCAAGCGGGCGGGCACCGAGAACCTCCCCGCCATCGTGGGCATGGCCGCAGCCTTGGAGGAGGCCTGTGCCCATCTGGAGGAGAACGCCCGGAAGGTTTCCGCCCTCCGGGACCGGCTCATCGACGGGCTTTCCCAAATTCCCCATTCGGCCCTCAACGGGGGCCGGGAGAACCGGCTCCCCGGCAACGTGAATTTCTGCTTCGAGGGCATTGAGGGGGAGAGCCTGCTTCTTTTGCTGGACGACAAGGGCATCTGTGCCTCCTCGGGCTCGGCCTGTACCTCGGGGTCCCTGGACCCCAGCCACGTGCTTCTGGCCATCGGACGGCCCCATGAGGTAGCCCACGGGTCCCTCCGGCTCTCCCTGTCTGAGGAGAACACCGACGCCGACGTGGATGCCGTTCTGGAGGCGGTGCCCCAGGTGGTGGAGTATCTCCGGGGGATGTCCCCACTGTGGAAGGACAAGGTCAGTGGGAAAAATCCATTTGTGCTTTAAGAAAGGAAGGCAATCAACATGGCACTTTACAGCAATAAGGTGATGGACCATTTCCGCAATCCCCGGAACGCGGGGGTCATTGAGGATGCGGACGGCGTGGGCGAGGTGGGCAACGCTGTCTGCGGGGACATCATGAAAATCTACCTGAAGATCGAAAACGATGTGGTCACCGATGTAAAGTTCGAGACCTTTGGCTGTGGCAGCGCCATCGCTTCCAGCTCCATGGCCACCGAAATGATCAAGGGCAAGCCGCTCTCCCAGGTGCTCCAGCTCACCAACAAGGCGGTGACCGAGGCGCTGGACGGCCTGCCTGCTCATAAGCTCCACTGTTCGGTGCTGGCTGAGGAGGCGATTCGCTCGGCGGTGAAGGACTACTATGACCGCAGAGGCATTGCTTACGACCCAGTCCAGTTTCCCGGGTGTGACGGACACTGTGAGGGCTGCATGGGGTAAAAGAAACCGGGGACCCTGATAGGTCCCCGGTTTCTTTTGCAGCAATTACCGTTCTCCGTTCCACTCGGCCAGGAATTCCTGGAGGAAGTCCTCCATCACGGCCTGCCGGTGGGCGGCGATTTTTCGGGCGGTGGGGGTATTCATCATATCCTTCAGAAGCAGCAGCTTTTCATAAAAGTGGTTGATGCTGGTGGAGGTTTGGTTCTGATGATATTCCTCCTTGCTCATGTTCAGCAGGGGTTTGATGTCCGGATCATAGATTTTTCGGCCCCGGCTTCCGCCGTAGGCGAAGGCTCGTGCAATGCCGATGGCTCCGATGGCATCCAGCCGGTCCGCATCCTGAACGCACTTCCCCTCTATGGTACCCGGTACGACGGAATCGGTCCCCGCGAAGGAGATCTCCCCGATGATCTGGCGCACGGCGGCGCTGACCTCGTCGGATACCCCGTTGTTTTTCATAAACGCTGTCGCCCGGGTCTTGCTCTCGCTGGTTTCGGGGGAGAGCTTCCGGTCGTCCACATCGTGCAGCAGCGCGGCCAGATGCACGATCTGCATATTTGCGTGCTCCTGTTCCGCGATTTCCACAGCCAGGCGCCAGACGCGCAGGGTGTGGGAATCATCGTGTCCGCTGGAATCGCCGGCAAAAACCTGTTTGACGTACTCGATGGCCTTCTCAATCACTGCAGTCATCATTCGCTCCCAATTACAGAAGGGTAAACTCCAATGTCTCCACCGTCCGTTCCATCTCGCTGCCCAGCAGGCCCACGCCGTCCACTGTCATCTCCCCCAACTGGTTGTCGTAGGGGTCGTGGCGGAAGCAGGGGTCGGCGGGGGAGAGGGGGGTCTGGAAGGCAGAATTGGCCACCATCCGCCAGGGGTCCAGGCTACCGAAGTAGTGCCGGCGGCGATGGGGCTCCAGGTTTCGACGGGCCCCGGAACCGAAGGAGGGGTCGGCGTAGAGCCAGCCGTGGGGGGCGGCGTAGAACATGCACCAATCATGGCACCCGGCGCTGTCTGGGTGGACTGACAGTCCGCTTTGCCACTTGGAGGGGATGCCGGCGATGCGGCACAGGGTGATGAAAAGCAGGGCCATGACCCCGCAGTCTCCCCGCAGGTCCTTGGCGCAGGTGTCAGCAATGTTGTCCAGCAGCACATAGGAGGGCTGGTGGCGGTAGTCCACATTTTCGGTGACCCAGTTGTAGATGGCATAGGCCTTCTCCACCGGGGTGTCCAGATCCTTGGTGAGCCGCTCGGCCAGGGTGCGCAGATAGGGGGTGAAGGCAATGTGGGGGAGCCATTCGCCGGTGTAAAACAGAGGCTGCTGGCCGTCCCATGGGAGGGTGAAGGGGTCCACATACTCGGCTCGGAATTTGTAGCGGTAAGTTACCTCAAAGCTGTCCCGCTCCCGGCTTTCCCAGTAGATCGTGCGGGCCTGAGTGTCCTCGGGGGCGAGAGTATACCCTTCGGTGGCCGATAGGATCTGGATCCCACTTTGCTGGGGACATTGGGCGGGTATGGGAAGCCAGGCCTGGACAGCCTTGCCCCGGGCGCTCTGATTGGGCCGGATAGCGGCCTTCAGGGTGATGAGGGCGGAGATCTCCCCCTCCTCCTCCATCCGGCGAAGGATATTATCCCGCTTGGTGTGGTCCTCGGCGGTCTGTTTGAGGCCGGGGGCATCCTTGGGATAGAGCCGCAGGGAGGTCAGGAAGCTGGCCAGATACCGCTCCTCCCCGTTGATATACCGCCAGTCGATGCGCTGGGCGTCCACCAGGGCGTCAAACTGTGCTTCGGTGAAGTCGGGCCACTCCTGACGGACCAGGGCGATGGCGGTGGCCCGGTCATAGGGATAGTTGCTCTCCAGCCGCCGCAGCCGGTCCAACTCGGCATTCAGGCGGCAGCGGAGAGGCAGCTCGCAGCCGGCGTCCAGATACCGGGTGATGAGCCGCCGAGCTCCCTCCAGATCGCCGGCCACGCAGCGGCGGCTTACATCGGAGGGCAGATCCACCATGAGATGGAGGTAATTGTCGTTTTCCGTCATAGGCTCAACTCCCTGGGAAACAAATTATTCGTCCTCTTCCTTGGCTGTCACCTGGATGTTCAACTCCTGAAGCTGCTTGTCGGTGACAAAGCCGGGGGCACCCATCATGATGTCCTGGGCGTTCTTGTTCATGGGGAAGGGGATGATCTCCCGGATGGTCTCTTCGCCGGACAGCAGCATGACCATCCGGTCCACCCCGGGGGCGATGCCGGCGTGAGGGGGCGCGCCGTAGGTGAAGGCGTTGTACATGGCGGGGAACTTGGACTTCACATCCTCCTCGCCCAGACCCACCAGACGGAAGGCCTCGATCATGATCTCGGGGTCGTGGTTTCGCACGGCGCCCGAGGACAGCTCTACACCGTTGCATACCAAGTCGTACTGGTCGGCCGTGATGGTGAGGGGGTCGATCTCTCCCTTGGCGGCCTTGTCCAGAGCCTCCAGCCCGCCCGAGGGCATGGAGAAGGGGTTGTGGCAGAATTCCAGCTCGCCGCTCTCCTCCCCGATCTCGTACATGGGGAAGTCCACGATCCAGCAGAAGGCGTACTGCTCCTTGTCAAAGTGGTTGGGACAGAATGCACCCAACATTTTGAGAAGCACGCCCGCCGTCTTCTGGGCGGCCAGCTTCTTCCCGGCGGCAAGACCCACGAAAGTATTGGGCTTGAGCCCCAACGCATTGATGACGTGGTCCTTGTTATCCTGAAGGAATTTGGAGATGCCGCCTACCAGCTCGCCGTTTTCGTCCAGACGGAACCAATAGGCCTTATTGCCGGCCTGGACCTCCACGTCGGCGCACAGCTTGTCGATCTGCTTCCGGGTTCCCTCAAAGTCGCTGACTACAACTGCTTTCACTGTATTTCCGGAGAAGGGCTCGAAGCCGCAATTCCCAAGAAGCTCGGTCACGTTGGTGACGGTCAGGTCGATGCGCAGGTCGGGCTTGTCGGAGCCATATTTCTCCATGGCCTCCAGATAAGGAATACGCAGGAAGGGGGCAGAAGATGCCCGGTCATAGGTGCCATATTTGGCGAAAATGGGGGGCAGAACGTCCTCCAGCACGGCGAAAACATCCTCTTGGGAGGCGAAGGCCATCTCCATATCCAGTTGGTAGAACTCACCGGGGGAGCGGTCGCCCCGGGCATCCTCATCCCGGAAGCAGGGGGCGATCTGGAAGTACTTGTCAAAGCCGGAGGCCATCAACAGCTGCTTGAACTGTTGGGGAGCCTGGGGAAGGGCGTAGAACTTGCCAGGATGCTTCCGGGAGGGAACCAGATAGTCCCGGGCCCCCTCGGGGGAGGAGGCGGTCAGAATGGGGGTGGTGATCTCCATGAAGCCGTGGTCGATCATGGAAGACCGCAGGGCGGCCACCACCTGGGAGCGGAGAATGATATTCTTCTTCACCTCGGGGTTCCGCAGGTCCAGGTAGCGGTACTTCAGCCGGGTGGACTCGTCGGCCTCCCGGG
The DNA here is from genome assembly GCA_950075865.1 of uncultured Oscillospiraceae bacterium. GTDB lineage: Bacteria > Bacillota > Clostridia > Oscillospirales > Oscillospiraceae > Vermiculatibacterium. The sequence goes on along the minus strand of CATMVA010000007.1, from coordinate 35,182 downwards.
AGCGGTTCACCAGGAAGGGCAGCTCGTTGTGGCGGCACTTGCCCAGTACCGTGATAGCGGAGGGTACCACCTCGATGTCGCCGGTGGGCATGTTGGGATTTTTACTGTCCCGCTCCCGGACGGTGCCTGTGACCTGGATGGTGGATTCCTTGTTTAGGGCCTTAATGGCCTTCACTGTCTCTTCGGTTTCGGCCACCACCTGGGTGGTGCCGTAAAAGTCCCGGAGGACGGCAAAGCCCAACTCGCTGCCCACCTCCCGGAAGTTCTCCAGGAAGCCGGAGAGGGTGACGGTCTTGCCCACGTCGGCCATCCGCAGCTCGCCACAGGAGTTGGTGCGGTAGGCGGTCTTGACTTGATCCATGGAAATCAGCTCCTAATTGTAATATCTGAAATGAATAATACAAAACGTATTTATTTGGGGACCGGCATGGGTCAGAAGCCTCCGTTAATCCCCACCAACCGGCTGTAATAGACCTGCAGGTCAAAATCCTGGTAGACCTGGGTGCCCTCGCCGGCAGTGACACCCAGCTGGGACAAGGACTGAGACTTTACATAGTCCAGGAAGGTTTGCCCACCATAGGTGTGACCCCAGTTGAATTCCACTTCCTCGGCATCACATTTCTGTTCCAGCTCGGCGATCAGGCTGTTGACTTGGGTCAGATACCGCTCGGCCGGGACGCCGGGGAAGAAGAGGGTGGTGGGGGTGACCCTGGCGGCGGCAAAGGGGGAATAGTCGGCCAGGGTGGTGGAGGCGGGCCGCAGCCCGGGCCGGACCAGCAGGGCGGTCATGACGGCGCAGTCCTTCCGGGTCAGGGTCTGGTCCCCGGCAAAGGTGCCGTACTTGTCGGTGCCGGACAGGATGCCGGCATTGTAGAAGGCCAGCACGTGGGAGTCGGTGGTGTCGGGCAGGGCGGTGATATTGTTGACCGGCTTGAGCATCTCCTCGTCGGCGGACAGGCTCAGGAGGAGGATAAAGCCGGCCCGGGTGATGGGGGTGTGCTCGGGGTCCTGATTACTCAGGAGGGTCACCGCTGACCAGTTGTTTTGCTCTATGGCCGCGTTGGTCAGATAGGTCATGGGGCCGGTGTACCAGGGGGAGGTCCGGTCCAGATAGCCGTCTCCGCCGTGGGCCCGGCTGTACATGACGGCGGCCAGGGCGGAGCATTCGGCGATGGTCAGCTCCTGATTCGGGTTGAAGCGGCCCGTGCCATCCCCGATCATGATCTTCATTTCATAAAGGGCCTTGGCGCTGGGGGCGTAGTAGGCGTTTCCGGGCACATCGGAGTAGCCTGGGAACTCCTGCACGGCGGGAAAGCGCTCCTCTACCGGGGCCGCGGCGGCGGAGAGGGTCTTTTCCTCCAGATCCGCCTGGCCGGGCCGGAAAAAGTCCACCTGGTAGGCCAGGGAGACCGATTGACCGCTCTTGTTTTTCAGTCCCTGGATGGTCACGGTGTAGAGGCCGTCGTAGGAGGCGATCTCGTCAGGTCGGAAAATGATGCAGTTGTTTACGCCGTAATTGGCAGTGTCTATCGTGAAATAGGAGCCGGAGTCGGAAGGACTGTAATTGCTGCCCGAGAAAGTCCAGGTGGTCTGGTCCGACGTACGGGTCAGGGTAACCGAGACCTGGTCCGGGCTGGGTTGGAGGTACTTATCCGGGTTCAGAGTGATGCTCCAGGGGGTATCGCCGTCGAAGATCTCGTTGGGGAAGTTTCCCGAGGCTGGCCAGGCGATGAAGTCGTAATCTACGGTGGCTCCGGATCGGTCAAAGACCTTTTCGGTCATGTAGGCGGCGCTGCCCTTCTTTACAAGGCCGAAGCCCACCTTGCCCAGGGAGGGGTTGAGCTGCCAGCGGCGGTGGCCGATCCGGCTGATGTTGCCGGCGTCGCTGTCGTCCATATAGCTGTCCACTGAGTAGACCAGATTGCTGTAGATCCCTCCGCTGCCGTAGTGGATATTGCTGGAGGAGACCGCGCTCAGTCCATTCTGATATGTGGAGCTGTCCATATCCCCGGGCTGGGCCGGGCTGTGACTAAAGGAGGAGACGGCGAGCAGAAGGGCCCCGTACTGGGCGTTCTCGTTGAGGGAGGTGTCCAGGGTGACACCAGGCAGTCCAGCCAGCCGGCGCATCAGGTTCAGCCGGTCCAGGGCCGCCTGAAGGGCCTCGTGGGTGACCTTGCCGGGGGTGTAGGGGGCGGTGAGGGAGGGGTCGGTCTCGAACAGGGAGGCGGGCAGGGAGAGGGAGCTGTCCTCCAGCAGTTGGGTAATCTCCCCCCTGGTCAGCTTGGGAAGTCCGCCGCTGGACTGATAGCCAGAGGTCTCCTGGGAGCCCAGGGCGGAGACGGGAAACAGGGAGAGGGCCATGAAAAAGCTCAGACAGAGGGGCAGAAACCTTCTTTTCAAAAAGCTCAGACCTTTCTTTGTGGGATACGGTGCCGTTTCAGGCCCGGATGACGCTTCCCTGATTTCGGGCGGACACCCGCCCCTGCAGCCACTGGGGCGCGTCGGCCAGGACCACCTTCTCCTGCTCGCCGGAGGCCATATCCTTGATGGAGACTACGCCGGCCGCGATCTCATCCTCCCCCAGGAAAGCTACATAGGGCACGCCGATCTTGTCGGCATAGTTCATCCTGGCCTTAAACTTTTTGGGTTCGGTATAGAGTTGGGCGCGTATCCCGGCATTCCGGCAGGAGGTGGCGAAGGAGATGGCAGGGGAGAGGTCGCCGGTCATGGGGAGCACCAGCACATCGCAGGGGGAGGTGGGCAGGCCCTCGTTCAGCATTCCCTGCTCCTGCAAAACGTAGAACAGCCGGGTCAATCCGATGGCGATTCCGACGCCAGGCAGTTGTTTTTCGGTGTAATATTCCGCTAAGTTATCATATCGGCCTCCCGAGCAGATGGCGCCTACCTCGGGGTGATCCAGCATAAAGGTCTCGTACACCGTACCGGTATAGTAGTCCAGGCCACGGGCGATGGTGAGGTCCACCGCGAAATTCTCCTGGGGAACGCCGAAGTCGGCCAGATACTTCACCACGGTGTTCAGTTCGTCCAAGCCCCGGTCAAAGACCTCATTCCGGCCCCGGTATTCCTCCAGAGCGGTAAGAACCGCCTGATTGGAGCCCTTGATGGCCATAAACGACACGATCTCTCCCACCGAGTCCTGATCCAGTCCCAGGTCGTCGTGGAGCATGAGACCCACCTTCTCGGCCCCAATCTTGGGCAGCTTGTCCACCACGCGCATGATATCCCCGGCCTTGTGGTCCCAGCCCAGCATAGCGTAGAAGCCGTTGAGGAGCTTCCGGTTGTTTACCCGGATCTGGAACCGTTCGAGCCCCATAGCGGTAAAGGTGTGGTAGATGATGGCGGGGATCTCAGCCTCGTTGATGATATCCAGGGAGCCGTCCCCGATCACGTCGATGTCGGCCTGGTAAAACTCCCGGAACCGGCCCCGCTGGGCCCGCTCACCCCGGTAGACCTTGCCGATTTGGTACCGGCGGAAGGGGAAGGAGAGCTCGTTGTAGTGGAGAGCCACATACTTGGCCAGGGGCACCGTCAGGTCGAACCGGAGGGCCAGGTCGCTGTCCCCCTTGGTAAAGCGGTAGATCTGCTTCTCGGTTTCTCCGCCGGCCTTGGCCAACAGCACCTCGGAAGCCTCGATAACAGGGGTGTCCAGGGCCGTGAAGCCATACCGGCGGTAGACCTCCTCAATGGTGCCCTTTACCCGCTCGAACTGGAGCTGCTGCCGGGGAAGGAGCTCCATAAAACCGGACAGAGTCCGGGGCTTGATCCGTTCCATGGGATCATCCTTTCCTACTTACAAAGTGTATCTGCAAAGAGACGGGCAGGATCCGCCCCCGCAGCGCGAGGAGACCCTGCCCGGACAAAGCCGCGGTCAGATGAAGGGGGTGCTGCCGGGTTTGATCGATTCCCGCCAGTCCAAATCGCCCCGGGCCAAGCCCATAATGAGCATTTCAGCGGTGGCTACGTTTGTAGCCACCGGGATATTGTATTGGTCGCACAACCGGATGATCAGATCCTGATCGGAGTCCAGGTTGTGGGCCTGGGGATCGGAGAAAAAGAGCACCATATCGATTTCGTTATAGGAGATCCGGGCGCCGATCTGTTGGGCGCCGCCGTGCTCACAGGAGAGGTGGAGCGTGACGGGCAGACCGGTGGCATCGGCCACCAGCCGGCCGGTGGTGTTGGTGGCGCAAAGGTTGTGCTTGCCCAAAATTCCTGAATAGGCGATGCAGAACTGGATCATCAATTCTTTCTTCCGGTCATGTGCCAACAGTGCGATATTCATGTGAACCCCTCCTTCTCAAATCCTTTTCTAAAAATGAGTTACAGATCCATCACGGGCACCCGCCGCCCGTCCAGGCGAAGGGCAATGTTCCGATATCCCACGGCGGCCCCCTTATTGGAGCGGAGGATCAGGGGGACCCCCTGATTGGCCGCCAAAGTGACCTGGCTGTCCTCGGGCACCACCCCCAGAAGAGGCAGCCCGGCGGCGTCCATGGCGTCGTCAATGGTGGCGTGGAGCTTACGGAGCAGCTTGGGCTGGACCCGGTTGGCCACCAGCTGGACCCGATCCACCCCATAATCGGCCAGCAGGGAGACCGTTCTCTGGGCGTCCCGAAGGGAGGAAGCGTCAGTGGTGGAGACCACGATGGCCCGGTCGCACCCGCACACCGCCAGCCGGAAACAGGGCCCCAATCCGGCAGGAGCATCCAGCAGGATGTAGTCATAGAGTTCCCCGGCGTAGCGCAGCAGGGACTTCATGGCCTCCTCGCTGATCCCCTCGGGGAGGACCACCGGCGCGGTGAGCAGGAAAAGTCCCTTGATGTCGGGGTGCTCCACCACGGCTTTTTCCAGAGAGCAGCGCCCTTGAAGCACATCGGTAAAATCCATCAGCACCCGGTCGGAGAGACCCAGGGTCAGGTCCAGGTTCCGCAGCCCAACATCCATGTCGATGCAGAGAGTGGAGTAGTCCAAGGCGGCCAGGCAGGAGCCCACAGCCCCCACCAGAGAGGTTTTTCCGGTCCCCCCCTTGCCAGAGGTGACCGCGATCACAGTTGCCATGTTGGAGGGCCCCCTCTCCTGTCGCCGCGCGAAGCGCAAATGATTACAAATAGCAGTATAGCACAAAAAAGCCGGCCCTTCAACGGTTTTTCAACGCTTTGATGCAAAATTTTACTGTTTGGTCAAAGAGGAGCTTTTTTGATCTTCCCCCAGCTTCGGGGGAGCCCCTTCGGTGTGGGGGCGATCTTCTCCACACATACCAGCCTGTGGGTGACCTCTCCGCCGGGAATGGGGTAGTCCCAGCCGGGCAAGCTCCTGCCCCCCAATTGTTTGACCGCATTCTCGCCGTTCCGGATCTCCTGACCGCTCTCCACGCTTTTCATGGCGATAAACCGTCCGCGCACCTTCACGTAGGGCAGGCACAGTTCGCACAAGGCGGGGAAGGAGGCCACCGCCCGTGAGACCGCCGCGTCGAAAGCATCCCGGAAGCCCTCCTCCAGGGCCAGTTCCTCGGCACGGGCGTGGAGACATCGCACATTGTCAAGTGAAAGAGCCTTACAGACATTTTCCAACCAGGCCACCCGCTTGCCTATAGAGTCCACCAGTGTGAGCGAAAGGGAGGGCTCCAGGATCTTCAGCACCACGCCGGGGAACCCGGCGCCGGTGCCCACGTCGATCAGGGACTTACCGGATAACCAGCCGGCGCCGCCCCCAGCCGGCCAGGCCAGAATGGCGGCCGAGTCCAGAAAATGTAGCCGTGCCACCTGCTCAGGCTGGGTGATGGCGGTCAGGTTCATGACCTTATTCTGCTCCAACAGCAGCTCGGCGTATCGGCACAGCTTGCCGACCGCCCCGTCGGGCGGAGTAAGCCCCATCTCTTGGAATCCTTGTGCCAGAATCTTTTCCAACGTTTTCACCTCGCAGTTTGGAAGGGAAAAACGCGGGGCGTTTCCCATGAAACGCCCCGCGCCCTTGTGGCGATCAGTCTTTTTTCAGCAGGTCCCGGATCTCGGTGAGCAGCTTCTCCTCAGCCGAGGGCTCGGGCTCGGGGGCGGGCTCGGCCGGGGACTCTTCCTTCTTTTTGTGGAAGGAGTTCATGGCCTTCACCAGGCAGAAGACCACCAGGGCCATCACCAGAAAGTTGAGTACGGCCTGGACAAAGTTCCCGTAGGTGATGACCGCACCACCCACCTCCACCGCCAGATCGGCGAAGGAGATGCTGCTGGTAAAAATTCCCAGTATGGGCATGATGATGTCGTTGATGAGGGAGGTGGTGATGGCGCTGAAGGCGCCGCCGATGATGACACCCACTGCCATGTCCATCACATTGCCACGGGCGATGAACTCCTTGAACTCTCCGAAAAATCCTTTGCTCTTTTCTTTCATTTTTTCTCTCTCCTATCTGTTTTAGTATGTCAGCAGGAGCTTTTATTCCTCTGTGGACACAGGGTCCTCTACATCCGCGGGGGTCTCCTCTGTGGGCTCCCCGGAGGGGAGGAAGGGGACGGCGGTCTCGGGTTCGTCGTCGGCGTACATGGCGGCTTCCTTCCGGACGACCAGGTGCTGATAGAGCGGCCCGGAGAGGGCTCCCTCACCCAGGTTAAGTCCCACGTTGGTGTGGGTGCCGTCCCGGCTGGGACCCACCTCCAGGGAGGCCAGCAGGGACTGATAGGTGGTCTTTCCGGTAGCCTCATCGTGTTTGATGCTCACGGGCACCACGGTGGCTAAGGTGAGCAGACTCAGAGCCCGCTTCCAAAACTTTTTCATAGGTTTTTCTCCTTTCCGGGAAGCCCCTTAATGCTTTGGGGTGAGCACCTTGGTGCCGCCCATGTAGGGCCACAGAACCTCGGGGATCTTCACGCTGCCGTCAGCCTGGAGGTTGTTCTCCAGCAGGGCGATCAGCATCCGGGGGGGGGCCACGCAGGTGTTGTTCAGGGTATGGCAGAGCTGGATCTTGCCCTCTGCGTCCTTGTGCCGGATCTTGAGCCGTCTTGCCTGGGCGTCCCCCAGGTTGGAGCAGGAGCAGACCTCGAAATACTTCTTCTGCCGGGGGCTCCAAGCTTCGATGTCGCAGGACTTTACTTTCAGATCGGCCAGGTCGCCCGAACAGCATTCCAGCTGCCTCACCGGGATATCAAAGTTCCGGAAAAGTTCCACCGAATACTTCCACATCTTCTCGTACCACTCTTTGGATTCCTCGGGCTTGCAGACCACGATCATCTCCTGCTTCTCGAACTGATGGATCCGGTACACGCCCCGCTCTTCGATGCCGTGGGAGCCCTTCTCCTTGCGGAAGCAGGGGGAGTAGGAGGTCAGCGTTTGGGGCAGCTTGTCCTCGGGGAGGATCTGGTCGATGAACCGGCCGATCATGGAGTGCTCAGAGGTGCCGATGAGATAGAGGTCCTCCCCCTCGATCTTGTACATCATGGCGTCCATATCGGTCTGGCTCATGACCCCCTCCACCACGTTGCCGTGGATCATGAAAGGGGGGATGCAGTAGGTGAAGCCCTTGGAGATCATGAAGTCCCGACCGTAGGCCAGCACGGCCTCATGGAGCCGGGCAATGTCCCCCAGCAGATAGTAGAAGCCCGAACCTGACACCCGCCCGGCGGCGTCCAGGTCGATACCGTTGAAGGACTCCATGATGTCGGTGTGGTAGGGGATCTCAAAGTCGGGCACCACAGGCTCGCCGAACCGTTCCACCTCCACGTTTTCGCTGTCGTCCTTTCCGATGGGCACGCTGGGATCGATGATGTTGGGGATGGTGAGCATGATATGGCGGATCTGATCCTCCAACTGGGCGATGGTCTTGTCCAGTTGGGCCAATTTTTCCTCGTCGGCTTTTACGGCGGCCATATTGGCGTCGATTTGGGCCTGGAGCTTGTCCTTCTCAGCTCCGTCGGCCTTTTTGAGCTGGCCGAACAGGGGACCGTTGGCCTTACTCAGTTTGTTACGCTGGGCCTTGAGCTCGTCTACTTCACCGATGGCAGCCCTCCGCTGGGCATCCAGGTCAATGACCTGGTCCACTAAGGGCAGCTTCTCGTCCTGAAACTTCTTTTTGATGTTTTCCTTGACGGCTTCGGGATTCTCCCGAACAAATCGAATGTCCAACATATTATTCACCTCTCGTAGGGATTTGAATTTGGATGTTTCACGTGGAACAGTCTGGACTCTGGGGATTACCCCAGTGCCTGCTTGATCTCCTCAAACCGCTTGGCAGGGGAGAAGCGGTTGTTTTCTGTGGCCTTCCAGTTGGGCAGGTACTGGGAAAGATCCCCCATCTCCTGGATCAGGGTCCGGCACAGGTTGTACCGGTTCAGGGCGAAAGCCTCGTCGATCTGCCAGAAGAAGTCCATGGCCTTGAGGGCGTTCTCCTGACCAGCCATCTCCTCCAGGAGCGCCTCCATATTCAGGTTCTGGGTCCGCCGGTCGGAATCCAGCTGGGTCACCTGCCCCTGAAGCTCTTCCTTTTCGCTTTTCAGGGCCTCGTTCTCCGCCCGGAGGAGCTTGTTCTCGTCCAGCAACTGCTGGATGGACTCAATGGTGGACTGGGATTTCTGAAGGGCGTCGGCAGCTTCGTCATTGGCACGCTGTTGCTGGAAGAAGGCAATGAGCAGCAACAGAAAGGCCACGCTGAACAGCACGGCCATATATCCGAAAACCGACATCTTCCGCCGGGGCCGGATGTGCTCGGCCTGATGCTGGAGATCCTCGGCCTCCCGGCGGGACCGTTCTCCGCTCATGCTTTGCCTCCTTTGGAGGGCTTTTCCTTGCCGGCGTGCAGCTCCTCCAGCAGATCTAGAAGGGTGTTAAGATCATTGTCGTCGTAGTACTCCAGCTCCACCTTGCCCTTCTTGGCCCCCTGGACGATGTTGACCTTCCGTCCCAGCCGGGCGGACAGGTCCTTGGCGGCGGCGTCCCGGTAGATCCGGTAGGGATCCTCCTTGGCAGGCTTCTCCTTGTCCTCCTGGCCCATGCGTTTGGCCAAGGCCTCGGTCTGGCGGACCGAAAGACCCTCGTTCACAACCTTCTGGGCCAGAGAGCGCTGGAGAGATTTGCCCGGCGCAGACAGAATGGCGCGGGCGTGGCCGGCCGAGAGCCGGCCCTCCTCTAAAAGCTGCTTCACCGGATCGGGCAGCTCCAGCAGCCGCAGGGCGTTGGTCACCGCCGGCCGGGACTTGCCCACCTGCCGGGCGACCTCTTCCTGGGTCAGGCCATACTCCTCGATGAGGGTCTTGTAGCCCGAGGCCTCCTCGATGGGGTTCAGGTCTTCCCGTTGCAGGTTCTCGATCATGGCCAACTCGGCTGCCTTTCGGTCGTCGGCCTCAATAACCACGGCGGGGATCTCCTTCAGCCCGGCCATCTTGGCGGCCCGCCAGCGCCGCTCGCCGGCGATGATCTGATAATAGCCCGAGCCGAGCCGCCGCACGGTGAGGGGTTGGATCACTCCGTGGAGGTGGATGGAATCGCTCAGATCCTGGAGGGCCACCTCGTCAAACCGCTTCCGAGGCTGACCCACGGTGGGCTGCACCTGAGAGATGGGAAGGAGGAAGGAGCCCTGCCCTTGCTGCTGGTCCTGCCGAACCGCGTCTTCCCCTAAAAGAGCGCCCAGGCCCTTGCCCAGGCCGCCTTTAGTAGCCATATCGATCATTCCTTTCCTTTTGTGGTGGGTTATTAGATAAAAATCGGGAGACATTTTCTTCTATCATGTCACTCTGGCAAATAAGTTGCCCGGGGCTTACGCTACAAATGTGCCCCGGCACATATGCCTCACGCTGTGGTTTCACGTGAAACCTTCTCATGCTAATATTCTGATATGAAACCTTCCGATCACTTGTTCGCCGCAATAACCTCATCGGCCAGATTGGCGTAGGCCTCGGTGCCCCGGGAGTAGGGGTCATACACATCGATGGGCTTGCCGTGGCTGGGCGCTTCGGAGAGCCGCACCGTCCGGGGGATCACGGTGGCGTAGACCTGGCCGGGGAAATGGCGCTTGACCTCTTCGGCCACCTGCATGGACAGGTTGGTCCGGCTGTCGTACATGGTCAACAGCACCCCCTCCAGGGCGATTTCCGGGTTGAGGGACCGCTTCACGATCCGTACTGTTCCCAACAGGTCGGAAAGCCCTTCCAGAGCGTAATACTCACACTGCACCGGAACCAGAATGGTCCGGGCGGCACACAGGCCATTCAGGGTAAGTAGCTCCAAGGAGGGCGGACAGTCGATGATGATGTAATCGTAGTCGCTTTCCACCGTGTCCAATGCCTTTTTCAGTAGATGCTCCCGGTCGGCCATGCCGATCATCTCGATTCCGGCCCCAGCCAGAGCCTTGTTCACCGGAATCACATCGCAGTAAGGCGTATGGACAATGGCCCGACTGCATTCCACGCCCTCCACCAGGACCTCGTAAATGCTGGGGGTGGCGGTTGTCTTGTCCACCCCCACTCCCGAGGTGGCGTTGGCCTGGGGGTCAAAATCGCACAGCAGGACCTTCTTCCCCTTGGCCCGCAGGGCCGAGGCCAGATTGACACAGGTGGTGGTCTTGCCCACGCCACCCTTTTGATTCACAATGGCGATCCTTTTAGCCACGGATCATCCTTCTTTCTCTGTAAAAATCAGTAATCCCTATTATACCCAGAACCGCCGGGGTTTTCAATAGGAAAAGACGAAAAAAGTGATCTAAGAATGTTTCACGTGAAACTTTCTGTATTTCCAAAATTTTATAGCTCCTCACCACCTCGCCCAAATTGTGTGATAGAATACAATCCCCTGTCGGACAGGGAAGGGGCAAGGAGGGGTAACGGATGAAATAGAAAAAAATACGGCTACATGCGGGTCTCCACCGTGGAGAAAAACGAGACCAGATAGGTTGCGGCCCTAAGGAAAATGGGGGTCCCGCCAGAGCGCATTTTCATGGACAAACAGTCGGGAAAGGACTTCCAGCGTCCGGAGTACAAGCGCCTGGTGCAGAGGTTGAAAAAAGACGATCTGCTCTGCATCAAGAGCATCGACCGTCTGGGGCGAAATTATAAGGAGGTCCTGGAGCAGTGGCGGCTGCTGACCAAGGAGAAGGGAGTAGACATCGTGGTGTTGGACATGCCTCTGCTGGACACCAAAAGGGGCAAGGACCTGATGGGTACCTTCTACGACAAAGCCCGAAAATTTGAAAAAGCCGACTAAAAAAGCGGGCTGAAATTTGGAAAAGTATACTTTTCCAAATTTCACAAAGCCCACTTAACAATATTTATTATACCGTCAAAAACCTGCCATGTCAATAACTTTTTTGGGCCATACATGTGCGATTTAGGCAACTTGAAAAAGCATACGATAACAAAAATGACAGGAGAGAGGGAAATGGAAAAAATGAAAAAATGTAAAGCTTGTGGCGCAGGGGTAGCTAAGAATGCAAAAATCTGCCCCCAATGCGGAGCAAAGCTAAAGCGTCCTATTCTGGGGACGATTCTCGTGATTTTTGGAGTGCTTCTCATTGTGGGTGCTGTTGGAAGCGGTATGTCAAACGATGAGCCACACAAAGTCGGAGAGAATACTCCTCCAAGGCAGGAGGAAACACAGGGGCCGACGACATTTGGAATTGGGGAGAAGGTTGAGCTGAACGGCGTTGTGGTAACGCTGGATGGAATCAAAGAAAGTGAAGGGTCTCAGTTCAATAAACCGTCTGAAGGGAATGTGTTTCTTCTTTGTGAGTTCACGATTGAAAACAATTCGGAGAAGGACCTTTCCATCAGCTCTCTGATGTGCTTTGCTGCTTACGTAGATGATTTTAGCACAAACATGAGTTTGACGGCTATGATTGAAAAAGATAAAGAACAATTAGACGGCACTATAGCAGCTGGGAAGAAAATGAATGGTCAGATTGGGTATGAGGTCCCTGCTGACTGGAACACATTTGAGATAAGGTTCATTCCGGATTTTTGGAGTGGTAGCGATATCATCTTTGTGCATAGTAAATAGAGAGATTTAAAGAGAACCCAGAGCCGGCCTAAAAGAAAAGCGTCAAAGGCAAGTAAAGGCCTTCGACGCTTTTACTTTTCACCTCGGTATCCGTATAGTCAGCAAAATCTCACTTTCGCGATCCTCCCGCTGGCAGTCGGCCTTGACCCCGGCGCTCTGCATCATGTCCAGCCCCCGTTTCACCGTGTTGAGGAACAGCCGCACGTCCTTCAAAATAAAAATAGGCTTGCTCTTCTTGGGGGGCGGCGGGGACAGGAGGGCATCCACATAGGCCTCGGTCCGGGCCACGGTCAGCCCCTGGTCCACCACCTGCCGGGCGGCTCCCATCTGGGCCTCCGGGTCCTCCAGCCGCAGGAGCGCCCGGGCATGCCGCTCGGTAAAACCGCTGTCCCGCAAGAGCTGGATGGCCTTGGGTGCCAGCTTGAGGAGCCGCAGCTTGTTGGCCACCGCCGACTGGCTCTTGCCGATCTGCCTGGCCAGGGCCTCCTGGGAGAGCCCAGTGGCGGCGAGCAGCTCCTGGAGCGCCCGGGCCTCCTCCCAAAAGTCCAGATCCCGCCGTTGGACGTTCTCAATGAGGGCCAGCAGGGAGGATTCCTGGGCGTCGGCGTTGACCACCAGGCAGGGCACCTCACCCAGCCCGGCCATCCTGGCCGCCCGGAGCCGCCGTTCCCCTGAGATCAGCTCGTACCCACCGCCGTTCCGCCGCACCGACAGGGGCTGAAGGATGCCGTGACGGGCGATGCTCTGAGCGAGCTCCTCCAGCCCCGCCGGGTCGAATTCCCGTCTGGGCTGCCCCGGGTTGGGGGTGACGGCGACAACGGGCAGATAGAGGATCTTGCTGCTCTCAAAAAGACCTTTCTTGCGGAGGAAGGGCATAAAATCTCCTTCTTTCTCAGTGGTATAGTAAAACCGGGCCGGTACATCCAAATTTTACCATTTCCCAACAGAAAAAGAAGGGGAAGGGGGTCGAAGGCAACAAAAAGCCACTGCCCTTACGGATAGTGGCTTTTGCTGCTTTTCTTCACGCCGACAGAAAACCCTTTCCGAAGATCTCCGAGGAGGTGGTCACCAAAATAAAGGCGTGGGGATCGGTCTTCCGCAGGTGATTGCGCAGCAGCACCGACTGGTGAATGGAAAGCACGGTCAGCACCACATACTCCCGGTTTTTGGTGTAGGCCCCCTGGGCGTCCCAGACGGTGGCGCTGCGGCTCATGCCGTCGATGATAAACTTGCAGACATTCTCCGGGTCCTGGGTGACCACCATAAAGGCTTTCTTCCGGTTGAGGGAGCCCAACGCCCAGTCCACCATCAGGGATTTCAGCACAAGACCCAGCAGGGAGAACAGTCCGGTCTCCACGTCAAAGACAAGGAGGGCCGAGGCCGCGATAAGCACGTCGGAGAGGAGCAGGGCATTACCCGCGTCCAGCCCGGAGTACTTTCTCAGGATCATGGCAATGATGTCGGTGCCGCCGGTGGAGGCGCTGACGTTAAAGAGAATAGCGGCCCCCAGGGAGGGCAGGAAGATGCCGAAGAAAAGCTCCAGCATCTTTTGGTTCGTGAGGGGAGCGGCCAGAGGCCAGACCCACTCAAAAACCTGAACCAGACCGGTGTAAAGCAGGGTGCAATAGACCGTGCGGAAGCCGAAGCCCTTGTCCAGCACCAGGAAACCCAGAGCAAGGAAGATAACATTCAGCACAGTGTTCATCAGGCTGGAGGTGATCACGGCGGAGGGAAAAATGCTGCCCAGCAGCACCGACAGGCCGGATACCCCGCCGGTGGAGAAGTTATTGGGGAACTTGAAGAAATAGACGCCCACAGCCACCAGGGCAGAGCCCAGGGTCATCATGCCGAACTCGATCATCCGCCCCTTGGCCGTCAGGGGGGTAATGGGGACCGGTTTTTTCTGCTGCGGTTTGATTTCTTCCTCCATGATGCGTGGCCTCCCAAAAATGGATTAGCGGTCTGCGAAGACCTGCCAGACGTCGTAATTTTCGATTTCGGGGAAGTAGGGGATGGTGCCCAGCCGCCAGACCGAGACTCCCGTGACCCCGAACATCCGGGCCAGAGAGAGCTTTTCCTCCACGGCGGGGGCGTTCTCGAACCAAAGTTTGTAGTGGTTCCCCTCCTCGGTGGTATAGATGATGAAGGGGTTGCGGCTGACCTCGTCCCAGGTGTACACCGTGTCCTCCTGCTCCAGCCGGGTGGCGATGACGGTGGAGGCGGGATGGTAGATAGTGGTATTCTGAATAAGCCCTTCCTCGTCTACCTTGAACCCGGCGGTGCCGAAGGAGATCTGGAGGACTGCCTTGCTCTTGTCCTGCACGCCGGTCTCCCGGTCGGTCAGGTGCTGGAGGGCGGTGTAGATATCGCTGAGGGGGGTCACCGGGCTGTAGGTCTTACTGGTGCCAACATATCCCTCGGGGATGGAGGGGAACTGGTAGTCGTGGGCCATCAGGATCACCTTGTCGCAGATCTCCCCCAAAGCCCGGTAGTCGTAGCTGTGATACCAGGTGTCCGGCGGCACGCAGACATAGAGGGTTTTATCCTGGGGCAGGGCCTCCCGCAGCCGGGCAAGCAGGGCCGCGAAGGGTTCCCGCCACTGCTCGTCCTTCAGCCCCTCAAAGTCGATGGTGAGTCCGGCGTGGTCCTGGGCGGCCTCCACCAGCAGCTCGGTCATTTGCTGGGCCGCCGCCTCGTCGGTCATGAGGAGCTCCAGCACACTGATGCTCTCCTCCTCGCTGACCTTGACCCGCTTGGCCGTGTCGGCGTAGACATTCAGATTGTGGGGGACCTCCGCCTCCTCCAGCTTGTCCAGGGAGGCCCGGGGATCCTCGGGAATGGCCCATTCGTTGCCTCCCGAGCGGGAGGTGTTAAGGTAGACGCCTTCTTCCTCGTTCCAAGACAGTCGGGCCCAGCCCATGCTTACCTCGTCCATCTGGGTTCCAAGATCGATCTGGGAGAAGGAGGCGAAGGCGTAAAATCCGTGGAGCCAGTCGGTCTTGGAGATATAACGCTCGTAGACGTTCACCAGCATGGTGGCCGCCTCCTCCCGCCGGGCCGAATCCTGGGGCAGGAAGTCGACCGTGCCATTGGGTCCGGGGACCCCGGCGGTCATACCGATGTCGTAGGCTACCCGGATATAGCCCCTGTTCCCGTTCTCGTCCACATCAGCGAAGGGCAACTCGGCCTCGGCCCGTTTTTCAGCCAGGTCCCCGTAGCCCAGGGCCTTCACCAGCATGACGGCCATCTCCTCCCGGGAGATGGGGGCCTGGGGACGGAAGGTGGCGTCAGAGTCCACCGCGCCGTGCTCCAAAGCGGCGTAAATGTACTTTTGGGCCCAGCCCCTCACATCGTCAAAAACGACCTCCTCAGGCTCCTCCACCGGCTCCCAGCCAAACATCTGGCACAGGACGGTGGTAAACTCGGCCCGGGTGATATCCAGCCCCACCCCGAAAGAGCCGTCCGGATAGCCGTTCATCAGCTTATACTCCTGGGCCTTCTGGATCATGGGGGAGTACCAGTCCCCGGCGTCGTCGGTATAGGCGGCCCATGCCGTAGGGACCATCGGGGAGACCGTGATCACCAGAAGAACTGCCATCAGTGCGGCGGAGAGCAAATGTTTCAATCTCTGCAGCATCTTTCCGCCTCCTTTTAAAGTCATAGCGCGTGGTTGAGGGAATGGCGGCCCAAGGCCGCTATGGAATCATTATACCGAACCTCGACAAAAATAGCAATATCCCCGAAAGAAAAATCCCCCTCTTCTAAGAGGAGGATTTTTCCATGTTTTCCTTGTATTACCGGACAGAACCGACTTTTTGGACGGAAGGCGCGGCCTGGGACTTCCGCCCCAAGCGTTTCCCCAGCTCACAAATGACTACCGGGGTCAGGGAGAGGACCAATACGGCGCTCCATTCGGCGGCGTTCATAGGCACGGTCTGAAAAATGACCTGAAGGGGAGGCAAAAGCAGCACTGATAGCTGCATGGCAAGCCCTACCAGAAAGGCTTTGTTCATGGCGGGGTTGGAAAAAACTCCGATGTGGAAGAGGGAATGGTACTCGCTGCGCACGTCAAAGGCGTGAAAGAGCTGACACAGGGTCAGGGTGGCGAAGGCCATGGTGTTGGCCGCCTGACAGGCCTCACCCGGATCGGAGAGGACATACTCCCCCAGCACGTAGGCTCCCAGGGTGAGCAACCCCACCATCACCCCCTGCCACAGTAGCCGGAAGGAGAAGGCCCGGCTGAACAGATTTTCGTCAGAGCGCCGTGGCTTCCGGTCCATGATGCCTTCCTCCACCGGCTCCACCCCCAATGCCAGGGCGGGCAGGGAGTCAGTGACCAGGTTGAGCCACAGGAGCTGCACCGGCAGCAGGGGCATCTGGTGGAACCCCAGCACAGTGGCGATGAAGATGGTAAAGATCTCCCCGATGTTGCAGGAGAGCAGGTAATGGATGGCCTTACGGATGTTGGCGTAGATCCCCCGTCCCTCGGCCACGGCGGCGACAATAGTGGCAAAGTTGTCGTCGGTGAGGATCATGTCGGCCGCCCCCTTGGCCACGTCGGTGCCCGCCTTGCCCATGGCGCAGCCTATGTGGGCGGCCTTCAGGGCGGGAGCGTCATTGACCCCGTCCCCCGTCATGGCCACCACCTGCCCCTGCTTCCGCCAGGCATTGACGATCCGGGTCTTGTGCTCGGGAGAGACCCGGGCGAAGACCGTGATGCGCCCGATGTCCTGCTCCAGCATTCCCTGAGGCATAAAGTCCAGATCAGCCCCGGTCAGGGCCAGATCCCCGTTGCGGTAGATGCCCAGCTCCTTCGCGATGGCCACGGCCGTGAGCTTGTGGTCCCCGGTGATCATCACGGGCCGGATCCCCGCACGGCGGCACTCGGCCACCGCCGCCTTCACTTCGTCCCGGGGCGGGTCGATCATGCCGATGAGCCCCAGCAGGGTCAGGTCCTTCTCCAATGTCTCCCCGGAGAGAACAGGGGGGAGAGAGGGCAGATTCCGGACGGCCACGGCAATGACCCGCAGAGCGTTCTGGGCCATCCGGTCGTTCTCGGCCAGAGCCGCCCTGCGCTGGTGGGGCTCCAGGGCGCATTTTTTCAGCAATATATCGGGGGCCCCCTTGACGCACACCCGGAACCCGCCTCCGGGCAGGACGTGGACGGTGGACATGAGCTTCCGCTCGGAATCGAAAGGCACCTCCCCCTTCCGGGGGCTTTCCTTCTCCAGTTGGTCCTTCCGCAGGCCCTCCTTGAGGGCGGCCTCCACAATGGCGGTCTCGGTGGGGTCCCCCACGGCCGATGATCCTCCCTGGAGGGTGGCGTCGCAGCACAGGGCCCCCGCCCCCAGCAGGCTCCGCCGGTCGGTCCCTGGAGCCATCCACACCTGCCGCACGGTCATTTTGTTTTGGGTCAGGGTCCCCGTCTTGTCCGAACAGATCACTCCCGCGCAGCCCAGGGTCTCCACGGCGGGGAGCTTTTTCACGATGGCCCCCCGCTTGGCCAGCCGCTGTACCCCCAGGGCCAGCACGATAGTGACGATGGCGGGCAGTCCCTCGGGAATGGCGGCCACCGCCAGGGACACGGCGGTCATGAACATATCCAGCATCCCCCGGTTCTGGAGCAGCCCCACCCCGAACATGACGGCGCATACGCACAGACACACAAAGGACAGGGTCTTGGAGATCTCCCCCATCCGCCGCTGGAGAGGAGTCTCGGCCTCCTCCTGGCGGAGCAGGAGCCCGGCCACCTTGCCCACCTCGGAGTCCATCCCCGTGGCCGTCACCACCCCCCGGCCCCGGCCGGCGGTGATGACGGTGGAGCCGATGACCATGTTGCGGCGGTCAGCCAGGGCGGTGGCCTCGGGGAGGGCCCCCGCATGGTCCTTGTCCACCGGTACCGACTCTCCGGTCATGGCCGACTCGTCAGCCTTGAGCCCGTGGGCCTCCAGCAGCCGGGCGTCGGCCGGCACCAGGTCCCCGGCCTCCAGCAGGATCAGGTCCCCGGGTACCACCTCCTGGGCCGGGATACGGAGCTCCTTCCCGTCCCGGATCACCCTGGCATGAGGGGCCGACATGTTCTGAAGGGCCTCCAGTGCCTTCTGGGCGTTGTTCTCCTGGGAGATGGAGATGACGGCGTTCACCGCCACGATAAGTAGAATGATCACGCTGTCCAGCCACTCCTCCCCGCCGCTGGACAGAAGGCTCAGCCCGGCCGCGGCCAGAAGCACCAGGATCATGGGGTCCCGAAACTGGTCCAGCAGCCGCAGGACCATGGGCCGGGGCGGCTTGCCCCGGAGCCGGTTGGGCCCGTATTTTTCCAGTCGGCGGCTTGCCTCCCGGCCGGCAAGCCCCTGCCTGGGGTGGGAGCCCAACTGGGCCAGGGTCTCCTCTGACGAAACGGTGTGCCAGGCGCGCATGGTGATCAGACCTTTCTCATTTGGTGTCACCATGATACCGGGAGAACTTGTCCGATTACAAGGGAAACGTGGCGGCTTGGGACAAAGCCTTCAAAAAGTCTTTGATGGGCGGGGGCTTCTCCGTGTCCGGAAGCCCCAGAAAGTCGGGGTCGCCGTTCTGCCAGAACTCCTTGATGAACCGCCCCACACTTTGGGCCACGCAGCTTCGGTTGGTCTTTTCCCGCGCGGCCACCTCGATATACAGCTCTTTCAGCTGCGCCTCCCGGTTCTGGGCCAGCAGAGCGGCGCACCGGGCGCACCGACAACGCCCCAGCTTGTGTCCCTCGGGATAGTGGGCGAGAAGGAGTTTTTCCAAATAGGCCTCTGCGCCGGTCAGCTCCCAAATCAGCCGCAGGATCTCGCCACCGTCGGCGGGCTTGAGCAGCACAAACTGGGCCCCGGCGGCCGAGGCGGCCTCCATGGCCCATTCGGCCGAGACCGAGGTCACCACCAGCGCCTTGAGCTCGGGCTCCTGGGCCCGGCACCGCCGGATCAGCTCCAACCCGCTGAAAAAGGGCAGCATCAGCTCGGTCAGAAGCACGTGGGGCCGAAAGTCGGGAAGGAGCGCCAGCGCCTCCGGGCCGTCCATGGCCCACCGCGCCTCCATCCCCGCCGTATGGAGCAGATCGGTCATTACCTGGCCTTGGAGCGGCGAAGGCTCCGCCAGCAGCACACGGACGACAGGGGATCCATCCATGACCTCCACCTTCCGGATCAAAATCAAACAATGACAGCGCCGGAATCCTATTTTTTCCTGGGCGGATAAGGGGTCCGGATATCGGTCATGCCCAGCAGGTAATCTACGCTGGTGTGATAATATCGGGCCAGCGCCATCAGGATGCCGGCCGGAACATTCAGCTTCCCCAGCTCGTAGCTGGAATAGGTGGTCTGGTGGAGCTTCAGATAGGCGGCCATGTCCTTCTGTTTGATATCATTGTCTTCCCGCAGCTCCCGGATCCGTTCATACATGCGCATCAACCTCCGATGACAGTATGACGTAAGCGGAAATCACTTATGACATTTTAAGGGATATTATCTTAAACATACCGACAAAAGCGCCGTGGAAAGAAAGTCTTTCCACGGCGTTTCAGTTTAGTTGAATTTACTCATGGCCCGGTCGGGACCCTCATTGATATAGCACTCAACGGCCTGGGCAGCCCGGCCGATGGCCTCGTCGATGGCTTTCCGGTCGGCTCCCTGGGGCTTTCCCAGCACCCAGTCGGCCATGTCGTAGTCCGGATGGGGCTTTTCCCCCACCCCGATCCGGATCCGGGGAAACTCCTGGGAGTGGAGGTGGGCGATGATGTTCTTCAGCCCGTTGTGCCCGCCGGCCGAGCCGTTCTTTCGGATGCGGAGGCTCCCCGGGGGGAGAGCCACCTCATCCGAGATGACCAGAATGCGCTCGGGGGGAACCTTGTAAAAGGCGGCCGCTTGCTCCACTGCCTCCCCGGACAGGTTCATAAAGGTGGTGGGCTTCATCAGCAGCATCTTTTCTCCGCCGATGTCAGCAGTGGCCGTCAGCGCCTTGAACTTGAGCCGCTGCACGTTCACCCCCAGGCCGCGGGAGAGCACATCCACCGTGTCAAACCCCACATTGTGCCGGGAGCCCTCGTACTGGTCTCCCAGATTGCCCAACCCCACAATGAGCCAGCTCACCCCGGATGATTTGTCTTTTCGGAAGAACATAGTGAACCTCCCTAGGAAAAAGGAGAGCAGGTCCTGCTCTCCTTTAGAAAGCCATGTCACGCTGCAGGGCGGCCAGAACACTCGCTCCATTTCCCTCCGACTCGGACTGATCCTGGGCCGCTTTTCGGCCCTGCGCTCGTCCTCGCTCCGGTCCAATGTCGCTCGTTGTCCGCCCTTTCGCGCTTCTCAGTTAAACAATTTGGACACCGAAACCTCCTGATAGATCCGCTCGATGGCCTCGGCAAAGAGGTCGGCCACGGTGAGATACTTGATCTTGGGGAAGTTCTCCCGCTGGGCGGGGATGGAATCCAGCAGCACCAGCTCCTTGATGGGGCTCTGCTCGATCCGGTCATAGGAGGGGCCGGAGAGCACGCCATGGCTGGCGCAGGCGTACACCTCGGTGGCCCCGCCGATGTCCACGATAGCCTGGGCGGCGTGGCAGAGGGACCCGGCGGTATCCACCATATCATCCAGCAGGATGACCTTCTTTCCCTTCACGTTGCCGATGATGTTCATGACCTCGGAGGAGTTGGCCTTCTGCCGCCGCTTGTCCACGATGGCCAGGGGCAGCCCCAGCTTCTGGGCGAAGGTCCGGGCCCTTGCCACGCTGCCCACGTCGGGAGAGACTACCACGGTGGATTCCTCCTGGCCGATGAACTGGTCGTGGTAGTAATGAGCAAAAATGGGGCTTCCCAGCAGATTGTCCACCGGAATATCAAAGAAGCCCTGGATCTGAGAGGCGTGGAGGTCCATGGTCAGCACTCGGTCCGCCCCGGCGGCGGTGATCATGTTGGCCACCAGCTTGGCCGAAATAGGATCCCGGGGCTTGGCTTTCCGGTCCTGCCGGGCGTAGCCGAAGTAGGGAATGACGGCGGTGATCCGCCCGGCCGAGGCCCGCTTGAGGGCGTCGATCATGATGAGCAGCTCCATCAGGTTGTCGTTCACCGGCCGGCAGGTGGGCTGCACCACGAACACGTCAGAGCCCCGGACGGTCTCGTAGATGGAGCAGAAGGCCTCGCCGTCGGCGAAACGGCCGGTCTCCGCGCTTCCCAGCTCGGTGTTGAGCCGCTGGCAAATGGCCTTGGCCAAAGCCGGATTAGCGTTGCCCGAGAAGATCTTGATGTCCTTTCCGTGTGAAATCATGTCACTACACCCTCTCATCTCTTTTGTATTCTATTTTCCTTGTATATTCAGCCCCCGAAAGGGAAGCGGACAAAAAGAAGGCCTCTCAGCCCTTGCGGCGCCGCTTGACCCAATCCCGCTTGAGCTCCTGCCGGGACCGGGCGATGGCCAGGGATTCGGCGGGCACGTCGTCGGTGATGGTGCTGCCGGCGGCGGTGTAGGCGCCCTCGCCCACCTCCACCGGAGCCACCAAGTTGGTGTTGCAGCCGATAAACGCGTGGTCCCCGATGACCGTGCGGAACTTTTTGGTCCCGTCGTAGTTCACCGTCACCGTGCCGCAACCGAAGTTGACCTTCTGTCCCACGTCGGAATCCCCCACATAGGTCAGATGGGAGATCTTGGTGCCGTCCCCGATGACCGAGTTCTTCAGCTCTACAAAGTCCCCCACCTTGACGGCCTTGCCCACATGGGTGTGGGGCCGGACATAGGCAAAGGGCCCCACGGTGGTATCCTCCTCCACCACGCTCTCGTTGAGCTGGGAGGCGTTTACCGTCACCCGGTCCCCGATCACGCAGTCCCGAATCATGGTAGTAGGCCCGATGACGCAGTCCTCCCCGATCACGGTCTCTCCCCGGAGGATGGTGCCGGGCAGCAGGGCGGTGCCCCTGCCCACCTTGACCGCGGGTCCTACGTACACCTGGCTGGGATCCATGATCCGCACCCCGGCGGCCAGGAGCCGTTCCACGCTCAGATTCTTGGCTATGGGCTCCACCGTAAAGGCCCGGTAGGAGGGATCGTTCTCCAAAGGCAGGACCCGCCCCTTCCAGGGGGAGGCGTCCCCCATGGCGTGGACCGCGTCCCCAAAGCTCTTCCCGTCCCGCAGGGCGGAGAGAAGGGCGCTCCCCTTCAGGGAGAAAATGCTCTTCTGGGGCTCCTTCCCAGGCAGGGAGAAGGTGGTCCCCTCGGGGGCGAGCAGCACTGGCCGGGTGATCACGGCCAGATTGCCCGGATTCTCCTCCAGAAAGCCGTGGAGCCGTACCGTGGCGTCCCCGTCGCCGTCAGAGACCACCGTGGTCCCCTCGGGGAAGCAGAGAGCGGTCTTCTCTGCGTTGTCCCGGTCGCAGACAACAAAAAACCGTTCCACGCCGGCGGAACGGAGGGCTTCCGCCAGCCAGCGGGCTGCCGGATCGAATAAAATGTCCTGCAAAAGAGGGGAGGGACCCTGGGGGTCCCGGGACAGAAAGACCATGGCGCTGAGATGATTCATGCTCTCCACTCCCATCTGAAAATAAAGCGTATATAACATTATAATCTATTATAGCAAAGGAGAGATGGAAATGCAAAGGAAATAAGAAAAAACGCTCCGCAAAAAAACGGAGCGTTTCGACGGGTTTTTTGTGCTTTTTGCCGTGTTACTGGGCCAGGACCGTCCGCAGCTTCATCCGCTTCCAGAGCTGGATGGTTTCGATGGTGGCGCAGATCTTGTCGGCCAGGCTCACCGTCCAGGCCTCCCGTGAGTGGGGCATGTGGATGGCCAGGGGCCACATGTGGGCCTGGATGATGTTTCTCTCCATGGGGGAGAGCTTGGTGATGGTCTGGGCGTTGCGGAGGGCAAATTCGGGGTGGTCCAGACACTGGTTGCCCGGATGGGCGCTCTGGTCGTTCCAGCGGTAGAGGTACAGGTCGTGAAGCAGCCCCGCCCGGGCGCAGGCCATGTAGTTGAGCCGCCACCGCCGGGCCAGCCGGAAGGCCACGTAAGCCACAAAGATGGAGTGCTCGTAGCAGGTCACGCCGGGGTGATGGATAAAGGTCCGCATGGACTGGACCTTGGGCTCGGCCAGCAGGTCGTGAACGCAGGCCAGAAAGGCCAGATGATTGGGCGCGTCGATCAGGCGCATGGAAAGCTCCCCCTTTGAGATCGGAAGTCTGGTTCGTGGGCCCATTATAACGCAGGAGATTTGATTTGTCACTGGGAAAAAGTGAAAATAAAGAAAAACAAAAGAAATTCTTCATCTTTTCCATTTCCGCGAAGGACAGAGGGACGGTTCTTACTGTCTCGCCCTTTGAGACAGAAGAACCGTCCCTGCTGTCCGAATGGTATCAGCGGCCCTTTTTCCGGTACTTCTTCAGCAGGTCCTCCACGGCCTCGTCCAGCAGCCGGGATTTCGGGATGCGGGTCTCGGCGGCCAGCTTGTCAAAGTCCTCCATCAGCTCGTTTTTCATGGAGGAGGTAAAGCGGGTCCGGTTTACCAGGATACTATCTGCCATAATTACATCACCTTACACCATTTTACAGCATACAAAAATTTGAAACAAGTGGTTGCATTTTATGTAATGTGGTGTATAATGATGTAAGTATACGGTGCGAAAAAAGCGGCCGGAGCGTGGTCCCGCCCTCAGCCGCTTTTCTTTTCGTATTTCGCCAGCAGATCCTCAATGGCTTCGTCCAGCAGCCGGGACTTGGGGATCCGGGTCTTCTTGGACAGCCGGTCAAAGGGGTCCGCCAACTCTTTGTCCAGAGAAGAGGCAAATCTGATGCGGTTCACATATACAGGCTCAGCCATAAAAAACGCCTCCCGACGCGCATACATACTATCTGGTGTCTATTATAGCAAGAAAAATTTCTTCATACAACTAATGCCTATATATTGACTAAATAGTGTATATATAGTATTATATTGGCTGGGAGGTGATGTTCATGAAAGACCGCCAGATCAATTTCGGCTTCCGCATCCCGGAGGACCAGCTGAAAAAGTTGAAATATATTGCCAAATACGACTGCCGAAGCACGGGGAGCCTGATACGGATGCTGATTTACAGCTGTGTGAAGAAGTTTGAAAAGGAACATGGAGAGATCTCCTGAGAAAGCCTTTGTCCCTGACCTTTTATTCTTTTTCGGCTTCCCAGCCGGGTCCAAAACCGCTTGAAAGCGGTTCTGGACTCCGAACTTTTTACGGGCAAGACCACAGAAAATTATGGTGTGGGGGTCTGCAACTGTCCTGTGTTGAAAATCTGTCCTGCGCTCACTCGGGTGAAAAACTCCGGGTTACCGACCTATTGACCGGCGGCTCTCTCAATGCGACCCGCGGCCTCTCTTGCGCCGCTGCCGCTCACAGTATCGCAACCTTGGGGTGGTTGGGTTGAAATTTCCGCCGCCTGGGTGGGCGTGCCCCGTGCCCTTTGCCCTCGTAGGGCGCGGCATCCTTGACGCGCCGTTCCCCTCGAACCAAGACCCGCTACGAAGTTCGGGTCGAAGGTCAGTGGCCTATGGTAGAACATCTCGGGGAAGATTCCACAAGGAGGGGGCCCGCAGGCCCCCTCCTTTGGTCGGTGAGAGGGGGAGTCCAGAGGGGGAGAGAATCGAAACTCTCCCCCTCTGGGGCTTTCGGGGGGTCTAAGGGGGGCCACTTTGGCCCCAAAGTGGTCCCCCTGCAAATCCGCCCTTGCCCTTGGGCAAGAAAACGCCCCCCCAAAAACTCCGTCTTGTTTTGTTCACAAATTGGTGGTACAATAACAAAAATCACGTTAGCTTTGATCGGCAAAGACAAGCGAAGCTAAATATGCGGGAGGATATGTAAATGAAAAAGACGAGATTTCTGGCTGGGCTTTTGGCCCTGATCCTGCTCTCGGGCTGTACCCCCAAGCCCCAGGAGGAGGACCATAGCGGCGACCTCTGCTGGCAGGCCGCCGGCATCAAGAGCGACTACGCCCTGCTGACCATCAACGGCACCGGGATCACCGCCGAGGAGTACCTCTTCTGGCTCTCCAACGCCATCTCGGTGGAGCAGCAGTATTACGGTCTCAGCACCGCCGAGCAGTGGACCTCCAAGGCCCAGGAGCTGAAGGACCAGGCCTTGGAGACCGCCAAGCTCTACCAGGTGGTCCGGGCCAAAGCCGCCGAGGTCAGCGCCGTCCTCTCCCCCGAGCAGGAGGAGAAAGCCGCCGAGCAGATCGCCTACGCCATCCAGATGTACGGCGGGGAGGAGGAGTACCTTGCCATGCTGGACAGCATGTGCGTCTCCCGGGAACTCTTCGAGGAGCTCAACGCCGTCTATTTCCTGAACGAGGCCCTGCTGGCCAAGCTCCGCGAGACCGGCGAGATCACGGTGACCGAGGCCGACCGGGATGCTTTCGTCTCCGACTTTATGGAGGAGAACGGCATCTACGGAGCCAAGCATATCCTCCTGTCTACCCGTCGCCAGTTGGAGGACGGCACCTACGAGAACTTCTCCGACGAGGAGAAGACCGCCGTTCTGGAGAAGATCCAGGGCTTCCTGGCCCAGATCCGCGCCGCCGAGGATCCCGCGGCCACCTTCGACGAGCTGATGAAGGCGTACAGCGAGGATGGCCGGGACGCTTCCACCGGAGAGCTCTACTATCCCGACGGTTACACCATGGCCTACGCCGGCCAGATGGTCCCCGAATTTGAGAACGCCGCCCTGGCCCTGGAGATCGGTCAGGTCAGCGATGTGGTCACCACCTCTTACGGCTACCACATCATCATGCGTATCCCCGTCGCCGAGGATCAGATCCGCGCCTATGCTACCGACGATGTGATCGCCGGCTACCGGCTGGACGACATGACCCGCCAGTGGATCGAGGAGGCTGCGGTGGAGACAACCCAGGCTTACGACGATCTGGACCCCCACACCTTCTGGGACCAGCTCGCCGCCGTCAACGAAGCCCGCCAGATCGCCAAAGCCCTGGAGAGCTCCGCTCCCACCGCAAGCCCTGCCCAGTAAGGACCCTGCGTCAGCGGCCCCTCCCTCCGGAGGGGCCGTTTTTTGTCCCTTTTCCCCCTTGACCCCCCGCCCAAAAATCGTTATACTGGTTTCACAAACCGCAGACCCCCCCTCCCTCCGGGAATGGGGGCTTTTGGTCGTTCCGGGAAAACACTCTTTTTCGGAGGATCTATGAAAAAACTGCTTGATTTCCTGAGCCAAATACCGGAGTTCACCCATCTGACGTCCGCCCTGGACGCCGGCCGTTCCCCCGTGGCCGTTTCCGGCCTCTCCCTGGCTCACCGGGCTTACTTTGCCGCCGGCCTCCGGCGGCAGACCGGCCGCCCGGTGGTCCTTCTTTGCGCCGACGAGGCCGACTGCCAACGCCTTGCCGCCGATCTCACCGCCCTCACCGGGGAGGCCGTCCTTACCCTCCCCGCCCGGGAATTTACCTTCCACAACGCCGCCGTGGTCTCCCGGGAGTGGGAGCACAAGCGTCTTTCCGCCCTCTGGGCCCTGGGAGGGGAGACTCCGCCCCCCTTCACCGTGGCCGCCGCCGAGGCGGTGGTCCAGCGCACCATGCCCCCCGGCCTGCTGAACAGGGTCAGCCGGGTGCTGAAAATGGGGGAGAGGTACGACCTGAACGAACTGGCCGAGAGCCTGACTGCCGCCGGCTACTCCCGCTGCGACCAGGTGGAGGGCGTGGGCCAGTTTGCCCTCCGTGGCGGCATCCTGGACTTTTTCTCCCCCGCCCACCCCCAGCCGGTCCGCCTGGAGTTCTTCGGGGACGAGGTGGACTCCATGGGCCTCTTCGATCCCTCCACCCAGCGCCGCACCGAGCAGCTGGAGGAGGCCCGCATCCTCCCCGCTGCCGAGGTCCTGCCCCAGTTTGCCCCCGGCCTGGCCAAAGCCCTGGACCAGCGCCTGGCCACCGCCGTCAAGAAGGGGAACTGCCCCGACCAGCTCCTGGTGACCCTCCATCAGGACAAGGAACTGATAGAAAACGGCCTGACCTTCCCGGCCATGGACCGCTACCTGGCCCTCATCTACCCGGAGATGGCCACCGCCCTGGACTATTTCCCCCCCGACGCCACCGTCCTCATCAGCGAATCTCCCCGCTTCCTGGAGCGGTGCAAAAACTACCTCTGGCAGATGAACGAGGACGTGACCGCCCTTAGTGAGAGCGGCCTTCTCCTTCCCGAGTTGGGGAGACTGTGCGCCTCCCCCGAGGAGTTCTCGGCCTCCCTGGAGGCCTGGGCCGCCGCCTACCTGGATTCCTTCACCTCCTCCCAGTACCCCCTGCGCCCCCGGGAACTGGTCGCGGTCACTGCCAAGCAGCTTCCCTCTTACGGCGTCAGCCTGGAGACCGCCGTCTCTGACCTCTCACACTATATTTCCGCCGGCTTCTCCGTGGTGGTCCTGGCGGGCACCGAGCAGCGCTGTCTCAACCTCCAGACCCTCCTCCGGGAACAGAAGGTCCGCTCGGCGGTGGACTTCAAGCTCTCGGTCCTCCCCAAACCGGGGGAGGCGGTGATCTGTTGCGGCGGCCTCTCCTCGGGCATGGAGTTTCCGGGGGCTAGGCTGGCCGTCCTCACTGAGGGCCAGGCCGCCCCGGTTAAGAAGCACCGTCCGGCCAAAACCACCAACCGGGAGAAGCTGAAGTCCTACGCCGACCTCAGCCCCGGTGACCTGGTGGTCCACCAGCAGTACGGCATCGGCCGGTACCAGGGCATGGTAAAGATGCCCGTGGACGGCATTGACAAGGACTACGTGAAGATCGCCTACGCCGGGGCCGATGTGCTCTACGTCCCCGCCACCCAGCTGGATATGGTCAGCAAGTACATCGGCGGGGGAGAGGATGCGAACGAGACCAAAAAGCTCTCCAAACTGGGGGGCGGCGACTGGGAACGGCAGAAGTCGAAGGCCAAAAAGGCGGTCCAGGACCTGGCCAAAGGCCTCATCCGGCTCTACGCCCAGCGCCAGCGCCAGCCCGGCTTCGCCTTTTCCCCCGACTCCCCCTGGCAAAAGGAGTTTGAGGAGGAGTTCCAGTACACCGAGACCGAGGACCAGCTCCGCTGCATTGCCGAGATCAAGCGGGATATGGAGCAGAACAAGCCCATGGACCGCCTCCTCTGCGGCGACGTGGGTTACGGCAAGACCGAGGTGGCCTTTCGGGCCATCATGAAGTGTATTCTGGACGGCAAGCAGGCCGCCATCCTGGTTCCGACCACCGTCCTGGCCCGGCAGCACTACCTGACCGCCAAACAGCGCTTCGCCAAATACCCCGTGGATGTGGCCGTCATCTCCCGCTTCCGCACCCCCGCCCAGATGAAGGAGACCCTCCGCAAAACCGCCGAGGGAGGTGTGGACCTCCTCATCGGCACCCACCGGCTTCTCCAGAAGGACGTGCAGTTCAAGGACCTGGGCCTTTTAGTGGTGGACGAGGAGCAGCGCTTCGGCGTCACCCACAAGGAGCGGCTCAAGGAGATCTCCCGCCAGGTGGACGTGCTCACTCTCTCGGCCACCCCCATTCCCCGCACCCTCAACATGGCCCTCTCGGGCATTCGGGACATGTCCACCCTGGAGGAGCCCCCCCTGGACCGCCAACCGGTCCAGACCTACGTCCTGGAGCACGACTGGTCGGTCCTGGCCGACGCCATGCGCCGGGAGATCGAGCGGGGCGGCCAGGTCTACTACCTCCACAACCGGGTGGAGACCATCGCCCGCACGGCGAACCGTATCCGGGAAATGCTGGGGGAGGAGGCCCGTGTGGCCGTGGCCCACGGCAAGATGACCCAGGAGGAGCTGGGCGACGTGATGACCCGCATGTCCGACGGGGAGGTGGACGTGCTCTGCTGCACCACCATCATCGAGACCGGCATCGACATCGCCAACGTGAACACCCTCATCATCGAGGATGCCGACAAAATGGGCCTTGCCCAGCTCCATCAGATTCGGGGCCGGGTGGGCCGATCCTCCCGCCGGGCCTTCGCCTACCTGACCTTCCGCCGGGGCAAGGTCCTCTCCGAGGTGGCCTCCAAGCGCCTGTCCGCCATCCGGGAGTTCGCCGAGTTCGGCTCGGGCTTCAAGATCGCCATGCGTGACCTGGAGATCCGGGGCGCCGGCAACGTCCTGGGCCCCGAGCAGTCCGGTTTCCTGGTCAGCGTGGGCTACGACATGTACCTGAAGCTTCTGGAGGAGGCCGTCCTCACCGAGCGGGGGGAGGCCGACCGGCTTCCCGGACAGTGCTCGGCCGACCTGACCGTGGCCGCTTCCATCCCCGACCGCTACGTCCCCTCGGCCGAGCAGCGGATGGACCTCTACCGCAAGATCGCCCTCATCCGCACCGAGGCTGACGCCGACGATGTCACCGACGAGCTCATCGACCGCTACGGCGACCCGCCCCGGCCGGTGAACAACCTGATCGCTGTGGCCCTGCTCCGCTCCCGCTGCGCCGAAAACGGGATCACCGAGCTGACCCAGAAGGGCAGCAACGTGGTCTTCTCCCTCAAGGAATTCGATCTGCGGCGGGTCTCGGCCCTCTGCGGGGCCGAGCGCTGGAAGGGCCGGGTCCTTTTCTCCCCCGGAGAGAAGCCCGCCCTCACCCTCCGCCTGAAAAAAGGGGAGGACCCCCTGAAGCTCTCCCGGGTCCTGGTGGAGGACTACGCCGCGTCAGAAGCAGTCTGATCCATTTCGTTTCCGGCTTTGCCGAAAGCTTTCATATCCTCAGACATCTTCTCCCTTCCCCCGCAAAAGCGGTATACCGCTTTTGCGGGGACCCCATTTTGACGGAGGAATGACATGAATCACGAATTTTATATGTCCCGGGCCCTGGAGCTGGCCCGCACCGCCTTCTCCCTGGGGGAGGTCCCCGTGGGCTGTGTCATCGTCTGGGAGGACGGTTCCATCGTGGGGGAGGGCTACAACCGCAGGGAGACCGACTCCGATGCCCTGGGCCACGCCGAGCTCATGGCCATCCGCCAGGCCAACCAAGCCCTGGGCGGCTGGCGGCTCCAAAAGGCCAGGCTCTACGTGACCCTGGAGCCCTGCCCCATGTGCGCCGGCGCCATCATGAGCGCCCGCATCGGCGAGGTCCACTACGGCGCCCGGGACGAGAGTATGGGTGTCTGCGGCTCGGTCCTCAACCTCTTCGAGGAGAACTTCGCCACCCTCAAAGGCCCCCGGCTCTACCGTGGCCCGCTGGAGGCCGAGTGCGCCGCCCTTCTCCGGGACTTCTTCGCCCACCGCCGGGAACATACGATTTAATGTTTCTGTAACAACTCGGGCTTTTTTTCGTAACACCTTCCCGCCATAATAGACTTTGCAAGCGGAAGTATCTTTTTCATTCTATCCTCTTTATCCTTTGCAAAAAGACGGCGGTCACCCCGCCGTCTTTTTGCATCTTGCCCTGTGTTACGGAAAAACGACAGAAAAAATTTGAGATTTAATGTTTTTGTAACAACTTTTGTTTTTTTAAGAAACAAGTCCGGGGTATGATATCTCTTGCAAGGGCAGTTTTCTTTTTCATTTCATTGTATCCTCTTTCCTTATGAAGAGGGCCGAAGGTTTGAGCAGACCTTCGGCCCTTTTCATATCCGCACCCTTTGCGGTGGAGCGGCATTATCGAGTTCGGTGACCATCCCCCGGCCTGCCAGCGTGGCCTCCATGGGGAGGACATCGCTCAGGAGGACGCCGTGTCCGGGCCCTACCACAAGATGGGGGACCGCCCCAAATGTTTCGAGATCGAATCCACTTCGCCGTATAGCCTCCTCCGCTTTACCGACGACGGCAGCGGCGGTGTCGCCGCCGAATTTAAGGAAGGCCCCGGCGGCAGCATCCTGGACCTGAAGGTGACCCCCTTCCCGGTGGCCGTCATCAGCCACGCCAATCCCGAGCAGCCCGCCCCCTACTTCCAGGTCAATACTCTGGTCACCGGCACCTACATGGGCAAGCCGGTCCGGGGCATGGGGGGCTTTGACCGGACCTTTGTGGTGGACCGGGTGAAGGGGGACGGCGGCAGGGAGGAGCAGAACTACGCTGCAACCTACCGCTGCACCTGTGCCCTCTATTCCGGGGTCCGGCAGGACGGCCGGCGGGAGTGCCTCTACGCCCTGATCACCACCAAAAACGGCACCGGCATCGGGATGTACTACATCGACGGGGAGGAGCCCATCGTCACCGACCAGGTCCGCCTGGACGCCGTGTTCCGCCGCCTGCCCTATGTGAAGGACGACACGGTGGTCTATACCGACGCCGTCTGGACCATCGGCCCCAAGACCATCCATTTTAACGGGAAATGGGGCACCAAGAGCTTCAGCGCCTATCCCAAGCTGGACAAGCACGGCCAGAGCCAGTGCTTCGGTACCTGGTACGAGGGGGACACCCCCTACGAGCATGTCATCAGCCACGCCTTCAACGAGAACAGCGGCGACGCCTTCGCCGAGCGCATGAAAAGCATGGGATTCAAAATTGCGGACTGACCGCGAACCATTAGCTCCCCCACCCCCCGGACTCCGGTCCGGGGGGTGTTTTTGCCCTTCAAGCGCTCCCCGGCATAAAATCCCTCTTTCTGGAAATACTGATCCAATCAACCCCCCAAAGAGGTGTCTCTATGTCTCTGTTCGGAAATCCCGCCCCCACCGACCCGCCCCACCCCCGGAAGGAGCCCCGCCTTCCCGGTCCTCTGACCTCGGAGCGCCTGGCCGAAGTCTTTGCCGGCTGCGTGGACTTTAACCGCCGGAGCGTCGCCGTGGGTGGGAACCAGGCCCTGCGCTGCGAGCTGATCTTTTTGGCCGGTATGGTTCGTATGGAGAGGGTCAGCGACTACGTCCTCCGCCCCCTGGCCCAGGACAAGGCCCTGGGGGAGCTGGGGGAGTCCATTGCCTGGGAAAAGATGCGCGCCGGGGCCCTCTACGGCCTGTCGGTGACAGAGCGGGACACCTTGGACGATGCCGTGAGCGACCTCATTGACGGCAACTGCCTGCTGCTTTTCCCGGGAAAAGAGCGGGCCCTGTCCTTCAACGTGGGTACCGAGGAGAAGCGGGGCATCGCCGGCCCGGAAAACGAGGTGTCGGTCAAGGGCCCCCGGGACTCCTTCGTGGAGAACCTGCGGACCAACACCTCCCTGACCCGGCGGCACCTGAAATGCCCCGAGCTGCGGATCACCGAGCAGATCGTGGGCCGCCAGTCCCTCACCCCGGTGGATATTTTGTGGATCGACGGCATCGCCGACCCGAACACGGTCAAAGAGGTGGAGGCGCGCATCCAAAATATCGACATCGACGCCCTTCTGGCAACCGGGAACTTGGAGGAGTACCTCATCGACGATCTGGACACCCCCTTCCCTCTGGCCCTCACCACCGAGCGCCCCGACCGCTTCTGCTACGGGCTCTGCCAGGGCAAGGTAGGCATCCTGGCCGAGGGGCTCCCCCTGGGCTGGCTCCTCCCCGGCGTGGTGGGGGATTTCCTCCGTACTCCACAGGACCGTGCGGACAACTGGATGCTGGCCTCGGCCCTCACCGTGATCCGGTGGGTCTGCCTGCTGGTGACCCTCTTTTTTCCGGCGGTCTATGTGGCCATGGTGAATTTTCACCCCGAGGCCATCCCCACCCGCCTGGCCCTCTCCATCATGGCCGCCCGGCGGGACGTGCCCTTTTCCGCCCTCTTCGAGACTTTAATGCTTCTCGTAGCCTTTGAGATCCTCCAGGAGGCCGGCCTCCGCCTTCCCCAGTCCATGGGCCAGACCGTCTCCATCCTGGGCGGCCTGGTGGTGGGCTCGGCGGCGGTGGAGGCCAAGCTCATCTCCCCGGCGGTGCTGGTGGTGGTGGCCGTGGCCGGCGTGGCCGGCTATACCATGCCCTCCCAGGACTTGGCAGGGGCCCTGCGCCTCTGGCGCTTCCTCCTCACCCTCTTGGCCGGCCTGGCCGGGCTCCTGGGTGTGGTGGCCGGTGCCGGCTGGCTCATCGGTCACGTCGCCGGTCTGGAGAGCTTCGGCGCGGCCTGGCTGGACCCCTTCGCCGACGGCGAGCCCGTCCTTCGCCAGCCTCTTCCCGCCGACAAGCTCCGCCCCGCCCATCTGAACCCCCAAAACCGCCGCAAACAAAAGTAGGTGCGTGGCCGCGCCCTTGCCCTTCGTCCGTCATTGCGAGGGGCGAAGCCCCGCGGCGATCCGCGAATTTATCCCGATCCATCGTGCACTTTTTCCTTTGCGCATTCCTCAAAATTCAAACCACCCCAAAAATCCCCGAAAATGACCTCAAAACCCTCCAAAACGCCCTCAAAACCGCAAAGAAAAGGGGAAACAAATAGTAATATGCAAAAGAAATATTCCGTTTTGTTGTTGATTTTGGCCCTTGCCGCCACCTCCGGCCTTCCCCATGGCCGGGAGCTGGAAGAACGCCAAATCATTACGGCTCTATGTGTTGACCGCTTCGACGCCGAAATTTCCCTCACCGCCCTCACCGCCGTCCGCGCCAGCGAAAATGAAGAGCCTGAACTCCTTACGGCACAAGGGTTTGACATGGATTCTGCCATCCAGTCCCTCCAGTCCGCCCGGGCTTCCCAGGCCTACCTGGGCCAGACCGAGAAGCTCTTACTGGGAGAAGGGATTGCCGCCTCCGAGCTCCTCAAAACTCTGGAGTATGTCCTGGACCACCACGACCTCCGCCTGGATACTTTATTATATGTAGTAAAAGGCTCTGCTGGAGAGGGCCTGAGCGCCACTGCACCAACGGTTTCCGGGGAGACCCCAGGCCGCGATGAGCGGGGCGTTTCGGTGGCCTGGGCCCTCTCCCAACTCTGCGAAGGAAGAAAGGTCGAGATCCCCGCTTTGGCCTTGGGGGACAAGGGTTCGCTGGAACCTGCCGGCTGGGCCGTCCTGGCCCCTTCCGGCCTGCTCGGATATACCGGCAAAACAGTCACCGCAAGCGTTTGCTGGGAAGGAGCCCGCTATGGATAAAAAATCCGTCCCCATCATTGTCTCCGCCCTGCTTCCCGCCGTCATCACGACCTTAAAATTCCCCGTCCAAACCGCCGGCCATTTGGCTTGGCTGTGCCCTCTGGCCCTTCTGCCAGTGTGGCTTCTGCTGTATTGGAGCCGGCGGGGAAGGGAGGAAACCTTTCTGGAAAAACCGCCCGATCCGGCCGGCCGACTCCTAGCAGTGCTCTATCTGGCCTGGGGTATGGCCCTCCTTTGGGGATCGGCCGCTTCCTCCTCCGGACGTCTGCTCCGCTCTCTTGGCTCAGACGGCCGCCGCTGGGTCATTCTACTGACCGCCCTGCTTCTGACGCTCTACCTGACCCGCCGGGCCCAGGTCCTGACCCGGGCGGGTAAGCTGTTCCTTCCGACTGTGGCTGTCCTTTTGCTGTCCGTTTTGCTGTTGAGTCTGCCCAGCCTGCATTGGGAAAATCTGCTCCCTGTGACTGCCGACGAGGTCAAGGGCCTTCCTGCCGCCGGAGCCTGGGCCTTGTCCCTGTCCGGATATGGCGTATATGCCGTCTTTCTGCCCGCGCAGGGGGAGCCGGAGCAGGGGAGCTGGATCCTCTGGATCTGCGCCGCGGTGTCCACCTTGCTGCTGGCTCTGATGGGCGCCTTCGGACCAGCCCTGATCCTGCAGATGGATCAGCCCTTTCTATATTTATTAAGTGGTGCCGGGGTGCCTGGGGCCTTTCAGCGGGGGGAGGCCCTCCTGATGGCTCTGGCGGCGCTGGGGGATCTGGCTTTGCTAGGGCTTTTCTCCCAGAGCTGTACCCGACTGTGGCAGTATCTGTTCGGCGGGGCAGGGTGGATCCCCACAGTGGCCGGGTTTGCCCTGGCCCTGGCCGATCCCGGCACGGGGACGGCGATTGTGACCGGCTGGACAGGGCTCTGGGGAAACCTGATTCTGGGCGTGGGTATTCCATTTCTCTCTGTTTTGACGGGAAATGGCCGCCCGGAGGAAAAAGTTGGACCACATTTTGTGGGCGAAAAATAAAATGGAGCGAAGATGTTGGGCCAAGAAAAAAGTTGCGGAAAAAATGCAAAAAAGTGTTGACATTCCGGGCTCGGTTTGGTATAGTAATAGAGCGCTCCAAACGGGGGCCAAACCCGGAGAAGCTGAAACCCTTAGGGGGACAACGGATATCGGGTTTTATGGAAACCGTCACGCGCAGCGTGCACCTTGTAAATTAAACAACGTGAAGACGAAGAAAGACACCAGAAGAGGA
>CATMVA010000006.1 GCA_950075865.1 uncultured Oscillospiraceae bacterium | reverse complement strand
GGGCCTTTAGCTCAGTTGGTTAGAGCAGCCGGCTCATAACCGGTCGGTCCTGGGTTCGAGTCCCCGAAGGCCCACCATATAGGGGTATAGCTCAGTTGGTAGAGCAGCGGTCTCCAAAACCGCGTGCCGAGGGTTCGAGTCCTTCTGCCCCTGCCAGAAATCCGCTGTTTTCTCGCGAAAATGGCGGATTTTTTGTACTTATTCAGCGGGTTTGTTTTTGAGGACCGCGGGTGATGCCAAAATGATGCTCAAATTGTCTTATCCGTTGTCAATGATTCCGCCCTGTTCCGTCTGTTACAGCATCAAAAAAGCATCAAAGTTTCAGCTCTCCGATTCAGCTTTTCGCTGTTTCGGAGAGCTGCTTTTCTTTGTTTATTGCGGTGCAATTGCTGCCCTGGGTCAGAGCTCGAATCCGGCGGTGATCCCAGCCAGCCGGGCGGTATCCTTTTTCACATAGTACAGCTCGGTGATCTCTGAGGTGGAGTGGCCCAGGAGATCGGCGACTTGTCTTGGGGAGAGTGATTTGATGCTCCCGTCCGGCTGCTTGACTCCGTTGACCAGTGTGGTGGCGAAGGTGTGTCTCAGGCTGTGGAGGCCCTTACGCTCGATGCCTGCGGCCTCCAGGATGCGGTAGTACCGCTTACGGAAGTTTACCGGGCGGGTGTAGTTGCCGTTTTTGTCTGGGATTAGTGGTCTGTCCTCTCCGAGGTATCTTTCTTTACGGAGGTCCAGAATGGCGTCCACAGCGGCTTGGTTGAGGGGCACATCTCGCTTGCTGGAGGCGGTCTTGAGCTTACCCACCTTAATCTCCCGGCCGCTGGTGGTTTCCAAGCCATCCCGTTTGGCAATTTCCTTCACGCCCCGCTGGAGATGGATGACTTTGTGTTCCAAGTCAATGTCGCTGTTCAGGAGCCCCAAGACTTCCCCAGTCCGCAGGCCGGTGTTGAGCATGAGGGTATAGGCTGCCGCCTGCTGGTAGATCCGTTCTCCGTTGCCCCAGGTTCTGACGGCCTCGGCCTTGAATTTTTCAATCTCTTCCAGGTTGAAGGTAGTGACGGTCTCGAAGGTAGGCCTATTTTCTTTCCCCTGTGATGCCATGAAGTTGGACTTCTTGATCATAGGTGCCGCTGACATGGGGTTTTTGGTAATCAGCTCTTGCTGGGTCAGGTAGCGGAAATAGTCAGTCAGGATATTATAGACCTTTTTTACCGTGGTGTAGGCGTAGCCTTGGTTCATCCAGTGGTTCAGTACTGCCTTGATGTCCGCCGAGGTGATGTCTCCAACGACGTTCTCACCAAGAAGGGGGTAGATCTGATGCTTGGCGGTACATTCCAACCGGTCATAAGTGCCACGCTCCACAGATGGAAACTTGAACACCCGGAGCCAGTTGGTCATGCTGTCCTCCAGTTTAGCCTTTGACTCATCCGAGACCGTGAGCTGTTCATTTAATGCGGCGATGTAGTCTGTGATCTTCTCCTTGACCTCCAACTTGGAGGTGCCGCAGAAGGATTTCCTTTTCCTCTGCCCTTGCTCGTCCAGATACCAGACCACGCCGTTCCAGCGGCCGTCTGTCCTCTTGAAGATGTTGCCGGTGGTCAGCAGTTTCTTTTGCATTCGCGTCACTCCTTTCGCAGCGACACAGCATAGCACAGACCAGAGCTAATAGCCAGGGGAAAGGAAAAGAATTATCAGACCGGACACATTTTTGCGAACGCCCTTTTTCTTTGTTTAGGCGTATCAAATTTTGAGGGGGTGAAGTGTGCTGTTTTGGAAAGAGCGCCGCGGATTTTCCCACAACGGCGGGCATTACACGGCTTTTGAGCGTTTTACGACTCCCTATGAGGGTAAAAACGCCTCCCAGGAGCGTCCTTACGGAACCCCTTCAACTGCCCGCACTGCGGGCAGTTGTGGTCGGAGCGCCGCGTTTACGACGGCGCTCCTTTCTCCTGCTGTTGACCTTTAACTCCCCTTTCAGGGGGCGGGGTATCAAAGTACCGCCCAAGGTACCGCCAAAAAAGTTCGCTCTCACCCTTGGCCGGTCGACACTGGCCAGTTGCCTCTGGTAACCAGCACCGTATAGCAGGAGGACATGCTCACTCTCTCAGAAGAACGGAAGCAAATGTTGGGTAATGACACAGTCGGTGTTCTGCGGTTTGCCTATGGCACAAAACAGGCGATTTATTGACGATTTATGTGTAATTGTGTATAATGTTTCTATACAGTGAGCTTTTTGGATGGAGGCCCAGCTATGAAACTAAAAAAAGATATCCTTTATGAGCACATTCTACGCTATGCCGCCGCAGAGGGCGGCGAGGCGCGAGGGTTTACCACCGCCGAGTTGGCCGACGCGCTTGGAATGCAGCGCACCAATCTCAGTACGCTGCTCAACGAACTGGTCAAGGCCGGAAAGCTGGAGAAACTTTCCGGACGCCCGGTACTATACCGGGCGTCCGCCGGGCAAGGACGACCCCGGCGGGACGATTCCTGTTTCCATCGGCTGATCGGCTGGGACGGGAGTCTGAGATACACAGTGCAACTGGCCAAGGCGGCCATTTTGTATCCGGAAAACAGCCTTCGCACATTGATCCTTGGCCCGGCTGGTTCCGGCAAAAGCTATTTTGCCTCCCTGATGGCCGAGTTTGCCCGGGAAAATGGGGTCGTTCCTCCGGACGCCCCGTTTGTGAAATTCAACTGCCGTCACTATGAGGGCAGGGAAACCGAACAGGAGCAGCTTTTGTTCGGCGCCGGAAACGTGGAAGAGAGCGTGTTCCACATGGCTCGGGGTGGGGTCCTTTTTCTGGACCATATCGACCTTCTGGCACCCCGGATCCGGAATATTCTTCTGGATCTGCTGGAAAACGAAAGGGCGGAACTGGCTGAGACTGTTGTGATCTGCGCCGCTGACGACAGCGAGCACAAGTCCATATTGAATTCCTTTATCTCCAAATTTCCCGTCCGCATCGATATGCCGCCCCTTCAGTCCCGCCCGCTGGAGGAGCGCTTCTCCCTGGTCAAGACCTTTTTTATCGCCGAGGCTCTGCGGATGAACAAGACCCTTCGGGTCAATGCCGAGCTGCTGCGCTGCCTCCTTCTCTACCGCTGCGAGCGCAATGTCAGACAGCTTGGCGGGGATATCTGCATCGGCTGCGCCAACGCCTATGTGCGTGCCTTTAACCAAGATACGGAAGAGCTGTCCGTCTACATGAATGATTTTCCCGCCCAGGTCCGCAAGGGTTTCCTGTATTACCGGGATGCCCGGGACAGGGTGGAGAGTCTGATCCCGCCCAACTATTCCTACACCTTTTCCAGCAAGAACATGGAGAAGGTCTATGAGTTGGGAAACTTGGGGGGAGAGCGGGAGACCATCTACGACGTGATCGACCGGAAGATCTCCGAGCTGCGGGCCCGGGGCATTCAGGAGGAGGACATCAGCACCATCGTTAACGCCGATCTGGAGTACGACCTGAAGCAGATGACCAGCCGGCTGGGAGAGGGCAACCTGAACAAGGAATCCATCCTGAAGGTGGTGGACCGGCGCATCGTGAACCTGACCGAGCGGTTCATGCAGGAGGCCTCCACCCGGCTGGAGCGGATCTATCCCGAATCCACCTTCTACGGGCTGTGCCTTCACCTCTCCGCCATGCTGGAGCGGCTGGACCAGCCCCAACGGATCTCCAACTCCCGGATCATGGAGGTGGTGGAGAACTACCGGGACGAGTATACCTTCTGCAAGAAATTCGCCAACCAGATCGAGCACGAGTTTGACGTGAAGCTCCCTATCGACGAGGTGGTTTTTATCACCCTGTTCCTCTGCGATAAGAGCATGTATACCCGTCTGCCCAACCAGCTCGTCATTCTGGTGGCCATGCACGGGGACTCCACAGCCACCTCCATCGCCGGGGTGGTCAACTCCATCATGCGCTGCGACAACACCTACGCCTTCGACCTTCCGTTGGACAAGGATATGGGGCAGGCCTACGAGGAGCTGCGCAGTCTGGTCCAAGAGATCGACGAGGGCAAGGGCATTCTGATGCTGTATGACATGGGATCCCTCAGCACCATGGCCGAGACCGCCTCCCGGGAGACCGGCATCGCCATCCGCACCATGATGATCCCCTCCACCCTGATCGCTCTGGACTGCTCCCGGAAGGCGGGGAGCTGCGAGACTTTGGACGAGCTTTATAAAAGCGCGTCCGAGCTCTATATGACCTCCTACCTCCAGCTCTCCCAAGAGTCGGTGCGCCAACAGGGCCGCCGGGTCATCGTCACCCTGTGCCAGAGCGGCAAGGGCGGAGCCTTGCAGATGAAATCTTTCCTCGAAAAGCATATGCCTCTGGATGGGGTGGAGGTGGTCCCTCTGGCCATCAGCAACCGGAAATATCTCCTAAAGGAGATCAATCGGATCAAAAAGGACCATGAGATCCTGTATGTGATCGGCGCTTACGACCCCAAGCTGCACGGGATCCCCTTCATCCCTGTGGCCCGGCTTTTCGAGACCCCCGCTGACAAGTTGGAGCTTCTGCTGACTCTGGATACCCCCGCCGCTCCCAGCACCATCGAATTCACCGCTATCTCGAAGTATCTGGCCGAGCAGATGGAGGGGATGGATGTAAAGTCCTTGGAAAAGCAGTTGCCCACCGCCATTGCCCGGATCAAAAAGATCGTGAACGGTCTCTCTCAGGACCAGGAGCTGGGTCTGTATATGCATATCGCCTGCGCCATCTACCGGATGCAGCAGGGCGGGGAAATGCCGGTCAATATCAACCGGGAAAAGATCATCAGCCGTCAGAAACGGCTCTACAATGATCTCAAGGACATTTTGAAACCGCTGGAGGACAAATTTCAGGTCACCTTCGGGGATGACGAGCTGGCAAATGTGATCGGTATCGTAAAGCAGATCTGAGTGGATTCTTAAAATATCCGCAAAAAGAAGTGTATAGATTTTTTCTATCTGTATAAGAAAAATGCCCAGTGTTTCTCAGTAAAACAAGAAAATATGGGGTCCACGCCCCTTAAAATCCCCCCATTGCCGGAGCAAACTGTATAGTTTTGCTCCGGCAATGTATATTTTCACAAAAATATCAAAAAGGCGGCCGTTTGACGGACACTTTTTGGCCATTTATAATGAAGTCATCTCAACAGGGGAAGGGGGAAACACAATGGATATGGAAGAGGTGGCCATGAACCTGATCGTTCGCTCGGGGGACGCCAGAAGCTCCGCTTTTCAAGCGCTGGCCGAAGCCAAGAAGGGAAACTTCGACAAGGCGGATGAGCTGATGAAGCTGTCCAAGGCACAGTTTACAGAGGCCCATCACGCTCAGACCGACCTTCTGTCTGCCGAGGCCCAAGGTGACAAGCCGGAGATCAACGTACTGCTGATCCATTCTCAGGATCACCTGATGACCAGTATGCTGGCCCAGGAGCTGATCGAGGAGCTGATCTACCTCCACAAGACCAAGGCGGACAAATGATCTCCTTTGTTACCTTGGGCAAAGGCCCAAACCATTTCAATCTACAAACCGGAAAGGAAGTAATCGCTATGAAGATCCTCTTGGTATGCGCCGGCGGTATGTCCACCAGCGTGCTGATGAAGAAAATGGAAAAATATTGCGCCGAAAAGGGCGAGGAGCTGACCATCAAAGCTGTGGGTGCCAACTCCTACAAGGAACTCTGGAGGGACTATGACTGCATCCTCACCGGTCCCCAGATCGCCTACAAGCTGAACGACATCAAGGCGGAGGTGGAGATCCCTGTGGCCCAGATCCCCTCCATGGACTATGCTCTGGGCAACAGCGCCAATGTGATGAAACTGGCGCACGACATTACCGGCAAATAATTGTCCACTCTGTGCTCCGCCCCGGTCTCCGGGTAAACACATATCAAAATCAGAGAAAGTGAGAGGTGTAAAAAATGACTGCATTGGTCAACAAACTCGCCGAAAGCAAGTTTATGAAGTGGCTCCAGAAACTGAGCGTGAAGATGTCCCAGAACGACGTGTTCAGCTCCCTCACCGGCGGCATGGGCTCCACCATGGCCTTGATCCTGATTGGTGCCGTGTGCCAGATCATCTGTGCTCTCGGCGGCATGATTGCCGGCTGGCAAGCCGGCGACGTGATTTATGACGCCATCTATCTGCCCTACAAAGTGACTATGGGCATGATGGGCTTCTTTATGTGCTTCTCCCTGGCCTATACTTACGCCAAGAAGAAAAAGCAGAATCCCGTCCAGAGTGGCTTTACCGCCCTTATCTGCTATATCCTGGTGGTGGCTCCTCCTATTTCCGCTGTT
The DNA here is from genome assembly GCA_950075865.1 of uncultured Oscillospiraceae bacterium. Taxonomy (GTDB): domain Bacteria; phylum Bacillota; class Clostridia; order Oscillospirales; family Oscillospiraceae; genus Vermiculatibacterium. The sequence continues at coordinate 122,226 of CATMVA010000006.1, read as the reverse complement.
CGCGCAGGTGTTGAGGGAGCTTCCCCCTTTGATGCCATGGACATCGCCGCTCTGGGCTCCGGCGGCATCTTTGTGGCTATCCTGATCGCCTTCATCTCGGTCCAGATCACCAAGTTCGCGGTGGACCATAACTGGATCATCAAGCTGCCTGATTCGGTACCTGAGGGCATCATGGGCGGCTTCAACGCCACCATTCCCGCCGGCATCAACATCATCTTCTGGTACGGTCTGTCCCTCATTATCTCGTCCGTTTCCGGCGGGACCCAGACCCTCAACGGCCTTATCAACACCATTCTGGCTTACCCGCTGGCCGTTCTGGTCAATCCCGTGGGTATGCTGGTCCTTATCGCCTTGGGGCAGATCTTCTGGTTCTTCGGCATCCACGGCAGCGCCATCATCTTCCCCCTCCTGCTCATCCCGCTGATCACCGCATACAGTACCAACGCGGCTCTGGCAGCCCAGGGTGCACCCCTGGTGTTCAGTGCTACGTTCCTGTATATGGCAAACGGCCGTCTGGGCGGTGCGGGCAACACCCTGCCCCTGACCGTGATGGGCCTGAAGAGCAAATCCAAGCAGATCTCTGCTGTCTGTAAGGCCGAGATCGGCCCCTCCCTCTTCGGCATCAACGAGCCGCTGACCTTCGGCTTCCCTCTGATGTATAACCCCATCATGTTGATCCCCTTTGTGCTGGCTCCCGTGATCGACGCCCTGCTGCTGTGGGCTGCATATGCCCTGAACCTGATCGCCATGCCTCAGGTATTGATCCTGTCCCTGATGCCCCTTGGCTTTGCGGAATTCCTCCAGACTTTGGATTGGCGTAACATCGTGTTTACCGCCGTGCTCTTCCCGGTGAACTGGGTCATCTACTACCCCTTCTATAAGATCTACGAGAAGCAGTGCATCGCCAACGAGCAGGCTGCCGAAGCCGCTGAGGCTCAGCAGTAATTCCCTCCGGCGGCATTCTGCCCCGTCTATTCCACCATGAAAAGGGACGGCTGTTCCACTGCGGAACGCAGTCGCAGCCGTCCCTTTTCCTATCTTTCATTCATATTAAGGAGGTACCGATCATGTCTTTCCCCAAAAACTTCTTCTGGGGCGGCGCCACCGCCGCCAATCAGTATGAGGGCGGCTGGAACGAGGGCGGCCGCGGTCCGGCCAAAACCGATGTCACCACCGGCGCCACCAAGGATACCCCCCGTTTTATCACTTATATGATGCCCGACGGCACCACGGGTAAGTTCAGCAGCTTCGGCGGGAAAAAGCCCGAAGGGGCCAGGTTGGCTCCTGTGGAAGGGTTCTATTATCCCAACCATATCGGCACTGATTTCTACCACCGGTATAAAGAGGATATCGCTCTCTTTGCCGAGATGGGCTTCAAGATGTTCCGTATGTCCATCTCCTGGTCCCGGATCTACCCCACGGGGACCGAGGCTGAACCTAACCGGGAGGGGCTGAAGTTCTACCGCGACGTCTTTACCGAACTGCGGAAATACAATATCGAACCCCTGGTGACCATCTCCCACTATGACACCCCCCTTTATATCGAGGAGGACTTGGGCAACTGGAAGAATCCCGAGGTCATCGGCCTGTTTGAGAAGTTCTGCCACACTATCTTTGAGGAATACAAGGATCTGGTCAAGTACTGGCTGACCTTTAACGAGATCAACAGTGCCCTTATGATGGGCCTGTTTTTCCAAGGAACGGCTCCCGAGATGCTGAAGGCGGGATACATCAACCTTCATAACCAGTTTGTGGCCTCGGCCAAGGTGGTCAAGTACGCCCATGAGAAGTATCCTCAGTTCAAAATGGGCTGCATGATCGCCGGGCTGATCTCCTATCCCCTTACCCCTGATCCCAAGGATATTCTGGCCAATCAGGAGCGCACGCAGGATTATTTCTATTACGCGGGCGATGTGATGGTGCGGGGCGCTTACCCCAACTTCGCCAAAAAGTCCTGGAAGAAATACGGCCTGGACCCTGCTTTCTTTGAGAAGGATGCCCAGATCCTGAAGGAAGGCCATGTGGATTTCTTCACCTATAGCTATTACTCTACCAGCTGCCACACCACCCACACCGACGCCCCCAAGGATGGCGGCGGCAATCTTTCCATAGGCTATGTGAACCCCTACCTGCACTATTCCGAGTGGGGCTGGAGCATGGATCCGGACGGCCTGCGCTATAGCCTCAATGAGATCTGGGACCGGTATCAGGTGCCCATTATGGTGGTGGAGAACGGACTGGGTGCAATCGACAAGCTGGAGGAGGACGGCACAGTCCATGACCCCTACCGCATCGACTATATGCGGGGCCATGTGGAAGCCATGGACAAGGCCCTGGAGGACGGCGTGGACCTGATTGCCTACACTCCCTGGGGCTGTATCGACTTGGTCAGCGCCTCCACCGGGGAGATGCGCAAGCGCTACGGCATGATCTATGTGGATATGGACGATGAAGGCAAGGGCACTCTGGACCGTTTCAAGAAGGATTCCTTCTATTGGTACAAGAAGGTTATTGCCTCCAACGGCGAGGATCTGGACTGACTGTACACATCCCAAAATAGCGATATGAGGTGACTGAATTGATCAAATTAGGGTTGAGCCTGTACCCCGAGCAGGAGACACTTGAGGATATCGAACAGTACTTGAAAACAGCCTCCCAGTATGGTTTCAGCACTGTATTTGTCTCCCTCTTCTCGGTCCCCGGCACCAAAGAGGAGGTCATGGCCCATTTCATCCGGTTTGGAGCCATCGCCCACAAATACGGTTTTGAAGTCTCAGGCGACTGCAATGGTGAGTTTCTGACCAAAATGGGTGCCTCACCTGAAGATCTGTCAGTTTTCAAGGAGATGGGGATCGACATCATTCGCATGGACGGGCCCTACAATGACGAACGGGACGCGCGGCTCATCAATAACAAAGAAGGCATTAAGGTAGAGATGTCTACCGCCTTTCAAGCTCCCATAGAGTTGGCGCTGAAGAATGGCGCCGACCCTAAGCGGATGCTGACCTGCCACAATTTCTATCCCGAGCGGTACACCGCCCCCTCGCTGGAAGCCATCAACGAACTCAATGAGTATTGGAAAGCAAAGGGCATCCCGGTAGCCATCTTTATCTCCAGTCAAGAGAAGGGGACGCACGGGCCCTGGCCTGTGTCCGACGGCCTTCCCACCGTTGAGGAGCACCGCAATATCCCCGTGGAAGCCCAGCTCAAGCACATGATCGCCCTGAAAAATGTCTCTGAAGTCCGTTTGGGCAACGCCTATGCGTCAGAGGAAGAGTTCAAGGCTATGAAGCAGGTCATGGATTTGGCTTACATCCATGTGGATCTTCCCGAGGGGGTCCCCGCGTTCGTGGCCGGCCTTCTTCCCCACGGAGACTTGGTCCGAATCCCCTTTAAGCTCCATTTGGAAAGGGGCGTCACCGATTTGGAACGGGAGTTGGTTTTTGACTACCAGACCCATGCCGATATGGGCGATTGCCTCAACTATATGCTGAGAAGCCGCTTTACCCGGATGCTCCCCAAGAGCAAGGGCGTGGCCCCCCGTCCCTGCGACCGGAAGGTCTTCCGCCGGGGGGATGTTCTCGTCGTCAATCAGAACTGTCTCCACTATGCCGGCGAGGTGCAGATCGTCCTCAAGGATATGGAAAACGACGGTCAGCGCAATCTGGTGGGCACCATTGACTCTACCGAGATCATGATCCTGGACCACATGGGTGCCGGAGACCTTTTCACTTTTACGGAGGCGTAAGGAAAGTAGAGGTACTTTAAGAGCAAGGCGTTGCGACTGAGTTAGGCGCATAGCATCAATAAAGCATCAAAGCAAGCACAAAGAAAAGCCCCAAAGCCCGCAAGCGGCTGAAATGAGCGGGAAGCACTGCGCGCCAATAGTTTCCCCACATCCGCTCCAAAACCGCGTGCCGAGGGTTCGAGTCCTTCTGCCCCTGCCAGTGAAAGTCCCGGAATCGTGAGGTTCCGGGACTTTTTCTTTACTTTTTCGGCGGAGTGATTTTGAGCGGACCGCGGATGATGCCTGGATGATGCTCAAATCGCCCTATCCGCTTTTTGGTGTTGCTTTTGTTTATAGCGAAGCAAATTTTGCTGTGAAGACACCGGCAAAATTAGTCGTATCATGTTATTTTCAATTATCCTGACGCGATATTCCGTGATTCGCGCTTTGGTTTTATTGTATAACCACAATCAACTCAAAGGAGGGTTCCCCCATGAAAAAGTTCTCGGCTATGTTCCTGTCCCTGATCCTTTGCCTTTCTCTGCTGACCGCCGGACCCAAGGTGGTCTGTCAGGCCAAGGAGCCCATCCCCACTCCGCCCCCTGTGATTACGCTGGAGCCCCTTGACCCCGACGGCCCCAAGGACCCCGAGCCGCCCCTGGAGCCTCAGGATGATCCAAAAGGTCCCAGAGGGGAAACGGATCTCGGCTAAACCAATTCGATCCCAAGTGTGTCCCTGGCATCGTTTTTTAGGTGGGTGATTCCATCCTGATCCCCCAAGGCTTTGTAAAGATAGAGCGTCTGATAATAGAGATCCTTGCTTTTCTCGGTTTCACCCAAATGCGCATACGAATTGGCCTGACTGGACAGGAGACTTCCCAGACACCAATAATCATGGTATTTAATGGCAATACTCCAGCCCATTTGCGCGATCTCCAGGGCCTCCTCGTACCGCTTGTCAATGTTCAGCTCCCGGGCGTAGTTGTTCAAAATCACCACCAGATTGCCGGCATACCGGGGCTGGTCCCAGCCGTGCTTCCGGGCATACTTGACCATCTGAGCATAAATGTCAAGGACTTTTCGCTTTTCGCCGGCTAGAGAATAGGCGTTGGCAATCCGGATGATAAGGGCCATTTCCTCTTTGCTGTACCGGAGGTCGTTGATCTCATCCAGGTCAAATTTGGGCCGGGTGATACGGATGGCACCCATGAGAAGCTCCAGCTTTTCCTCCAGAGAATAAGGACCTTCTGGTTTTCCCAGCGTCTCTTTCAGTCCTATAATAAACTGTTGGGTCAGATGGTCCTCTCCGGCGAATTCCTCCAAGGCCTGGATGGCCGCCAGAGCTTCCTCCCGCCGTTTGGGCCGATCCTCGGCTGAAGCATCCCAGAAAAGATTTTCCTTGGCGCTGGCCTCCCGTTTCAGGTTCTCCAGCTTGAGCTCGTCCTCGCCCAACAGGGCGGTATACCGGTCATCGGGCAGATCCAGCCGATGAAGAATGGCCTTCACCCGGTTGTAGGAGGGAGCCTGCTTCCCGTTTTCAATACGGGAGAGGGTCATAGGCTCACAGATATTTTCGCATACCTCCGCCTGGGTCAGCCCCAGCTCCTTCCGCCGGTTCTGAATGACCTCGCCGATACGCAGTTCCTTCATAATACCGCCCCTTATTCATTGATCAATTCGCACCGCAATTATACCAAAAAGTTCAGTATTTGTCAAAAGAGAGTCCGGGAGGAGGCCCAAAATGGAACAATATATATTCCGGCAAAAAGAAACCCGGACAGTCCTTCTGGATAAGCTTGGCGTGGTCGCTGCCCTTTGTGAGCAAGCGGAGAGGGAGGGGGAGCAGGAGCACTGTGTGCTGGCAATGGCCAGGAAAACAGGGGAAGCCGTTTATGAGCTCTTTGATTCCTGTGCGGTGGAGGAGATGGGGGGGAAGCACAGGGCAAAATCGGTCCACCGTCCCCCGAAAGGTCAGCCTGGCCCTGATCCAACTGTGTGTCAAGCGGGAATTGATCCCGGTTATTCTGCACACCCACGCACCTAACCTTTGCCCAGAGGAGCCGGTGATTTTTTCCCCAAAAGATCAGATTTTTATGGACCGGTTTTCCCAAGTGGCCATCGATCGGGGGTTAAAAAGTCCTTGCCTGTTTTTGGTGACAAACGGACAGAGTATTCTGCTCTGTGACACAAGCAATATGATCCGGCAATACGCCGGAAAGGAGGAGCCATGTCATGTCTAAGCTGCAAAAGGATTCCCTGATGATCACCCACGATGAGGAGATCGGGGTGGTCTATTATCCGGCCAAGGGAGCGGTATCCACCACAACGCCCCGCCACGCTCAGGTCATGGAACAGGTGTGGCAGGACTATCTGGAGGATAGACTGTCCCAGGAGGATCGGGCAGCCTTTGAGGGGTATGTGGAGCGATCCTTTGCCGACAAACCTGACCTGCCCATGATGAAATATACTAATCTGCTGGAGACCCGCACTCTGGGACGGTTGGAAATTATGGTGGCCAATAAATGCAATCTGAACTGTCGGTACTGCTATGCCCACGGCGGGGACTATGACTGCGAATCTCAGGTGCTCACCCCAGAGTCAGCAAAAAAGTATCTCCGGGCCTTGTTTTCTGAACGGTATATTTCGGTCGATGTTGTCATGCTCTTTGGCGGGGAGCCCACCATTGCCCCCGATACCATCCGGACTATCTGCGAATTTTTTGAGCAATACAGTTCCTTGGGACTTATAGAGAAAATGCCTATTTTCACTATGGTGACCAACGGAACTTTAATCGATGAGGAGTTGGCCCAGACCATCCAAAAGTACAATATTCGGGTCACGGTCAGTGTGGACGGCCCTCCGGAAATCAATGATAAGCTCCGGGTAGACAAAGCCGGGAATGGAACTTTTGCCAAAATTGAACGAGGAATTCGGCTTCTTCAGAAAGTGAAAAATCCACCTAAAGCATTAGAAGTTACATACACTTCTCTTCATCAGGAGCTGGAATATTCCTCTAAAGATATTCGCCAATATCTTCAGAAATATTTCGGCGTAAATGGTAAAGATGTTTTGATTGAAGAGTGTTCATATAACGGCTATGATGATTCCTTAGTTTGTAAGTATAGTAACAATCAAAGAAGGGATGAGGGTCAGTGCAAATTACAAAGTATACAGTTACGCAGAGCGTTGTCAAGGCATAGTTTCTGTGATTTATCCTGTGGTGCTGGGAACTATCTGATAGTTCTTTTTCCAAATGGAGAAATATACCCGTGTCATCACTTCGTTGGATGTTCAGAATTTTTGATTGCACGCTTTGATGGGAAGTCGTTTGATTTTAACAATTACCTAATTGCAAGGAAAAAACTTGCCCCATCCCATAAACTTCTGAATTCTGCGTGTAATGATTGTTGGCTAAAAGCTATTTGCCGTGTATGCGCTGCATCTATACTTCTCTCAAACAATTCTAATAATTTGGGCAAAGGGACTTGCGAGGATATGCGTTTATATTACAAGACGCAATTTCTTGCTCTGGCCAAGGAAAAACAGCAAAGCGAAGAAGACATACAGACTTAATGTCTGTTGTCGATATATTCGCCATCTAATGGTGGCAGAAAGGAGGGACCCCTATGTTGAAAGAGCTGTTGAAGAGTGAGCTGACACGGTTGCCAGTAGAAATTACTGATGTAGAGGACCAGCTTGCCGAAGAGATGGCGGCTGGGTGTGGTAGCCCGAATGGTTGCGTGGGTGCCATAGGTCCTGGTAGCTGCGGCACCACTCCGAAAGAGTAATGTTTTTACTATTGAAGGTGCCACACGGCAATCATAGTGTGGCACCTTCAACCCATCATAGTTATCAAGAAGAATTTAGTTCTTGCTGTAATATTGCTTTCTGCTTTTTTATAAGCCAATTTTGACGGAGGATTAATATGATGCGGACCAAAAAATTTTTTGGACTTTTACTCTTGACCTGTCTTCTCTCTCTGCTTCTCAGCGTTTTTCTCACCTTTCTCACCTATATATATTCTCGGGTCTTGGCTGGGATTGAGCAGGGTAGTATGGAGCTGTTTCTCCATGCCCTGTTGGTCAGTGTAGTTGTTTCCTGCCTCTATTACCCTTTACGCATCTTGACCTATGTGGTCCATTTCACTTTTTTGGCCAACGGGACTGCCAACCTACGAAACAAAATCATGAAAAATATCCTGTCCCGCCCGCTTCAGCTCCTTCGTAATCATGATGATGCCTACTATCTGAACCTTCTGGGGGCGGATATGGACATCTACCGCAACAACTGGCTGGCCAACATTCCGTATATTGTTTCCGGGGTCGGAAGTATCCTGTTTGCAGCCTTTATGCTGTACCGGGTCCACCCCTGGCTTTGCGGAGTGGGGATCATCTGTGCGTTCGTCCCTCTTCTGACCTCCAATCTTTTTACAAAAAAGACCCAGGAATGCCGGAAGCAGGTTTCTCAAACGGCCGAGGAATACTCCCATGTGCTAAAGGAAACGGTCGAGGGGATTGAAGCCATTCGCAGCTCTGACGGAGCCAATCCCACCCTGAAACGGTTTCGGTTTTTTGGAGCCAAGAAGGATAAGTCACATGTGCGCTCCCTTACTGTGAATTGTCTCAGCGTGACAGCCCTATGGGCTTCGGCTGATGTTTCCAATATAGCCTGTGAACTCATCGGCGGGTATCTGGCCGTGAGCGGTGTGATTGCGCTCTCCTCGTTGATTGCAGCCCTCCGCTATGTCACAACCCTTTCCAATGAGCTTTCCAACCTAATGGAATACGTCGTCGACTTCCGGGCCTCCAAGCCCTTGGTAGAGAAGCTGAAGGCCGAGACCGAGGTACCCTGCCCGGTGGACGGCGGGCTGATGCCCGCAGGGGACCAGAGCCTCGTCTATGAGAATGTCTCCTTCGGCTTCGGGGAGCGGCAGCTCTACAAGGATCTCTCCTGCTCCTTCGCCCCCGGCGGCTGCTATGCCATCCTGGGCGAGAGCGGCAGCGGCAAGTCCACTTTGACCAAGCTGCTGCTAAAATACTACGACGATTACGAAGGGAAGATCACCCTGGCGGGCCAGGACATCCGGGAGCTCAGCGAGGACGAGATCTACCGGGTGGTAGGCCTGGTGAGCCAGTCCCCCTTCCTGTTCAACGCCTCCCTTTACGAGAACATCACCATGTTTACTAATAACCCGCCCAAGGACGCCCCGGAGTATGAAAAACTTTTGGCCGATCTGAACCTCACCGCCCTGGCGGCCCGGGTGGGGGATTCTCCCCTGGGAGATTTCGGGGACAACATCTCGGGTGGGGAGCGCCAACGGATCAACATCGCCCGGGCACTGCGGTCCCATCCGGCTATTTTGATTTTCGACGAGCCCACCACCGGCCTGGACCCGGAGAATGTGGACCTCATCGACCAGTTCATCTTTGACCGCCACGATGTGACCCGCATCGTCATCACCCACAACTGGTCGGAGGACTACCTCTCCCGGTTCGACTCGGTCCTCCGCATCGGGGACCGGGCCCCGGCCGAAAAGACCGCTGCCCCGGAGGCCCTGCCCATCTAAGCCAGAGATTCAAAAATGAGATAAGGGAGGATCCATAAAATTTGATATGCTGACCGGAATACCGGTCAAAAATCCGGAAAGCCGGTCACCCATTTCTGCGGTTTTCCTTTATCCTTAAGATATGTCGAAAGGAGAGGAAAACCATGTATGCCTGTCATAAATTTGCATCAAATCTGTCAACGATCTGGGAGATGAAGAACCTGACCCTGTCGGAGTTTTCTCAAGAACTGGACATCCCAAAATCTACCATACAGGACATTCTGAGCAAAGATGGCGATACCACCCTTCGCACTGCGCTCCATATTGCGAATCAGCTTGGACTTCCTCTGAGCTCTTTGACCGGCGAAGAGTATTCGGAGGCACAGCCCAAGCTGCTTCTCAGTATTATGACCTGTTTTGACAGCTTTGCCCGCCTGTCTGCGGAAGACAGAGACGACGTGGTTCATGTAAAGGCTATTTTGAAGAAGTTCTGGAAATGAGGGACAAGGTTTGTACACTGCTCTACCGGCTGGGGCTGACCGAAAACTACACCGGATTTTTCTATATTATGGATGCCGTGTGTTTGGCGGTGGAGGAGCCGGAAAGGCTGTGTTTTGTTACCAAGCTGATCTATCCTGATGTGGCAAAGAAGCACAGGACGACTACGGCAGCAGTAGAGCGGGGGATACGTTTGGGAGTCTCCCGAATATGGAGAGCTGCTCCGGAAGTGCTGCCCCGGATGTTCCCGGTGCCGCTGAGGGAGAGGCCTACCAACGCGAGATTTCTGGCTTTGTTGACGGCGTATGTGCGAGAAGAAATTTTTTCTTTTTATGAGCGGCCGGGTATGCTATAATCATATTAGGAGATAGGAAAAGGTGGTGAGGGCAGTGACTTCAGAGGAAAGATTGATTCGATTCTCTTTGGGCGACATGCTTTTTGAGTATGACGAGGAGAAAAATCGGAAGAATGTTGAGAAACATGGAATTTCTTTTGTGACCGCCGCCCGGATATTCTTTGACTATGACCGAATCGAGATGTTTGATGAGGAGCATAGTAAGGAGGAAGATCGCTATAACACTATCGGGGACACCTCTGCGGGGAATCTGACGATTATTGGGAATTTAAACGGCGCAGGGGATGCCTTGAATGATATTTTGTCTGTGGTCTATACGGAACGTGAGATGGTTTCCCAAGAGGGAAAATCAGTGAAGGTCACGAGATTGATTTAGGCCCGGTTGGCAACAAGCTTTGAAAGGGGGCTTTATTATGGCAAGTACAACTGATCGCTTTTCCAAATTACCTGAGGAGTTGGCTTTTACGGAAAAGGAGCGGGATGAACTGAACAGGGCCAAAACTTTGCCCATTGCTTTTGATGAAGACTGCCCGGAGACTACTCCGGAGCAAGCGCTGAAGTTCAGACGGGTGAATCCTGTGCGGAGGACGGCTCAATAAAGCACATAGCATCAAAAAAGTATCACCTTCCGAGAAAGCAAATCCGCAAAACCTGGTAAGCCGTTGAAACGAGCGGAAAGTCTTGCGGCGCAATGTCTTTTTCGCATCCACTCCAAAACCGCGTGCCGAGGGTTCGAGTCCTTCTGCCCCTGCCAAAAATCGACAAGTTTCAACGATAATGAAACTTGTTGATTTTTTTAGTTCTCCTAAATCTCCTTTGACATTTTTCTCCATCTTATTAAAATTGTTGTTCACAAGGAGTAGAGAAAAATGAAAAGCAAAGAGATTTGGTAGTTTTGTTTTCTAAGTATTGATTTTAAAAATGATGTAATATATTATATATTATAATAATCCATACTAAGTAAGGAGAGTTATAAATGAAATATATACAAATTACTTCTGAGAAAGACAATGATATTCCATACCTTATTTCAATTCACAAGATTCCGGAAATATCGCATTTTATAAGCATAAGTGAAGAAAATTATTTTCATTATGTAACGACAACAAAAAATGTGTTTTATTTTAAGGTGTATAAGAATGACGATTTGGTTGGGGCAGTACATTGCGAATTGTTTGATAAAATGCTATGCATGAGCATTTTGGTAATACCCATCTTTCAAAAACGAGGTATCGGAACGGCAATCCTTTATGATATTCAAAACGGAGTTCTTCCATTGACATATACACATATAAAGGTTTCAATAGATAAGTTTAACTCCTCCTCATTGCGATTGTTTAAGAAAATGGATTTTACAAAAATCTCTGAAGAGGAGGGTTTGATAGATTTTATTTGGTCTGTTTGAGTTCAAATCCCTAATACAAAATCCTAAAAATATCTTTTTCGTAGTCTCTTGCCATATTAGACAAAATCCATGTATAACTTAGGTTATACATGGATTTTGTCGTTTTTGTGGTTAAAATTCCAGATTTTTTCCGTCCCGATCAAAGACATGGCAGACATTCCCGTTAAAGGTCAAATGCAGTTTGTCGCCGATACCAAAGGTCTTGATATGGTTGCCATTGGGGTCCATGGTGGGGGCGATGACCACTACATCGGCATCCCGGACGGTTACATGGAAGTGGACCTCGCTGCCCATCATCTCGGACACGTCCACCGTGGCAGAGAGGGAGTTGCTGCCTTGGTCGGAGAGGACCATGTGGCTGGGGCGGACCCCCAGAGTGATGTCCTGAGAGGTCACCCCGCGGGCGGCCAGGTTCTTTTCCTTTTCCGGGGAAAGTTCTACTTTGCAGTCCTCCACCGAAACGAAGTATTTGCCGCTCTCCTCGGTGAGCCTGGCCTGGAAGAAGTTCATCTGGGGCATCCCGATAAAGCCGGCCACAAAGAGGTTGGACGGGTGGTCAAAGACCTCCTGAGGGGTGCCGATCTGCTGAATGAAGCCGTCCTTCATGATAACGATGCGGTCCCCCAGGGTCATGGCTTCGGTCTGGTCATGGGTCACATAGATAAAGGTGCTGTCGATCTTCTGCCGCAGCTTGATGATCTCGGAGCGCATCTGGTTGCGGAGCTTGGCGTCCAGGTTGGAAAGGGGCTCATCCATAAGCAGAGCCTTGGGGGAGCGGACGATGGCCCGGCCAATGGCCACCCGCTGCCGCTGGCCGCCCGAGAGGGCCTTGGGCTTGCGGTCCAGGTACTCCGTAATGTCCAGAATGGCGGCGGCCTCCCGCACCTTTTTGTCGATCTCCTCTTTGCTCATCTTCTGAAGCTTCAGGGGAAAGGCCATATTTTCATAGACCGTCATGTGGGGGTAGAGGGCGTAGGACTGAAAGACCATGGCGATGTCCCGGTCCTTGGGGGCCACCTCGTTGACCAGTTTGTCGTCAATATAGAGTTCTCCCTCGGTGATCTCCTCCAGACCGGCTACCATCCGCAATGTGGTGGACTTGCCGCAGCCCGAGGGGCCTACCAGGACGATGAACTCCTTGTCGGCGATGTCCAGGTCAAAGGACTGCACCGCCACCACACCCTGGTCGGTGACTTGGAGGCCGCTCTGTTTCTCCCCTTTACCCGACTTTTTCTTCCCCTCACTGTGGGGGTAGACCTTTTTGATGTTCCGAAAGCGCAAGGTTGCCATATTTGTTCTCCTCCTTGGTCAAAGTCAAAGGACGCGGAATCTTATCTCAGTACCGCGATCCCCCAGGGATCAAGAGTTAGCGTCCCGTTTTGATAGGTGATGCCCTCCCCGTGGGACAGGTCTGCATCCAGACCGGCCAGCAGGGCTTCCGCCGACAGAGGCAGTTCCTTCCGGACGTCCGATAGGTTGAGCACGATGGTGACCGAACTGTTGTCTTCCGTGGTCCTGAGCAGAACGCACAGGTCGCCGTCGCCGCTGTCCAGAAGCTGGGTGGTTCCCCGGGCGATCTCCGGGAAGGCGTTACGCAGGTTCATGGCCTTTTGGACATAGCGGAGCAGGGAATTTTCCTCCTCCTGCTGCTGGGCCACGCTTCCCATGGGGTATTGGGCCTGAGTGGTCCCCGGCGGGCAGAGCGTCACCTCGGGCAGGGTGGTCCAGAACATACCCAGCCGCTTGTTGGGGTCGGGGCCGGAACCAACCATGCCGATCTCTCCGCCGTAATAGACGTAGGTCCCGCCCCGCATCATGGCCAGCATCCCATAGGCGGCCTTTAGTCGCTCCGGGGCGTAGACCCCGATCACCTGGGCGATGCGGTCGGTGTCATGGTTGTCTAAGAAGGGGGCCATCAGGGCCTCCGGGCCGAACCGCTCTTCCAAGTGGGCGGTGAGCTCGCCGTAGCGCTTCCCTCGCTCTTCGGTCTCCTCACTTAGAATGCCGGCGATCTCCCCCTTGCCGGAACCGGTGGACATGGGGAAGTAGAAAAAGCTGTCCAGGCCGCTGGTGTAGTAGCCGGCGATGGTGGACTCGTCCGCCCAGCACTCTCCCACCAGGTAGCAGTCGGGGTCCAGCTTTTTGGCTTCCTCATTCAGCCAGAAGAGGAAGGCAATATTCTTCTCGCTTTGGCCGGTATAGTAGCTGGTGACGGCGTCCAGGCGGAAGCCGTCCACCCCCATGTCCAGCCAAAACTTCATAATGTCCACGATCTCGGCCCGGACGGCTTCGTTATCCAGGTTCAGGTCGGGCATCTCGCTGACAAAGCGGCACTCGTAGTAAGCCGAGCCCAGCTGCCGGTATCCCTCACCGGGGTAACCCTGCCAGTTGTAGTAGTCCCGGTATTGGGCACCCTCCCCGGTCTTGGCGTCCTGGAACCAAGGGTGCTGGTTGGAGGTGTGATTCACCACCAGGTCCAGAATCACCTGGATACCCAGGCTGTGGGCCTTCTCCAGGAATGCCTGGAAGTCCTCCAGGGTCCCGTAGGCGGGGTCGATGGCCTTGTAGTTGGTGACATCGTATTTGTGGTAGGAGGGGGAGGGCATGACAGGCATGAGCCAGATGCCGGTAAAGCCCAGATCCCGGATGTATTCCAGTTTTTCGGCCGCCCCACGGAAATCGCCGATGCGGTCTCCGTCCGAGTCTGCGTAGGAGTAGACAAAAATCTCATACCAGTTGCGCACATTGTCGTCCGGAATGTGCTCCTCCAGCAGCACACCCTTGCCGCCCTCCGGTGTTTGGCAGGCGCACAGGGACAGAAGCAGAATGGCCGAGAGAAGAAGTGACAGGTGTCGTTTCATGGCGTTTTACCCCTTGACTGAGCCGGCGGTCAAGCCGTTGACGATGTTCTTGACCAGGCAGAAATACAGGATGACGATGGGGATGGCGATAAACACCGACCCCGCGGCGAACCGGGCAAAGTGGGTCTCGGGGAGGTTGAAAAGACCCACCGCCACCGTCCACATGTTCCGGTCCTTCAACAGGAGCTTTGGAAGCAGCACATCGCTCCAGGGCCAGGCAAACTGGGTGAGCATGGTATATACCACCATGGGCTTGCTCAGGGGCAGAGTGATCTTGAGAAAGACCTCCAGATTGGTGGCTCCGTCCAGCCGGGCCGCTTCAAAGAGGGCGGCGGGGATGGAGTCGAAGTAGCCCTTTTGCACCATGTAGCTTACCGGGGTGGTGGCCGCGTAGAAAAAGATCAGGGATTCCAGATGGTTGATCAGCCCCAGCTGAGTCATAATGATATACACGGCGGTCATCCCCATGAAGCCGGGGAACATTCCCAGCACCAGGGTGGTCTTTTTGATGGTGTCCCGTCCGTTGAACCGGAACCGGGACATGACATAGGCGGTGAGCAGCACCAGTACCGTTCCCAGAAGGGCACTGCATACGGCCACATACAGGGTGTTGAAAAACCAGGTTTTGTAGGGGTACAGGCCGTTTACATCATCGGTGAACAGGTCGATAAAGGTCTGCAGGCTGAAGGCACTGGGGAAAAAGCCCTTAAAGTCGTAGAGGCTGCCCGTTTTGGACAAAGAGGCCAGAATGAGCCACAGGCAGGGGAAGAGGAACACCAGGGACATCACCAGCAACAGAGTGTAGGTCAGAATATGGTCGGCTGCCCGGCGGGGCGTCAGTTTCATCTTTTTCATTGATAGGTGTCCTCCTGCTTGTAGGCTGCGGAGCGGACATAGACCGACAGGGACAGGGCCGCCGTAATGAGGAAGATGATGAGGCTGATGGCCGCGCCGATGGAGTAGTAATTGTTGTCCACCGACAGCTTGTAGAGCCAGTTGATGAGAAGGTCGGTATCACTGGCCAGGAAGTAGTCCGCGTAGTTGGAGATGACTCCGCTGCGCAGGAAGAAGAAAATGCCGAAGTTGTTGAAGTTTCCCACAAACTGGCTGATGAGCACCGGGGTGGTGGAGAAAACCACAAAGGGCAGGGTGATGGTCTTGAACTGCTGGAAGGGGGAGGCCCCGTCCAGAGAGGCAGCCTCATAGAGGTCGGTATTGATATTGCTCAAAAGTCCCGTGGTCATGAGCATGATGGAGGGAGTGGAGATCCAGGCGTTGACAAACAGTCCGATTCCCCGGGCCCACCACTTGGCTGAGGCGTCGTTGGTGAGGAAGAAAATTCGCATCAGCCCCGCCTGGTCCAGATACCAGTTGATGGGACCGCTCTGGGAGAACATGAACTTGAAGCCCAGCATGGAGATAAAGCCGGGGATGGCGTAGGCCAGAATGGGGAAGGCCCGCCAGAATTTGGAGCCCTTTACATTCTTCTTGTTCAGCAGCAGGGCCATACCAAGGCCAACCACAAAATTCAGGGCCGTGGAAGCCACCGCCCAGGCCACATTCCAGCCCAGGATCTTTACAAAAGTACTGCCGATTTTACCCAGGCTCAGGATCTTCTGCCAGGGGGAGAGGGACCAGTTGGCCAGCTTGGGGTAAACCACATCGCCACCCAGGTCGGTGAAGGCGATGCAGATCATAAACACGATGGGCAGGATGGAGAAGATGGTCACCCCCACCACTGGCGGGGTCAGGGCCGTGATGTGGAATTTTGAGTCGGCGGCAGTCCGCAGGGTGTCCCGGAACTTGTGGACCGCCCTGCCCTTTTCCTTCTGCCGGGCGGTGTAGACTGCGTCCTTTACATTGGTCACGTACAGGACCGCCACGAATATCAGGATGAAGATGGAAAAGAGTCCAAGGATCAGCATGGTCAGGGAGTTGTCACCCGGGATCCTCAGCCACAGGTTTTCCTCCCGGGTCCCCAGGGTGAAGAACCCCACAAGGTCCCGGAATCCGGTGGTGACAAAATAGAAGAGAAACACGCCCAGGCAGGAGAGGTAAAAAAGTCCCTTTACAATCTGCCCATAGCAGAGCTGCCCCAGCCCCATAACTACCATGGACAGCCTGACCTGCCACGGGGTCCAGCGCAGAAAGTGCCCGGCATCTGTGAGCTTTTGCCGCATAGGCCCACCTCCTTTCTGTTACGCCAGGGTTTCGATGGCGTCTCGGATCTGGCCTACCAGCCGCTCCAGGCCCTCTTGGATCTTTTCGTCGGTATCGTAGAGCAGAGGCTCGCCCCGGTCAGCCCGGAAGGGGTCGGTGGACAGGTCAATGAGGAAGGACTCGGCGGGAGTCCATAGCTGGCCGATCTCCGTGATGGCGGGCATAATGCTGATCTTGCCCCGGTCCAGCCGGTCAAAAAGGATGCCTACGGTGGCGTCTTGGGCCGCGATGGCGTTGGCGGCATCCTCCCGGGCGGGGGCCACTCCCAGATACTGGTTCCGGGCCACCGCCTGCTCATAGGAGGTGGCGAACTCCACAAAGGCCAGAGAGGCGTTGGGGCACTCGGTGTAGGCCGAGATGCCGTATCCGTTGATGCCGCCCATCATGGTGGTCTCCACCGTCAGCTCCTCCATGCGGGTGACAGTGTCCTGCCACTGGTCGGCGGTGAGGTCGGCGCTGATGGGTAGCCGGGGGACCGGGATCATCTTCAAATCGGCCTCGGCCTCCTCCTGAGTCCATTTTCCGGTGTTGACCATGGAACGGATGAACATGCGCTTCACGTCGGGAGTGGTGACAGTGCAGAGCATCACCCCGTCGGCCATATACTGATAGGCCGCCGAGGAGAAGGTTTTGTCCAACACCTCGGTGTTGTTCATCTCTCCGGCCCACTGCTGGACCATCCTGGCTCCCTTATAGGCCTCACCGGCGGCCAGGCCGATGTCGGTGGGATCGGTGCCGTTTTCCCCGAAGATATAGGCGACGTAGGTCATCAGGTAGCCGCTCATAAAGTAAGTATCCACCGTCTCGTCCAGATAGCCGTAGGTGGTTTTCTGTCCGCCCTTTCTGCACTCCTCCGAGTAGGCGTACAGGGCGGTGTAGGTCTCAAAGAAGTCGGGGGTGCCGTTGGAGTTTACGTCCCACTGGCTTTCCCAGTTGTCGGGCAGTTT
The DNA here is from genome assembly GCA_950075865.1 of uncultured Oscillospiraceae bacterium. GTDB lineage: Bacteria > Bacillota > Clostridia > Oscillospirales > Oscillospiraceae > Vermiculatibacterium. The sequence goes on along the minus strand of CATMVA010000006.1, from coordinate 104,668 downwards.
GGATTCGATATAAAAAAGCATGCCGGACTGGACATTCAGGGGAATACCGCAGAAGAAGGTCTCCCCGTTCATCTCCTTGGCGTAGGCGTTCCACGCGCTCTGGGGGATCTGCTCGTAGCACTCCATGTCATATATGGGCAGGGGGAGAAGGTGCTGATTGTCGGCATATTTCATCAGGATGTCGTTGGCCTGATACCACACGTCGGGGCCGTAGCCGTAAGGGCCGTCGGTGGCAAGGTCAGAGTACTGGTCAATGTTCATCCGCTCGGCCGAGATGCCCTTGTCTTTGTAGGCCGCGTTGAAAGCCTCGATGAGCTGGTCCACATAGCCCAGCTCCACGGCGGTGTCGTTCTCCAGCACCTTGACCACAGCGCCCTGCTCCAGCTTGCCGTCAAAGCGGGCCATGACCTGCTGGTAGAGATCGGAGGTCTCGATCTCTCCGCCGCCCTTTTCCTCCTCCCTGCCGCAGCCCGAGAGCGCGGAGAGAGCGAGAACAGACGCCAGCAACATTGAGAGGGTTCTTTTCGTTTTCATTCTTGTATCCTCCTATTCTTGGACAAGTTCAAAACCGTAGGCCGGAAGGCCATCGATGGTGTGGTCGGTCCCATTTAAGCGAAGCTGCAGGGTCTGTTCCGGGGCGGTGCGGGTCAGGGTGACGATACCCTCCGATTCCTCCACGGCAAAGTCTCCCACAGACAGGGCGGGTTCTTTTTTTAGTCTGGCCAGGGTCTGGATCAGGGTCCGGGTCTCCTTGTCCCAGTGGTTCTCGTCCCAATCGAAGCACCGGCGGCAGCCTGGGTCGTAGCCCCCCTCCATACCGATCTCATCGCCGTAGTAGACGCAGGGGATGCCGGGGTAAAAGAACTGGATAGCCGCTGCGGCCCGGAAGCGACGGGGGTCCCCGTCCACCCGTGTGAGGAAGCGGTCGGTGTCGTGGCTGCCCAGCAGGTTCAGCATCTTCCGGTCGGCGGGTACGCTGTAGGTATGGTAGAGCCGCACCAGCCGGTCCCGGAATTCAGCCGGGGCGATGGTCCGGAAGGCCAGAAGGTCCAGACAGGCCTTGGTGACGCTGTAGTTCATAATGCCATCATACTCGTCGCCATTCAGGTAACGTACAGCCCTGTGCCAATCCTCCCCGATGATAAGGGCCTCGGGGTTTTGGGCCAGGACTGCCGTCCGGAAAGCGCGGAGGAACCGGTGAGAGATCTCATCGGACACGTCCAGCCGCCAGTCGTCTACGCCATAGTCCCGCATCCATTTGACGGCTACACCGGAGAAGTACCGGATGACCTCCGGATTCTCGGTGTTCAGCTTGGGCATGTTCTGGGAGCTTCCAAAGGTGCGGTAGGTGCCATCCTCATTCCACAAAAACCAGTGGTAGTAGGGGGACTTTTGCCTGTTGGTCCTGGCATCCCTGAAGAAGGGGTGCTCCCAGGAGCAGTGGTTGAACACACCGTCCAGCATGACCCGGATGCCCCGGCTGTGAGCCTCTTCGATCAGGGCCTTCAGGGCCTCGTTCCCCCCAAAGTCCGGGTCCACCGTTTCGTAGTCGGTGATGTCATACTTGTGATTGCTGGGGGAGCAGAATACTGGGGTCATGTAGAGCATGGTGATCCCCAGGTCGGAGAGGTAGGAGAGCTTCTCCCGGATGCCTACCAGGTCTCCGCCAAAAAAGCTTTTGGGGGTGGGAAGATCTCCCCATTTCCCGGTGAGATAGCCGGTATCTTTGCCGGTCTGGCCCATGGCGAACCGCTCAGGGAAAATCTGATAACATACCGCGGTGTCTACCCATTTGGGTACCTTCATCATATCACAAGGGAACTGGGACGCATACTGGAAAAAGCTAAAATAGCCCAGGTCGTGGTCATAACGCTGGCTCAGCCCCTCCTCAGAGAGGTACCAGGCAGTTCCGTCCTTGCAGGACAGGGCGAAAATATAAGCGAACCGGGTGTCGGTGAGGGGGACGGACACACTGTAATACTCCAGCTCGGAGTCAGTGTGGGTCAGTGCCATGGGGGCCTCGTCCCGAAACTCGTGCCACAAATTCTTGTTGGAGTTGTAGATCAGACTGGCGCCCTTGAGAAGGCCCCGCTGCACCCGAAAGCGCACATGCATCCTGCCGTCCAGGGGATAGATATCCACCGTTCCGGGAATGTGAGAAACCGATAGATTCAGCATAGTTTACCTCGCTTGACAATTTTTGGGGGGTATGATAAGATGGCTTCCATGAATAACAAGAAATATACAATGAAAGATATTGCAAAGGAGTGCGGGGTTTCCACCGCAACGGTTTCCTATGTTCTGAACGACGTGCCGAGGCAGTCCATCAGCGCCGAGACCAGGAAACGCATCCTACAATTCGCCAACATGGTGGGCTATGTGTCCAGCGCCAGCGCCAAGGCGCTGGCCACCGGGCGGACCAACAATTTCGGGGTTTTCCTGCCCTATCCGGAAAACAGCGTTCATAAGCACAGGCTTCTTTGGACCTTGGCCGAAGCCTCTGAAAAGGCGGGTTACCACCTGGTCCTGCTTACCGGGAAATGTCTGACCCAACAGGTGACAAACATGGACGCCGTTTTTGCCATCGACATCCCCCAGGAGGAATTTGCTCTCCTGGGGGATAACTGCTTTGCCCCCCTGCTGTATCTGGACGGTCAGACCCAGAACGACCTCTTTTACTGCATCACGTTTGACGCTGCCTCCATGTACCGGAAGGCCCTGTCTCTGACGGGCCGTACCCGGGCGGTGCTGGTGTGCGAGGACATAAGAAGCTTGGAATTCAGGCACTATCTGGAGGACTGTTTTGACGGCCTGGTCACTCCCGGTGCCGCAGCGCTGCTTCCCGGCGACACGGCACTTGTGGGGATGCCCCAGGCCCTGTCCCCCGGAGGAGACCCTTTGCCCGGGAGTTGCTCTCTGGAGCTTCCCTACAAGACTTATGCCGCCACGGCGGTGGATACAGCCATCAGGGCCATCGCCAGAGAGGATGTTCCCGGTGGGCACCACATCAGAATATCATAGGCAAAAAGAGCGTGCCGGTGAGGGATCACCGGCACGCTCTCTGTTATTACTCCACGGTAACGGTGCCGGAGGCGGGATCCAGTGTGATGGTGTATTCGCCGGGAGCGACAGTGATATTGTTGGCGCCGTCGCCGAACCAGTTTTCGTTGGCTACCTTGCCGCCGCAGCCATAGGCCACCTTGAAGGCCACCTTGCCGTCGGCCCAGTCGGCGGTCTCACTGTCGGTGAAGGTGACTTTCAGAACGTATTTCCCGTCCTGCTCGGTCATCTGGTAGGCGGAATTGCCGGCGTTGGCATCGGCGGCCCAAGAAGCATTGCCGCAGGTGCCCACCACATAGTAGGCCGGCGTCTCGGCAATGATGTCCCCCTTCAGGGAGGGCCGGCCGTCGATCTCCTCCAGCTGGATAAAGAACATATAGTGTCCCTCATCCAGGGTGATATTCTTGGTGTTGCCTTCGCTGGAGTACCAGTCGCCGTTGGCGGCGTTCTTCACACCGAACTCGCCGCCGCCCTCGGGTACATCGGCCTCACACCACCAGATGAGGTCGTCCCCATTGCGCTGCATGTCCTGGCCCTCCCAGTTGTTGAAGGAAGCCCACAGCTTTATGTCATAGGCGGCCTGGGGCTTGGGATCGGCGTCGCCCAGACGCTCATAGGACAGGGAGCACAGGGACAGGGTCTCAGCGTCGGTCTTGAGGATGAGGCGGTATTTACCGTCCTCTTTCACCTCGATGTTGGCGCCCGAGTCGAAGGCGTTCTCGCCGCTGCGCATGACGGCGTTTTCTGTTTTGTTCGCCAGGTGGGACGCGTCAATGCTGCTGTCGTTGTCCCAGACATAGCCCTCGCCGATGACGGCGATCTTGAAAGCATCGCCGGCGTAGAGGTTTACCTCGATGGAGAAGGTGTTGAACTCATTGTCCGATTTTTTCAAAAGATATTCGTCCTGGGGCCAGGCCTTGCCCCAGGCGTTGTCGGGATACCCCGCCAACGAGCCGGCTAACATCCAGGGACGGTTGTCTTCCACACTGGATTGCCAGGCCACAAAGACGGCGGTGTCCTTCCCGATGGCCTGGGTGGGATCAAACTCCACCATCAGCGCGGGGGTGGCGTAGTAGCCTTCGATGATGTAACCCTCCTTGGACAGCTCGGGCATTTCAACGGTCTTGCCGTCCTCCACTTGGACTTCGGCCAGTACCGTGACACCGTCACTCTCGTAGAAGGTGACCTTCCAGTTGGAAGCGGGGGTCTCCTCAGGCTTCGTGTTGCAGCCGGCGACCAGCAGAGTGGTCAATACCAGCAGGCAGGCCAGCAGCGTTCGTTTCAGGTTCTTTTTCATTGTGTTCCCTCCTCAGAGAAATAGATGGTTCCTGTATCCTTGTCCTTCAGCGGCCACGCAACTTAACCGCTTAAGTATAGTCATTATAGTACACAAATGGCCGATGTATCAACCCCCTTTTTGTAAGTTTTGCCAATTTGGGTGAATGCAGCGATGAGAAAGGAAGGAACAGGCTTTTGAAGGGGGCAGACGAATACAGGCATCCTCCCTGTGCTTCGGTCAGGGAAGATGCCTGTATTCGTCTGCCGTTTGTGACGAGGAAATCTCATTATTGATGAAAGCGTTCCCGGTCGATCCACAGGCCCAGCGCGGGGTTGGGAATGAAGAAGATTTCCTCGCCGTCCACCAAATTGCAGCCGTAAGTCAATTTGGCGGGATCGTATTTCCGGGCACAGTCCTCGTAGGAGGCAGGGATGAAGCAGACCGAGGAGATCTCATCCTGGCTGATATTCTTTACGGCGTAGGTGACCGAAAAGCGGTCGTCAGGAGAGCCGTGGATCAGATGAGCGGCGGCGCCCATATTGTCCCGAAGGTCCTGGTTTTCGGATTTGCGGAAGGCCTCCAGTACGGCCAAACGTCCCCGGTAGCCGTATTTGCGGATCAAACGGTCGGCCTCGGGATCCTCACCGAAGCGGTCCACGCCGGGAGCCAGGATGATCAGTTCGCCGCCGTCGGCCATAGCCATCCGGGTGCGGTAAATGGCCTTGTTGCCCAGCCAGGTGCTCTGAAATTCCGACGGATCCAGGTAGACCACGCACTTTTTGAGACCGTGGGGCACAAAGTCAATGTTTTTCTCCTGGGCCAGCTTCACCGCGGCGGTCAGACAGTTCCGCCCTTCTCCGATATACAGGCCGTGGGTGCGGATGCTCCCGCCCGGCGCGGTGGTGACGGTCAGGGCGAACAGGATCGGCCGGTGGGAGAGATAGGTCTCCAGGGCGTAGTCAAACATTTTACGGACCGGGGTGTGGTCGCGGCCCATCATCCGCTCCATGCCGTAAACCGCGCCGATCATATGGCTTTTGTTGATCATGTCGGCGCCGCCCACGCCCACAAAAATGTTCTTCGCATGGTTGGACATGCCGATCACCTCGTGGGGGACCACCTGGCCGATGGAGATGATCAGGTCGTAGGAAGGATCCGTCAGACGGCGGTTGACCTCCACCTCTACGCTCTCCTGCCAGAGTCCATCAGTCAGCTCGGAGATATAGCTGCCCGGGATCCCGCCCAAGCGGACCACATCGGTGCGCCAGTTGTGGACCAGCATCTCCTCGTAGGGGATGCCGGCGTACATGAGCTTGTACTGCTCCCGGCTGACGGGGACATGGGTCCCCAAAGCCGGCATGACATCCACCCGGACGCCGGCGGAGGTAAGCTCGCGGTAATAGAGCCGGGTGATGAGCCCTGCGTTGGAATGATAACGGGTAAAATCCGGCGGCAGAAGAAGGACCCGGGACAGGGTCCGGCCACGCAGACTTTCCCGGGCAGCGAGAAGGATCTCCTCTTCACTCAATCCGGTTTCGCAAACAGCTTCCCGAAAAATATCCATGTGAACATCCCATCCGGGCTGCTTTGAAAGCGGCCCTGTTTTTGTTGATAGGGAATTACGCTACGGTTATTATATCATTTATGGAAGAAGAAAACAAGAAATAAGAAAAAGTGAGGTGAAAATTGTTTGGTTTGACAAAGAAAGGAGAGAAACCGGAAGATTTCTAAAGTAAAACGGCGGCGGTATAGGAAAAATGAACAAAAAACGGAAGTGAAACAGCCGAATTGTGAACAAAAAAACAATACTTGACAAATGAGAGACCGGTCCATATAATAAATTTTGTAAATGTTGAACAAAAAAGAATCCAATGTTGCCGATGTGTTCGGCAGTTTTTAGGTGACCAAGCGGCTGAAAAGAGCCATGGCTCTTTTTGTTTTGCCAAAGGCAAAACAAAAATTTGCTGGATGTTATATACAGAAGAGCCTGATCCGGATGAGGCTGGTCCGCAGGTGTGTGCGGGGATCTGCCTTCCGGATTCAAAATTTCCCTATAACATGTCAGACAACCGACAACCTTTTGGGTGGGCTTTTTCGGTGGATCACACCGTGAGCAAATAAAATAACAAGAAGGGAAGAGCAAAAAATGAAAAAAGTACTTGCAATGACCCTGGCGCTGGTTATGGCGATCAGCCTGAGTGCCTGTGGCCCCAAGGATCCTCAGGGTGAGACCGGCGGAGACGGTCAGAACCTGAAGATCGTCTATTGCGGCACCAGCCTTTCTACCGATAGCGGCGCCCGTATGGAGCAGCTGGCCAAGGTGTTCGAGAAGGAAGTCAACGACGCCGGCGGCATCAACGGCAAGCAGGTGGAGATGGTCGTCATCGATGGCGGCAACGACCAGCAGAGCTACATCAACGCCATGTTGAAGGCCCTGGAGGTTGAGGATGTCTCGGCCATTATCGGTACCTTCTTCAGCCAGTATGCTCTGGCCTGTGTGGACTACGTCAACGAGGCTAAGATCCCCGTCTTCAACATTGCCACCAACTTCGAGATGCGCGAGAAGAGCGACTACTATTTCACCAACCGCTGCGTGGATACCGCTTTCTCCAACGTTATGGCGCAGGTGGCCATCGACAACGGGTGCAAGAATCCTGTGGCTGTGGTCTACAACACCTCCAACGGCAAGAACGACAGCAAGTTCATGAAGGAGTACCTGGAGAGCAAGGGCCTGTCCATGGCTGACACCGTGGAGTTTGACAACACTTCCACCACCGACTATACCCCCATTGTCCAGAAGGCCATGAACACCGCCGGTTCTGACGGTATCCTGCTCCACGCCACCGCCAACACCGATGGTCAGTCCATCGTTGCCCTGCTGAAGCAGTACAACTATCAGTATCCCATCGTATCCAACTCCAACCTGTTTTCCACCTCTTTTGTTGAGAACGCCGGCGCTGAGAACTGCATTGGCCTGCTGGGCTTCTCTGAGTATCCCACTCCCGAGGTCCGCTCCCAGATCACCGAATTTGAGAACAAGGTGTTCAGCAGCGATCTGTTTACCTTTGAGACTGTTTCCTGGACTGACGCTTCCTTCTATGATGACTGCAACCTGATCTTGGAGGCCGCCAAGAAGGCCGGCGCCAACGATAAGGACTCGGTCTACAAGGGCCTGTCCCAGATCAGCGGGTACGAGGGCATCATGACCTCTTACACCTATCACGAGGACGGCTCCTACGCCGACTACATTTACCTGGCCACCATCGTGGAAGACACCACCAATCCTGTTGGCGCTTCCATCAAGGTCACCGAGCCCCTGAAGGTCCAACATTGATAAAACCGGCCGCACCCGTCCTGTGGGGCGGGTGCGGCCAACATGTAAATTCGGGGCGGCGGAAAACAGCGCCGCCCTATTTTTATGAGAGGGAGGAAACCCTATGATCCTCTTTTTGCAGCAAACAATGACCGGCATCTGTGTGGGATTGGCCTACGCCATGGTGGCCATGGGCTTGATCCTGCTTCTGCGCGCCGCCGGCGTTATGAACTTCGCCCAGGGCAACCTGATGGCGCTGGGCGCTTTCCTGGCCTATCTGTTTATGGGCAAACTCCAGCTGAATATGGGGCTGTCCATTATTCTGGCCGTCCTGGTGCTGATCGTGGTGGGAATTATTTTCTGCTCGGTATGCTTCTTCCCCTTTAAGCGGACCAAGTGGCCCCAGGCCATGCTGATCTGCACCATCGGCGCAGGTACGGTGATCTCAGAGTGCTGTCTCCACTTTATCACCACCGAGACCAAGAGCGTGGATCCCATCATCCCCGGATCCCTCCAGTTGGGGTCCTTCATTATCCCCTACCAGTATTTCTTTATCTTTGGCATCACCGCCCTGATGATGATCGGGCTGTGGCTCCTGTTCGACAAGGCATATTGCGGCCGGATTATGACGGCGGCCGCCCAGAACAAGTACGCGGCCGATCTGTTGGGCATCCCCACAAACCTGACCACCATGCTGACCTTCTGTATCGTGGTGCTGATGGTGGGCGCGGCAGGCTGGCTGCTGGCACCGGTGTACCGGGTCAGCAACTCCCTGAGCATCTTTCAAGCCCGGGCTTTTGCGGCGCTGGTCATCGGCGGCTTCGGCTCTTTGCCCGGGGCCATCGCCGGCGGCGTGATCGTGGGACTGATTGAGTCATACAGCACCTACGTTACCACGACCTATAAGGACGTAATTGTGTTCGGCGCACTGCTTCTGGTCCTCGCCGTCCGTCCCCAGGGACTGTTCGGCAGCAAGGGCAAGAAAGATAAAGCGTGAGGAGGGGCAAGCATGAAAAATGATACGAAACGGGCCCAGATCCTCCGTATGCTGATCATCAGCGCGGTGGTCCTTGCGGCGATCCTGCTGTTGGACGGATTGTTCATTCAGAATCTGAAAAACTCCAGCGTGAATCTGATCAATGTGGCCATGATCTACTACTTCAGCGTGGCTGGTATGTATCTGATGCTGGGTCTGGGCGGAAGCATGTCTATGTGCTCCATCGCGGTCATGGGCCTGAGCGCCTTTGTATGCGGCTATACCAACACCAAGCTGGGCTGGCCCATTCTTCCTGCCATGCTGGCCGGTGTGGTGAGCGCCATGCTCCTCTGCCTGCTGGTGGGCTCCCTGCTGCTGAAGCTGGACGGCCGGGCCTTCATGTTTGGCACCATGGCCCTGGTCTACATCGGCACCTCGGTTTTCCAGAACTTCTCGGAATTTACGGGCGGCCCCAACGGCACTTCCGGCATCAGCAAACTGACCCTGTTCGGCAAGACTTTCAGCTCCTTCAAGAGTTGGTTCGTGCTGCTGGCCATTCTCTGTTATCTCCTGATCCTTCTGCTCCACCGGATCAAGAATACCGCCTTCGGCAGAAGCCTGATGGCGGCCCGGGATGACGAGACGGCGGCCTACAGCCTGGGGGTCAATGTGTATCGCACCAAGCTCATCGCCTTTGTGATCTCGGGTGCCTTGTCCGGTGTCGGCGGTGCCCTGTACGCAGTACATAACGGCGCTATCAGCGCTTCCCTCTTTGCCTTCAGCACCCAGCAGAACTTTGTTATCATGCTGATGCTGGGCGGCGTGATGAGCCCGGTAGGCGCCCTTTTCGGCTCGATCCTGGTGAACTACCTGCCCGAGATCGCCCGCTCCGCCGGCAGCTATCTGAACATGATCTACGGTATTTTGATCATCCTGCTGATGATCTTTATGCCCATGGGTCTGGCCGGACTGATCAAGGACGGCTTTGCCCGGCTGAAGGCGATGAACAAAAAGAAAATGACCCCCGCGGCAAAGGAGGGAAGCTGAGATGGCAGCATGTTTACAGGTTGAAGATATTGGTATCTCTTTTGGCGGCCTGAAAGCGGTGCAGGATGTTTCTTTCTCGCTGGGGCCCGGAGAGATTATGGGCCTGATCGGCCCCAACGGTGCGGGTAAGACAACGACGCTGAATCTGATCAGCGGCTTGTACACCTGCGATACCGGAAAAGTCATTCTGGACGGCGTGGATGTGACCGACAAAAAGTCCTACGAGCGAGCCCGTATGGGGCTGGGCCGGACCTTCCAGACTCCCCGCTTCCTTTCCCGGTCCACCGTGGCCGAGAATATGAAGCTGGGCACCGACCTGGCCGACCAGATCGGATTTATGAAGTCCTTCCTTGGCGTTAAGAAGAACGACTTCCTGGATGAGGTGGACCAGTACCTGGAGATCGCGGATCTGACAGTGGATTGGAAGGCAGACATCTCCTCTCTGTCCTATGGCCAGCTGAAACGGCTGGAGATCGTCCGTGCCCTTCTTTCCCATCCCAAGGTGCTGCTGGTGGATGAACCGGCGGCCGGCCTGAACGCCAAGGAGCTGGAAAAGAGCGTGGCGTTGATGCGCTATGCAGCCAAGAACGGTGTGGGCATCGTTTTGATCGAGCATAAAATGGACATGATCATGAATGTCTGCGACCATATCGTGGTGCTGAACTTTGGCAAGATGATCGCGCACGGGACCTGTGAGGAGGTCCAGTCTGACGACGCGGTGATCGAGGCCTATCTGGGGAGGTAACGAAAATGCTTCAGATAGAAAATCTACATGCATACTATGGCGCCATCGAGGCCCTGAAAGGGATCAATCTGACCGTCCCAGACGGGAAGATCGTCTGCCTGATAGGAGCCAACGGTGCCGGCAAGACCACGACCCTAAAATCCATCAGCGGCATGGTCAAGCATACCGGAACCATCAAGTTCAACGGCGAAGACCTTTCCAAGGCCAGCTCCAAGCAGGTCAATAAGACCGGTGTGATCCATGTGCCCGAGGGCCGTCTGGTTTTCCCCGGCCTGACCGTGCGGGAAAACCTGGAGGTGGGCACCATCAGCTGGCACGGATTTTTCGGTCACGCCAGTTTTGAGGAGGAGATCGAGAAGGTCTTTGCCCTCTTCCCCCGCCTGGAGGAGAGAAAGGACCAGCAGGCTTGGAGCCTTTCGGGCGGCGAGCAGCAGATGCTGGCTATTGGCCGCGGCCTGATGGCGAGACCCAAGCTGCTGATGTTGGATGAACCCTCCATGGGCCTTGCGCCTCTGGTCATCGAAGAGGTGTTCAAGAAGATCCGGGAGATCAATGAGCAGGGAATTTCCATCCTGCTCATCGAGCAAAACGCCAAGCGGGCGCTGGAAAGCTCCGATTATGCCTATATCATCGAGCAGGGTGAGATCCGCTTCGAGGGCAACGCCAAAGAGCTGGAGAACGACGAGCGGATCGCCAAAGCCTATCTGGGCAACTTCACAAAGAAGGACTGACAGACCTCTTTGCGAGGGCTGGCAGGCCGCTCAAAAAGGATTGAAGCGGCGAAGGCCGCAAAAAGCGCAGATCACGGGAGGAACGTTTTATGGAAAAGGCGGACAAGGTTTACCGGAACGGAAGGATCTATACGGTGGATCCCGAGTTCCATGTTGTCTCCTGCATGGCGGTCGGCGGCGGTAAGATCCTGTACGTCGGCGGCGAAGATGGACTGAAGGAATGGATCGGGAAGGACGCCCAGGTCGTGGACCTAGGCGGAAAAACCGTGATGCCCGGCTTTATTGACAGCCATATCCACCTTCGTATGTTTGGTAGGAACGCCTCCCGTCTGTCCACCAAGGACAAGAGCAAGGAGCAGATCCTGGCCGACGTAAAGAAAGCGGTCAAAACCATGGAGCCCGGTCAGTGGCTGGTCAGTGGGACCGGCTGGGACAATGACTGGTGGTCCGACCCCCGCTATCCCTCCACCGAGGAGCTGGACGAGGCTGCCCCTGACAACCCGGTGTATTTGCGCCGGGCGGCCGGCGGCGTATTTTGGGCCAACAGCCTGGCGCTGAAGGTGGCCGGGATCTCCAAGACGGAGGAATCGGACCGGCAGGCGGTCCTGGTCAATGCGGACGGAACCCCCTCCGGCTGTTTCAGTTATCATCTCGCCCAAAGGGTGGAGGACTGCATCCCGGACAGCAGAGAAGAGTATCTGAAGGATGTGCTGACCGCCCAGGAGCTCCTGCTCTCTTACGGGGTCGTTGGATTTACGGAAGCTATCCAGTACCGGGATGACGTGGAGAACATGGAGGCCCTAATCAGGGAAGGGAAATTCAAGCTGCGCTATTACGGCGCCCTGCGGGACGCGGTGGGCCGGACAGTTGACCCGGCCACCCATGAATATTTCCTGACCTGTCCCCGGATCGGAGAGTATAACGACCATTTTACCGTGCGGACCATCAAAATGCTGATCGGCGGCACGGTGGGCGCCATGAGTGCCACCCACTATGAGGAGTTTCTGGATAATCCGGGGAATTTTGGTCACCCCAACTATACGGATGAGGAACTGGATGAGGCATTTCTGGAGGCCGACAGGCAGGGTATGCAGATCATGTGCCACGCCATTGGAGATAGGGACATTGATCAATATCTGGAGGCGCTGGAGCGGCTGAACAAGATATCCCCCATCAAAGGCAAGAGAAATCGGATCGAACATTTTCAACTGATTCGGGGAAACAGTCCGGAGCGGGCCAAGGCCCTGGGGCTGGTCCCCAGCATGCAGGCTATGCACGCTCCCAACAGCTCCCGGATGGCCCTGCGCCGTTTGGGACCGGAGCGGGCCCGGCACGCCTATGCCATGGGGGAGATTCTCCGACGGGTAGGTATTGTGGCGGGAGGTTCGGACGGCCCGGTGGCCACCCCCAACGTGATGTCGGGGATCCATGCGGCGGTGACCCGAAAGAATGACCTGATGGAACCCGAGGGAGGCTTTTTCCCCGAGAACGCCATTACCCGGGAGGAGGCGGTACGGTCCTACACCATCTGGGCGGCCTACGCCCAGTTTGCGGAGGACGTGAGGGGCTCTCTGGAGAGCGGAAAATACGCCGACCTGGTGATTCTGGACCGGGATCCCATGACGGTCCCAGAGGATGAGATCCCTGCCATTCAGGTTTTGGAGACAGTCATCGACGGAAAAACGGAATACAAAGCATAAGGGAGGTTACACGACCATGGCAACTATGACCCTCAAGTTCTTTTCCCCAGCCCTTCAGACAAAAACCAATATCAACATTCTGATCCCTACGCCGGAGTCCACCCTGTCCGGGCATCAGGAGACCTTTGAGGAGTGCGCCAGAACAGGGCCCTTCCCGGTGCTGTATCTGCTCCACGGGACCTTCGGCGATGAGAGTGACTGGACCCGGTTTTCCCGGATCGAGGATTACGCCAGAAAGTACAATGTCATCGTTGTGATGCCCAACTGTGAGAACAGCTGCTACCGGAATACGCCGGCGGCCAAGAATTACTATACCTATGTGACCGAGGAGCTTCCCCAGCTGATCTCCTGGATGCTCCCGGCCTCCACCAAGCGGGAGGACACCTACATCGCAGGCTTGTCCATGGGCGGCAGCGGCGCCTTTATGCTGGGCATGAGCCGGCCGGACCTGTACGGGTATGTGGCCTGTCTGTCCGGCGGCTTTGGAAACAGCGGGATTCGGCAGCGGGAAAAGGGCAGTCCCTGGGCCTGGGCCTTCGACCCTGACGAAGCCATCGAGGGGACCATCGACGACCCCAAGTGGCTGGCCAAACACGTGCTGGAGACGGCTAAGCAGGTGCCCGAGCTGTACATGTGTTGCGGCACCGAGGATTTCCTGTATGAGGGGAATTGTGAGCTTCGGGATTACCTGAAGGAGATCGGCATGAAGTTTACTTACCATGAACAGCCTGGTATCCATGACTGGAATTTTTGGGACGATGAGATCAAGCGCATCTTCCAGTGGCTCCCGGCGAAGGGAAAGACGGACACACGGTATCTGTAATTCATAGAGAAAGGACCGTTGGCGTATGGAGAAGATCATCAAGGTCAACTATGTCAATCAGGTCTACGATCAGCTGAATCAAATGATCCTGGACAAGGTTATTTCCGAGGGGAACAAGCTTCCGTCAGAAATGACCCTTGCCCGGGAAATGAACGTAAGCCGGCCGGTGGTGCGGGAGGCCTTGCAGCGCCTGCGGGCAGAGCATAAAATCATCACCCATCAGGGTATGGGTTCCTTTTGTGCCAACCCGCTGAACTATGAGAATGAAGCCGGGGAGGGTGGGGAGGACATCACGGAGCGGGAGTTTCAGGAGTTTCAGCAGTTCCGGGCCGCGCTGGAATACAGCGCGGTGGTGCAGGCGGCAGAGCGGCGCACCGAGGAGGATCTGGTGCTCATTCGATCCCACTTGAGCGCCATGCTCCGGGATCCCCCCACGGATGTGTATTCTCAGGAGGATGAAGCCTTCCATTATTCCGTCTATCTGGCGACCCACAACCCAATGATCATCAAGGCATATACCGCTGTACGGGTCGAGGTGTTCCGGGTGCTGAGCTACCTGAACCGGCATAAGGGAACCCAGGGGATCTCGGGCAATTTCCACACCCGGCTCTATGAGTGCATTCGGGACCGGACGCCGGAGGATGCCATCCGTCTGATGAAGGCTCATGACGAGTACAACTATGCCCGTGTGGCGGAATATCAGAAACTGAAGGGGGAAACGGTATGAAAGCGTTGGTTCTGGAAGAGTACAACCATTTCGTATATAAGGACGTGGAGACCCCGCTCCCTGGTCCCGGCGAGGTCCGGGTCCGGGTCATGGCCTGCTCGGTTTGTGGCAGTGACGTGAAGGGGATGGACGGCAGCACCGGTCGCCGGCAGCCCCCCATTATTATGGGCCATGAGGCTGCCGGTGTCATCGAGAGTGTGGGCGAAGGAGTGAAGGGCTACAAAGCGGGCGATCGGGTCACCTTTGATTCCACAATTTATTGTAATACATGTGACATGTGCAGGGCTGGCGTGATCAACCTTTGCGACCACCGGGAGGTGATCGGGGTATCCTGTGACGATTACCGGCACCATGGCGCCATGGCCGAATTCGTGGTGGTGCCCGAGTATGTGCTGTACCGGCTGCCCGGCAATGTGACATATCAGCAGGCCTCCATGGTGGAGCCTATGAGCGTTGCCTACCATGGGGTCACCCGGTGTGAGGTTCCGGTGGGGGGAAGCGCAATGGTGGTCGGTGTGGGCACCATCGGACTGTTTGTGGTGCAGATCCTGAAGAGTCTGGGCGTCAAGCAGGTGATCGCCGTGGACATTGCCCCAAAGCGGCTGGACATGGCCCGGAAGAACGGTGCGGACGCCACAGTGGATTCCACCGCTCCCGACGCGGACGAGCAGGTCCTGGCGTTGACTGGGGGAAAAGGTGTGGATGCGGCCTATGACGCCACCGGCCTGGAAAGCACGGTGCTGATGTGTACCCGGCTGGCCAAGCTGAACGGCAGCGTGGTCCTGATCGGCAACATCGCCAAGGAGATGAAATTCCCCCTTCAGTATGTGGTCACCCACCAGCTGAGCTTCTTTGGAAGCTGCGCATCAGCCGGTGAGTACGACAAGTGCCTGGAATTGATCGCGGCGGGAAAGGTGGACGTAGACGCCATGATCAGCGGCAGCTTCCCCCTGGAGGAAGGGGACAAATGGATGCACAAGGTCTATAACCGGGAGGACGGATTGGACAAGATCGTTCTGATCCCCTGAGAAAGCGGGTGGAGAAATGTTTCGAGCGGCCAGTGTTTGCATGCACGCGGAGATGGACAAGGCGGCCAATTTGCGCAGGATACTTCAATATCTGGACGAGGCGGCGCAGAATGGCGCCAAATTAGTGGTATTTCCGGAGCAGATCCTGTCCGGATACCTGTTTCATACCCGCAGCCTGGATAATGCACAGTTTGAATACCAGTACGCCAACGCCGAGGCCGTTCCTGGAGGGGACGGGGTTCGGAAGATCATAGACCGGGCAGGAAAGCTGGGCGTCTATGTGGTGTTTGGTATGACCGAGCAGGACGAACGGGAGCCGGACCTTCTGTATAATACTGCGGTCCTGGCGGGGCCGGATGGATACATAGGTAAGTACCGTAAAGTACACCTGCCCATGGATGAGCTTCATATCTACACGGCGGGGAAGGCTTTCCCGGTATTTGAAACCGGACTGGGACGAATCGGGCTGATGATCTGCTACGACAAATCCTTCCCGGAGGCTGCCCGCAGTATGGTTCTGGACGGAGCCCAGATTCTGGTATGCCCGACAGCCTGGGGGATCCGACACCCGGAGCGGATGGATCTGGAAACCGACGAGGCCCGCCTGCTCAACGACCTGTACGATCAGGTCCGGGCCACGGAGAACATGGTCTTTTACATTTCGTCGAATCAGGTGTTTCAGACCAAGGAGGCATGGTACTGCGGTCAGAGCGCCATCTATTCGCCTTTTGGCGCCAAGCTGGCCTGCACCGGGTTCGCTGAGGGGATCTGTTATGCAGAGCTGGATGTTGCCGGCGGGACGATCCGGGCGCGGTATCTGGCCCACAATGGAAACACTCCCATTCGGGAGCGCCGCCCGGAGGCGTATCAGGGACTATATCGCTCCAGAAAAGAGGACAGGGAATATGAAAAAGATTAAGACCGGTGTGATCGGGTGCGGAAAGGTGGGCGATTACCACGCCCGGTGTTATCAGGAGCTGGAGACCAGCGAGTTTGTAGCGGTTTGCAACCACAACATTGCCAGGGCGGAAAAATGTGCCGGGAAATACGGTGTCAAAGCGTACGATTCGGTCAAGCGGATGGTGGAGGAGACCGGGGTGGAGGCGGTGAGCATCTGCACCCCTCACCCGGCCCATATGGCCATGGCGGTGGAGGCGGCGAACCTGGGCCTCCACGTGGCCATTGAGAAGCCCCTGGCATCCACTCTGGCTGATTGTGACGCCATCATCGAGGCGGTGAGGAAAAACAAGGTTACCGCCTCCATGGTCTGCCAGCGGCGGTTTTACCGTCCGGCCCAGCGGGTCCATCAGGCCATTGTGGACGGAAAGATCGGGAAGCCCATCCTGGGCAGCCTGAACATGCTGGGTTGGCGGGATATGGCCTACTATCACAGCGACCCCTGGCGGGGCACCTGGAAGGGGGAGGGCGGCGGTGTACTGGTGAACCAATCGGTCCACCAGATGGACCTCCTCCTGTGGTACATGGGGGAGATCGACTCCCTGTACGGCATGTGGGACACTCTGAACCACCCGGAGCTGGAGGTAGACGACACGGCCGTGGCGGTGATCCGGTTCAAGAGCGGAGCCCTGGGTGTGATCTCGGTGAGCAACTCCCAGGATCCGGCCCTCTTCGGAAATGTCCGGGTCCACGGCGCCAACGGCGCCTCGGTAGGCGTTCAAACCGACGGCGGGGCCATGTTTATCGCCGGCATGACAGGGATCACCGAGCCGCCGGTCAACGACCTCTGGACGGTCCCCGGCGAGGAGAGCCTGCTGGATCAGTTTGTGAAAGAGGACAGCGACTTCTTCCGCTCGGTGGACTCCGCCATCTATTTTCACAAGGAACAGCTGGCGGACTTTTTGGACGCGGTCCAAAATCATCGCCAGCCCTTGGTCACCTTGGAGGACGGCCGCCGGACGGTGGAGCTCTTTACGGCTATTTACCGTTCTCAGCGGGATAAGAAGCTGATCCAATTCCCGCTGAAGCCGGAGGAGAATGACCTGGACTGGAGAAAGTGACCTCCTGATAATCAGTTGATCATATCGGAAGCCCAAAACTTTTGGAGAAGGAGGATGTTTATGGAACTCAGGAAAAATTGCAGGTACGCCGTGGCATGTCCAACCAGCATGGGGGTGCGGATCACCCCGGTGAACCGGATGATGGTCCAGAACAGCAACATGTTTTACATGCAGGCCACCAGCGCCGAGAGCAACGTGATCAGTGTCCCCGGCAGCCTGGGGATGGAGTGCCTTGCCCTGACCAAGTTTGTGAAGGACAGTCCTATCGCCGCCTTTATCAAATCGCAGCTCCGAGCCAGAAACATTGCCTTTGAGGGGAAAGAGGTCCCTCAAGGCGGCCCCTGGGGCTACCGGCATCAGTTCAACGTGGCGGATTCCGGCTTTGGCCTCCGGGCGGCCCGGGTGTGGAACGACCGGGCGGGAGAGATCGGCCGGACCCTGTCGGCGAAAGATTTTGATA
Organism: uncultured Oscillospiraceae bacterium; assembly: GCA_950075865.1. Lineage (GTDB taxonomy): Bacteria > Bacillota > Clostridia > Oscillospirales > Oscillospiraceae > Vermiculatibacterium. The sequence goes on along the minus strand of CATMVA010000006.1, from coordinate 86,761 downwards.
TAGAGCGTATCTTTGGGGAGGAAGGGATCCAGATCCTCCACATCTCCGGCCTGATCGCGGCCATGAGCCAGGAGACCACCCAGTGCTGCCTGGCGCTGGCCCGTGCGGCCCACCAGTACGGCACCAAGGTCTCCTTTGACCTGAACTACCGGGCCACCTTCTGGGAGGGCCGGGAGCAGGAGCTACGTGCCGCCTTCCACGAGATCGCTTCAGGGGCGGACATCCTGGTAGGCAACGAGGAGGACTTCCAGCTGTGCCTGGGCTTCAGCGGCCCTGAGGCCGGCGGAAAGGACCTCTCGGCCAAAATCGACCGCTTTAAGGGAATGATCCTCCAGGTCAAAGAGAAATACCCCAACGCCCAGGTCTTCGCCACCACCCTCCGGGAGGTGGTGTCGGCCAACCTGAACATGTGGGGCGCCATCATGCTCGCCGGGGACCAGTGGTTCGTGGAGGAGCCCCGTGCCATCGACATTCTGGACCGGGTAGGCGGCGGCGATGGGTTTACCGGCGGTCTTCTGTGTGGTATCATCAAGGGCTGGGATCCGGAGAAGTGGCTCCAGTTCGGCTGGGCCACCGGGGCCATGGCCGCGGCCAGCCTGAACGATTACGCTGAGCCTGCCGATGAAAAGCAGGTCTGGGCCATCCACGCCGGCAATGCCCGGGTGCAGCGATAAGAAAGGAGAGAGGAACATGAAAAAAGCGGATATTGGCCTGATCGGTTTGGCAGTCATGGGTGAAAACCTGGTCATGAATATGGAGTCGAAAGGCTTTACCGTGGCTGTTTATAACCGGACCACGGAGAAGGTGGACGCCTTCGTACAGGGCCGGGCTGCCGGCAAGAACATAATCGGCTGTCATTCTCTGACTGAGCTGGCCGAGAACCTGGAAAAACCCCGTAAAGTCTTTATGATGATCAAGGCCGGCACGTCGGTGGATGCCATGATCGAGCAGTTGTTGGGGATTCTGGAGCCCGGTGACATCATCATCGATGGCGGTAACTCCCACTTCCCGGATACCATCCGCCGTACCGAATATGTGGAGTCCAAGGGGCTTCTGTATATCGGCACCGGCGTGTCCGGCGGCGAGGAGGGCGCCCTGAAGGGCCCCAGCCTGATGCCGGGTGGCAGTCCCGCTGCCTGGGAGCACGTGAAGCCCATCCTGCAGGCTGTCTGCGCCAAGGTGGAGGACGGCTCCCCCTGCTGCGACTGGGTGGGCGAGAACGGCGCGGGTCATTTCGTCAAAATGGTCCACAACGGCATCGAGTACGGCGACATGCAGCTGATCTGCGAGGCGTATCAGTTGATGAAGACCCTGCTCAAGATGTCGGACGATGAAATGCACGAGGTATTCAAACAGTGGAATGAGACCGAACTGGACTCCTACCTGATCGAGATCACCCGGGATATTCTGGCCTATAAGGACACCGACGGGGAACCCATCGTGGAGAAGATCCTGGATACGGCCGGCCAGAAGGGTACCGGTAAATGGACCGGGATCGCCGCTCTGGAAGAGGGTGTCCCCCTGACTTTGATCGGCGAGGCGGTGTTTGCCCGCTGCCTTTCGGCCATGAAGGAGGACCGGGTGGAGGCCAGCAGGGCCTACGCCCGCCAGATCCCGATCTATACCGGAGACAAAGAGACTTTTATTGAGGCTATCCGTCAGGCGCTGTATGCCGCTAAAATCATTTCCTATGCCCAGGGCTACACTTTGATGCGTACCGCTGCCCAGCACTACGGCTGGAATCTGAACTACGGCGGGATTGCCCTGATGTGGCGGGGTGGGTGCATTATCCGCAGCGTGTTCCTGGGTAAGATCAAGGAGGCATATGACAAAGATCCCCAGCTGAGTAACCTGCTGATGGACGACTACTTCAAGGGGACCATCGAGCGGCTGCTTCCCGCTTGGCGGAAGGTAGCTGCCACTGCTCTGGAGTACGGCGTGCCTGCCCCGGCTATGACCGCCGCCTTGTCTTACTTTGACGGCTATACCACCGAACGTCTGCCCGCCAATCTGCTCCAGGCCCAGCGGGACTATTTCGGCGCCCATACCTACGAGCGTCTGGATATGCCCCGGGGCCAGTTCTTCCACACCAACTGGACCGGCCACGGCGGCGATACGGCAGCGTCTACCTATAACGCATAAAAATTCAGAAATGCGGTCCCGTTTGGAATCGCATTTCTGAGCGTCCATCAACAGGAGGGAGAAAAATATGGATTACAATGAACTGATGGCTCATCTGGAGGCGGCCAGGCTGGTTCCGGTGGTGAAGCTGGACCGGGTGGAGGATGCCCTTCCCTTGGGACGGGCTCTGATTGAGGGCGGACTTCCCGTGGCTGAGGTCACCTTCCGCACTGAGGCGGCTGAGGAGTCTATCCGCCAAATGTCCCGGGAATTTCCCAATATGCTGGTGGGAGCAGGAACCGTGATCAGCACAAATCAAGCGGAACAGGCAGTCCGTGCGGGCGCCGGCTTCCTGGTGTCCCCCGGTATCAGCGACGAGCTGGCCCAATGGGCGGCGGAGCATAAGGTCCCGCTTCTGCCGGGGGTCTGCACTCCCGGTGAGATCATGAAGGCGATCTCCTACGGCATGACGATCCTTAAGTTTTTCCCGGCAGCCCAGTACGGCGGGCTTCCGACCATCAAAGCCCTGGCCGGGCCATTTCCCCAAGTCCGCTTCATGCCCACCGGTGGTGTAAGCGCCGCCAACATCTGCGAGTATCTGAAGGATCCCCGCGTGATCGCCTGCGGCGGCAGCTGGATGGTCAAGGACACCCTGATCCGGGAGGGGAACTTCAAGGAGATCACCCGCCTGACCGCCGAGGCGGTGGATCTGGTCAAAGGAGTATAATCATGCAGGTTCTGGCCATCGAATCCAGTACAAGCTCGGCCAAGGCCTTTCTTTATGATGCTGAGACCAGGGCGGTGACCTCGGCCCGGAAGTCCTACGGAACGCTCCACCGGAGCGGGACGACCGACACGGAAGGGGTGTTCCGTCTGACCATGGAGCTCGCCCGGAAGCTGGCCCAGGGCCGGGACATCGCAGCCATTGCCCTCTGCGGGACTTGGCACGGCCTGTGCGCTGTGGACCGGGAGTGGAAGCCGGCCTCCCCCACCTACTCCTGGGATTTCCTGGGCACGGCGTCTTATGCGGCCCAGATCCAGAGAGATGGGGCCCTAACCGACATCTTCTATCGCCGGACCGGCTGTATGCCCCATAACACCTATCCCCGCCATATTCTCAGCTATCTGCGGGACCGGGGAATGGATATGGAAAAACACCGCTTTATGACTCAGGGGGCCTATCATTTCTATCGTCTGACCGGTCAGTTTCGGGAGAGCCGGTGTACCCAGAGTGGCAGCGGCCTCATCAACCTGGACAGCCTGGAGTACGACGAGTTCATCCTCAACTATTTCGGCATCCGGAAGGACCAGCTGGGCCAACTGTGCGGCTATCGAGACGTGGCCCCATTGAGTAGGGAGGGGGCCGCCCTGCTGGGTCTCCGTGAAGGGATCCCCGTGGTGCCCGCCCACGCTGACGGGGCTCTGAACCAGCTGGGCAACTTTGCCCACCGGCCAGGGGTCATGACCATGTCGGTGGGGACCAGCGGCGCCATGCGCCTGGTGGCCGACAGACCCATCCTGCCGGAAAACCGGGGTCTGTGGTGCTACCTGGGGGTGGAGGGCTATATCTCCGGCGCGGCCATCTCGGGAGCCTGCAACTGCATTGACTGGTTCCGAAAGGTCCTGCTGGGCGACCGGGTCTCCTTTGCTGAGCTGGAGCAGGGCACGGAGGAGGAGCGGGAGCTCCCGGTCTTTCTACCCTTCCTGTTCAGTGAACGCTGCCCAGGTTGGCACAGCGAACGCCGGGGCGGGTTTCTGGAGGTGGACGGAGGCCATACGCCGGCCGACCTCTACAAGGCTGTCCAGGTGGGTATCCTGATGAATATGCTCCAATGTTACCGGATCCTCAGCGCGGAAAACCGGGAACCGGAGGAGATCCTGCTGTCGGGTGGTATCTCCAATTCGGCGGTGTGGACCCAGATGGCCGCTGATATTTTCCAGCGGGAGATGCTGGTGATGGATTGCCCGGACGCCTCGGCCATGGGGGCGGTGGCCCTTGCCCTCTATACGGCCGGCGCCCTGGAAAAGATGGGCGATTTCAGGGCCGATTATGACAAAGCGGTCAGGATCCGTCCGGACAGTCAGAGGTATGCCTATTACGAACGGCAATATGAGAGATATCTTGACGCCTATCAAAAAAGCGGGGAGAGGGAAGTATGAAAATTTTGATCACACCCACATCCATGAAGCCGGGGGATCCTAGGCTGAACGAGCTGGCAAAAGCCGCGGACGAGCTGGTGTTCAACCCGACGGGAAAGCCCCTGCAGGAGGATACGCTGATCGACCTTCTGGCCGGCTGCGACGGGTATCTGGCGGGACTGGACTATGTGACGGAAAAGGTACTGAAAAGCTGCCCCGGGCTGAAGGCCATCTCCCGGTACGGTGTGGGCTATGACCGGGTGGACGTGAAAGCGGCCGATGCCCTGGGCGTTCCCGTGGCGGTGACCCCCGGTGCCAACGCTGAGGCTGTGGGCGAGCTGAGCTTTGCCATGATGATGTCCCTGGCCCGGCATATCCCCGAGCTGGACGCCAGCACGAAAAACGGCGGGTGGAAGCACTCCACCGGCATTGAACTCTATGGCAAGACCCTGGCCATCATCGGCCTGGGTGCCATCGGGAAGGTGGTGGCCAGGTGCGCCGGGGGCCTTTGTATGAAGGTGATCGCCTACGATCCCTACATCGACCTGAGCTATTGTGAGCAGAACGGCATCGAAAGCGTCAGCTATCAGGAGGCGGTCTCCAGGGCCGATTTCATCAGCCTCCACCTGCCCCTACTGGATTCCACGCGACATATCGTGAACGAACAGACGATACAATGGATGAAAAACGGAGTCATTCTCCTGAACTGCTCTCGGGGGGGGCTCCTGGACGAGGAGGCAGTTTGCCGGGCCATGGAGAGCGGAAAGATCGCTGGCCTGGGCGTGGATGCTTTCGAGACCGAGCCTCCGGGAGACAGCCCCCTGTTCCGGCTTCCCAACGTAATCGCCACCCCCCATACCGGTGCTCACACCAAGGAAGCGTCGGACAATATGGCCCGCATGGCGGTGGAGAACCTGCTGGACCTGCTGGGCGGGAATGAGTGCCGCTTTGCGGTGGGTGCGGTGAAAAAATCACCGGACAAGCGGTAACACATTCTGACAGGATAGGAGGGCACAGCCAAAGGCTGTGGCAATGGATATGCGGAACATCAAACTGATCGCCCTGGATCTGGACGGAACACTGCTGAATTCCAATAAGGAGCTGACGGAACGGAATCTCCGCTCCCTGGAGCGGGCGGCCCAGGCCGGTATCGAGATCGTCCCTACAACGGGCCGTTTTTTTGACGGAATGCCCCAGGCCGTCCGTGACCTGCCTTTTCTCCACTACGCCATCACCATCAATGGCGCCCAGGTCCAGGACATCCGGACCGGGGAGGTCATCTACCGGGCCGAGTTGCCCCTGGTTCAGGCCATTTCCATTATGGAGAGCCTGGACACGCTGCCGGTGATATACGACTGCTACCAGGACAACTGGGGCTGGATGACTCGGTCCATGCAGGAGCGGGCGGCCGAGTACGCCCCCGACGCCCACTATCTCGGGATGCTACGGACTCTGCGTGAGCCGGTGGATGAGCTGAAGGATTTCCTCCGCCGAAAGGGGAAGGACGTCCAGAAGATTCAGTTCTTTGCCAAAGACCTCTCAATCCGGGACGAGGTACTGCGGACCTATGAAGCGCGCTTCCCGGGCACCAAGGTGTCTTCCTCGGTGGTCAATAATGTGGAGATCAACGCCGCCGGAGCCAACAAGGGGGACGCTATCCGGGCTCTGGCCGGACACACCGGGATCACCATGGAGCAGACCATGTCTTTCGGGGATGGCATCAATGACCTGAGCATGATTTCTGCCTGCGGCGTGGGCGTGGCCATGGAAAACGCCTGCGACGAAGTGAAGCGGGCGGCCAGCATAATTGCACCTTCCTGCGATGAGGACGGTGTTTCCGTGATCATCGAAGAACTGCTGTTCGGAAAACGACAAGATATTCCTGTTTGAAAAATCCATAAAAAGGGGATTGACAAAAGGAGGATGACAGAGTATAATCTATCTGTTCTGTCGGCGGACAAGGTATTTGAAAGCTGACAGAGTAGATGGCGCGGTAGTTCAGTTGGTTAGAACGCCGGCCTGTCACGCCGGAGGTCGTGGGTTCAAGTCCCATCCGCGTCGCCATCGTTGGGCGCAATCGCGTCCGACATGCTGCTATAGCTCAGTTGGTAGAGCGCATCCTTGGTAAGGATGAGGTCCCCAGTTCAAATCTGGGTAGCAGCTCCAGAAAAACCCCTTGAGCCGCAAGGCTTGAGGGGCCTTTTTCTGCTTTGACGAAGTGAGTAAGCTGGTTGCGATATCGAAAAAACCGCCAAAAAACCGCCACGGGGAATAAAATGAGGCCGAAAAGGGTTGCTTTTCCTTTCCGGCCTCATTCTATTATTTTGGCGCACATACTTCTGTCCCATCATCTTTCAGCACATCTCGGAACACCTGGCTTGCCCGCCGCATACTCTCTTGGCTGGCATGGGTATAAAGTCGTAAGGTAGTGCTTTTATCTGCATGTCCCAGCTTTTCACTGATACTGGCGATGTCGGCGCCATTTGTTATCGCAATCGAGGCAAACGAATGGCGGAGCTTGTGCGGGTGAAGATGGTTGATCCCATACTTGGCCGCAAACTTACTCATATATCGTCCGGGGGTTTGTGGATGCATGGGCTTCTTGGGATCTCCGGCGTGGCCTCCTTGGGTAAAGACCCAAATGGAGGGGCAAATATTCTTTTGCTCTGCTTTAAGGGTCTTAAGCATTGCCATGATCTCGGGGTCGACGTCAACAGTTCGAAGCTGCCTGCTTTTGGGAGTATCTAAGTAGGTGCCGGCTTGGGCGTTATAGCATAGATTCCCGGCCACAGAAATTGTATTCTGGTCGAAATCCACATCTTTCCAACGAAGGGCGCAGAGTTCGCCCCGGCGTAGTCCTGTGTCGATGATAAGGCGGAGATAAACTTGCCATTTTAGCGGCTCGCCAGCCAAACAGCTCAGGATCTTACGCATCTCATCGACCGTAAATGATTCGGGTTCTGTTTGTTTGATCTCATCTTTCCTGGGCTTTGGGCGCTCTACTTTTTCCATGGGATTTTGAGAAATGACATCGCTTATATAGGCCATCTTAAAAATCCCCTTTAGCACCGTATAGACCTTAACACAGGTGGCTTGAGCTTTCCTCTTCTTTTGCATAGACAGCAGAAGAGCTGAAATGTCACGCTGGGTTACATCGGAAATTTTCATTTTCCCCAGAGCCGGATAAATCCAGTTGTCCAGGGCTCCCTGATAAGAATATCGGGAATTTTCCGACATCGTGATTGTCTTGGCCGGCATAAAGACGGATTCACCGTATTCTTTGAGCGTTGGGATGAGGGCCAGTTTTTGCCGTTGCTCCTTTTTCTCGGCTCGACTGATAATTTCACCAGCCATTACTTGCCGTTCAAATTCCGCTAATTGCTTTAAGCGTTCCCGCTCAATGGCCTTTTCGCTCCAATTTTCAGGGGGATACCAACGCTTTGTCAGACGGGGCAGTTCCCCACCCCGTCTGACTTGGAACTCATAGAAACGGCGGCCATTCCGATCATAGCGTGTGATACAACCGGCCATCAATCGTGTTCCTCCACCAGTGCCCAAAGGCGAATGCCCTCGCAATCAGGTTCCTGTTCGGACTGGCTTTTGTTATACAAAAGCTCAAGAAGAGCCGGGACGTTGATATAGTAGGTGTTCCCACTACGAACATGCGGAACAGAGTTGTCCCGGCAACCCTTGCGGAGAAAGTAAGCCGATAATCCAGTTGAGCGGCAGGCTTCTTTGATACGCTGATACGGAGCGGAAGGGGAAGATTTTTGGACAGAGGTTCGTTGTGCTTCGTCAAGCACCTTGGGGTGCTTCTTGGTCGGCGGTGTAATAACAGTCATAATGATTCCTCCTTCAGATTCAAAAGAAGGCCGGACAACATGGTGTCGAGGCCTACTTTTTTAATAATATCTGGTTATGGTAGGGCAACTTACCAGAGTTGAACTACCAGGTACACCTTGACTGTCAATCCCTTCTGCAATTCAACGATTCCTCCGTACATGTGGGTTAATGGCTCGGCCCGTAGCGGTGGGCCCGGTCGTGTTCAGGTAAGCGTAATCGCTCATTCAGCCTTTGGATACTACGATATTGGCCTCCCCGCTGGGTTCTAATGCCTTTTCTCTCCAATGCAAGTGATGCAGCGCCAATAGGAATGGTTGCTTGACGCTTTATGCCTTGCATTGCCAAAGACTCATGAGAGACCCTGACATTCATGCCAAGCCGAGAGAAGGCAGCGTTTTGGCGATCAGCCCAATCTTTCCTCAAAGATACAAGATACTGAGGGTTGTTGGTTGCTTGGCTGGCAACTTTTGTCGGCTGAAAACCGCCCTGGTCTACCGCCCTAAATGGAACGATAAGATGGAGGTGAGGGTTTTCCCTGATCTCCTTAACCGGTAAAAGATTATCGCCACGTTCTTGCCTGTTGGGCTCATTTCGATGGAGAGCCCAGATGGTACATTGGCCTATTCGTGTGAAGTTCTCCTTCACAAATTCACGAGCCAAGTCAAGCTGCTGATCACCCGAAAGCTCCAGGGGCAAAGAGAGGATATAGGATCGACCCATCTGAGCATCCTTGCGCTTTTCGCTGGCGTTTAGAGCGTCCAGTAAACATTGCACATCTCTGTACTCGCTTGGGGCGTCAGGGGGCAATGCGATCTCAAAATGTGGGACTGAACCATTATGAGATCTTCGGTCGTAAGTACGACCAGTATAGGCATCAACCAGCTTTTGAGCAGTGATATAGGCCACACGATCAGTGATAGACATACCCTTGCTCCGTTGGATGACCTTCGCCTCAAAGTGATAGTTGGCCACTTTCGTTTTCCTCCATAAACATATAACTGCACATGATAAAGCTATTGTACCTCTTTCAAGATGGTCTGTACCAGTTCATCGTGTGACTTGAGATAGGATAGGACGGCATCAAGCTGTCGTAGCTCAATGCCGCCCTCCTGCAATTTGGGAGCCTGCAAATGCGGAAAGGTGGTACATACTTTTCCACCGACAAGAAGGTAACATCGATGAGTTGCCTTTTTATCCCTTTCCTGGGCCTTTCTACGCTTCTCTTCGGCCAAATGGCGCTGCTGCTCTGCTCGAAGGAGACTACGATTGAGTTCAGCCTGAAGTTGCTGAGCTGTCATAGCGAACTTTCCTTTTTGAAGCGCATGGGAATGTATCTCTTGTATGAGAACAGGCAATTCCCAGGATAAACAGCGTGCTTTTTCACCCGATAAGTCCCCTGAGGGGCAATCAAGACCATGTTGTTGGCCAGATTATAGAAAGCGTGCGGATAGATTACTGGACGCCTCTCATCGGAGTAGCTGTGCCCGACTCCTATGGAATGGGTAGGCAGATCCACATGGAGGCTTGCGCTCTCATTGTGGATTACCGTGCTGCCAACAAGCTCTGATAAATAGCGTTGGCTTTCCACATCAGTAGTGCCGAGAACCGCTTTATAAGTGCAGTTCTCGATAATGACCCGAGCAGTAGCGGTTCCATAGATTTCATCTAAACTTGCGAGGCTCTGCAAGAGTAAGACCATAGTCACACCCCGGCTCCGAAGGGTCGTTAGACCCTCCTTTAAGGCTGGAATCCGCCCAAGTCGTGGAAATTCATCCAGCATAAGCAAAACCCCAGAAAGCTCAGAGCGGTGATCATAAGAACGCATGGGTCGTCGCTCCAAAGTCTCAATCAATTGATTGATTATGGCACAGAGCAGTGGCCTTTCTGCCGTTAACTTGTCTTCGGGGAAGACCAAGATAACATCAAAGGGCTCCTGCTCTGTATTGAGTTGACTCCAGGTCAAAGGCTCCTTCCCTTTACCTGGGCTACATGCATTGCAGATAGCCACAGATGTAGAGAAAGGGGCAAGATTACTGGTTAGCTCCATACCGATTCCAGCTATGGCCTTTTCATCCATTTCAGCGAACTTGGAAAGAAAAATCCGAGCGAAAGCATCTGCCTTATTATCCATGACCTGGTTTATCATCTCTTCGACAGACTCTACGTTTATCTTCCGCAGGGTCTCCACAAATGGAACCCCTTGGTCATAGTAGTAGATAATGGCGCCAGCAGCATAAGCAGCAGCGGCCTCATACCATATTTTGTCATGGGCAAGAGATGGTGATGGGATAAGCATTTTTGCCAACTGATAGGCGTGGTCGGCCAAGTGCTCCGGATCATCCTTCATTGGCGAAAAAGGGTCATACCAACAGTTGCTTTGCGCTGGATCATACGGATTGAGGACAAAACACTTTTTGCCGCTTTCGCCGTTTACCTGGTGCCAATGCTCCGCTAAGTCTCCTTTGACATCAAGGTAAATCCCGAACCCGGCAGCGGTCTCCATAGTGGGATACACAATGCTGGTAGTCTTCCCGCTTCCAGATGAACCGGCAACGAGTACATGGCCATCTGTGTGGAGAGGTTTTCCTACATACTGCTCAGGATATCCCGGTACGGTGCCAAAAAAGACTCCTGGGGTTTCTGCTGAAAGGCAGAGTTCTTCCGGAAGCTTGTCCGAAAGAAGGTTGTCTTCTTCCACGGAGGGAGCGGCTTTATGATGTTTCTGGTAGTAGTAGCAAGCACCTGCAAAAGCCGACACACCTAACAGGGTCGCCCAGGCAACCCTTGTTTTTCTGTTCGTATTCATTTGGCATCCTCCTTTTATTTACCCCGCCTTGTGTAAGGTGTGGTATAAGATGGAAGGAGAAATGCTGAATTGACAGAAAGGATTGACTGCGGATAGCAACAAACTAATGCTTAGTCAAAAGCTTGCTGACAAAGCAAAATTTGCTACCATCCACCAATTTTGAATTGTCAAGGTACAGGCCGAGGAAATATAAGGTATTCCTCTTGTTATAGAATACCAAAGTGAGCGTATGAAATTGCGACTACGTATTCCAGAATGAATCGCAAATATGAAAGCCGCTTTAGATTTGTACTATGCCAAGTACAAATCTAAAGCGGCTATAAAAATTCATGTGCTATTCTTGCTCGAAGCTATAATCATTTTTGGCCTTTTTAGCCATGAAAGTTAGAGTCGAAATTGCCTGTTGGCGAAAGGCGTTTAGAAAACGTTGGTATTGTGCCTCTATAACGGTCACAAAATAACTTGTATAGCTGCTTAATTCATCGGGGGTCATATTCGCTTCCTTGGCAGAAGCCTCCAAACACTCACGAATAAATGGGCTTATATCCGGAGAGGGCAAAATCCCAGACAAACGAGAACTGAGGTCTTTCAGCGATTGCTGGATTTTACCTTCTTCAATTACCCCATCTAAACTTGCCAATGCATTTATATACAAATTAAGTAGGCGCAACTTGTCCGAGTAGGGTATGAGAGAGAAGTCATAATCAACGGGTTCGCAATTTAATACTTCAGACCTAAATCGGGTCAAAAGAAATTCAAAAAAATCTGCGATGTTAGCAGTAAAAAGGTACTTTTTTAACTTATGGTTTCTGTCATGGCTTAGAAACAAATCGGAAGGGATGCAGAGCAGGCTCAGAAGGTTGTTAAGATGTCTGCGAAGCTTGTCTCCTTGGTTACGCAACTGATCAGGGCCAAGTGTATGCCCTATTTCGGGATATATTCTTTCAATGCGTCCTTTAATAAAAGAATTAAAACTTTTCTTTAAATAGCTCGTTTATCAAGCGCCTGTATTTGTGAAAGATCAAAAGGGGTAGCGAGTTTTAGTTTCTCTTTGCCAAGAACTGTATGTACTAATATTCTTTTACCCTTAATATCGCCGTTGTAGCTGAAGGATATTAGTAGTTTTTCATCTTCTCCCGAAATGACCCCATAGAGCTGCCATTTTTTTGCAATGCGCCTAATATAATCACCTTGACCATAAAACCGTTCGATAAGATTATTGGTAGAATTAATATCGTCCTCAAATATCCTCTGGAGTTTTGCCATATTTGGATTCTGATTTTTTGTGGGAGCGTCATTACTTGGAGGTTGACAAGGAGTACTTGCCGATAAAGTGTAGACCGCTCCACTAATGACATCTCGAATAACATTTTGAAATATCACGGAATCTTTCTTGCTTGGCCCTTCCATCCCAATCCCTCCGTTCTTGTTAAGCATACCACCAAATGCAGATTAAGTCCAGCGGATGTAGGGACGGAAGGCGGTAAGCTTAGTGTGAAAACTCAACATATAACTGCACATGGTAAAGCAACGCATCAGGCACTGAGCTTGATGCTTTGCTTTCAACTAAGGACAAAGCGATTGCAAGTTGGGTTCCAACTCTCCAAATCTACCCTCCGGACTCTCCACAGCTTTCCGATCCGAAAAGCGGGGAGTTCCCCGGAGTTCAGAAGCCGATACAAGGTATTTTTCCCAATGGCCAGCTCCTCCATGACCTCCTTTGGTGTAAGGAAATCATAGGTGCGGTTTTCCTCTTGCTCATCTTCATAGATGGGGTCATAACCGTAATTAAAAGGATTCATAGCAACTCCTCCAGTCAAAATAGTGGTTTCCCCTATAAGGTTGTTTGGCGTTATTTCTTCCCGCTGAAAAAGTGTATTATTAAAACGAAACAGGTAAGCCCCGTCATTCAAGGCGATTACGGAGCTTGCCTGTTTTGCTGTTTTATCGGGAAATTTTCAATTTCATCCTGAGAAGGCAGCGAGAACCATCAAAAATACACATTTGAAAGGAGAAAACATGATGCTGAAAACGATCCTAAACGCTATCCGCATGGTTCTTTATACCCTTGTGGGGTATGTCTGCGGATGCACAGTGCTGCCTTGAGAGGGGGGAAACATGATGAGCAACAGGAAAAGAACGGTGCTTGGGGTGCTCCTGGCTGCTGCTGCCGCCATTATTTGCGGTGCCATTGACGAGCTGCTGAAGGAGAGTGCCCATGAGGACTATCCCCAGGTGGAGGGCCAGTCTTCGCTGAATTTTGAAGAGGATGAGTGAGATATGGAGATCATTGAACGCCTTATGGATCAGGAATACCGGTATGGTGATCCGGAGTACAGCAAGCTGGGGAAAGAGGCCTCGGCAATTTCCGCCACACTGTCCGCACAGCTTGATGAGAGCGGGAAAAAGCTCATGGAGGAGCTGCTGGACATTGAGATGCAGCGCAATGTGCTGGTGCAGGAGGACGCCTTTGCGGTTGGTGTCTGCACCGGGGTCAAGCTCATGTGTGAAGTACAGGCCTGTGAATAAAGAAGGAGGAGAACAAAATGCCCGCAAATGTTGAAACCATGTTCTATGTTCGTGAAAAGCCCTGGCATGGGCTGGGTACCGAGGTGAAGGAGGCTCCCAACTCGGAGGACGCCCTTATTTGGGCCGGCCTGGACTGGCAGGTGGAGCAGAAGCCCGTCTTTGCCGGTGACGGTACATTGATTCCCGGCTACAAGGTCAACATCCGGGATCGGGACGGCGCCCCTTTGGGTATCGTAACTGACCGCTACAAGGTGGTGCAGAACGAGGATGCCTTTCAGTTCACCGACGACCTGCTGGGCGAGGGTGTGACCTATGAGACAGCTGGAGCCTTGCAGGGCGGCCGCAAGGTCTGGCTGCTGGCCCGGATGCCTCACCGCTATATCATCGCCGGGGACGAGATCGCCCCCTATCTGGTGGTGATGAACTCCCACGACGGCAGCTCCGGCATCAAGGTCGCCATGACCCCCATCCGGGTGGTGTGCCAGAACACCCTGAATCTGGCCCTGAACAGTGCCAAGCGCACTTGGACGACCAAACACACGGAGAACGTGATGAGCCGGGTCTATGAGGCCAGAGAGACTCTGGAACTGGCCGAGGCATACATGGGTGAGCTGGGCCGGGGTATTGATGCCCTGTCCAGGATCAAGCTGACCGATAAGCAGGTCATGGCGTTCATGGAAGAGTTCTTCCCGGTGACCGAGGATCTGACCGACGCCCAGCGGAAGAACAACCTGCGGCTGCTGGAGGATATGAAGCGTAGATATTGGGACGCTCCTGACCTCGCCAACGTAGGCAAGAACGGCTACCGCTTCATCAACGCCGTCAGCGACTTCGCCACCCACGCCGACCCCATCCGCAGAACGAGAAACTATGAGGAAAACCTGTTCCTCCGCACCGTGGAGGGCAACCCCATCATCGACAAGGCCTATAAGCTGGTGCTGGCGGCGGCATAAGGGGGGCTTGCAATGGCAAACATCTTAGCCGTTACAGAGAATATGCCCTATGAGGACTGGCTGGAATGGCGGAAGAAGGGGATCGGTGGCTCGGATGCCTCGGTAGTCTGCGGAATCAGCCGTTATAAATCCCCGGTGGAGCTGTGGCTGGATAAGACGGGCCAGCTTCCTTATCAGGAGGCAGGGGAGGCCGCCTACTGGGGCACTCAGTTGGAGACCCTTGTACGGGCAGAGTTCACCAAGCGTACCGGGATAGAAGTTGAACACAAAGGGGTACTTCTCCAGAGTGAGGAGTACCCCTTTATGCTGGCCAATCTGGACGGCACCTGTGAACACCCGGATTATGGTACCTGTATCTTTGAGGCCAAGACGGCCTCCGCTTATAAAGCCGGAGAGTGGGACGATGCCATCCCGGACGAGTACCAGCTTCAGATCCAGCACTATATGGCGGTGACAGGGTATAAAGCTGCCTACATTGCCGTTCTCATCGGCGGCAATACTTTTCGCTGGAAACTGGTGGAGCGGGACGAGGAGCTGATCTCCATGCTCATTGAGCTGGAGGCCAACTTCTGGGATCATGTGCGGATGAACACCCCGCCGGCCATGGACGGCTCTGCTGCCAGTGCCAAATTTCTTTCCGAGAGATTCCCGGACAGCGTACCCAAGTCTCAAATCATTCTCCCGGATACTGCCGCTGACCTTATCCGGCAGTATGATACCGCCTGTGAGCAGTTGGAGACCATCACCGAGCAGAAGCAGGAGGCCGAGAACAAGCTGAAGGAGCTGCTGGGAGAAAATGAGGTGGGTACTGCCGGGGATAGGATCATTATCTGGAAAAGCGTATCTCAGGAGCGGCTGGACAGCAAGACCCTGAAGGCCGAGCATCCAGCTCTCTACCAAAAGTACGCCAACAAAACATCATACCGCCGCTTTACCATCAAGGCGGCGAGTTAAGGAGGATCTACTATGGATACCACAAAGCTGAAAGACCGTTTGGGCGACAAAGTGGAGGCTATGCAGGAGCCCATTTCTTCTCCTGCGGCTTCGATAGCGCCGGTCAGCTCTGGCTATGCCGCCCTTTCCAACAATGCCCTGGACGTGATCCGGGAAAACCTGAAGAACCAGCCCCTGTCCCTCCAGCTCTTCGATGTGGTCAAGTCCCCTTCGGGCGGCGCCACCGTGTTTTCCGTGCCGGGCCTCACCGGAGAGGAGGCAGAGAAGGAATTGACCGGGATCATTCTGGACTACACCACGCCCAGGGCTTACTGGGACACTCCTGACCCGGTGGAGGGTACGCCGCCGGTCTGTATGAGCCAGAACAGCATCGTTTCCCACGATGGCAAGGCCTGCTTTAGCTGCCCTTACAATGACTTTGGCAGCAAGGACGGCGAGAGCAACGCCAAGGCCTGTAAGGAATCGGTGCTGCTGTTCCTCCTCCGGCCGGGGAATGTGCTGCCCCTGCTGGTGCGGGTGCCTGTCACCAGTAAGCCCCGGTTCCTCAAGTACACCGCTCGGCTGGCGGGAAATCTGGTGCCGGTGAACAGTGTGGTGACGAAGATCTCCTTGGAGAAGGCTACCAGCAAGAGCGGAAAGCCCTACGCCCTGTTCAACTTCGAGGCTGTGAGCCTGCTCAGCCCTCAGGAGGCCGAACACGCCAGGGCCTATGCCAGGCAGTTCATGGACAGTGTGAACGCTGCCGAGTTGATGCCTGATCTGGCAGAGGCCAGTTAAAATAGCGCCCGGTATCTCTGCTCTATGGTAGAGATACCGGGTAACTTTATATTGGAGGAGTGGATATGATTTACTCGGAAGTAAAAGAGATTTTCCAAGAGTGGAACCGTAATCACCCCGGCGAGGAACTGACCGCCCATATTGTTTTTACGGTGGATAGCTTTATGAAGGAGTACCTTCTGTTGAGGCGAACCTATGTTGTGAGCAGTAATAACAAGGCTTTCCGGCCTAATATGGGTGGCTATTCCATTTTCGGGGACAGCTTGGACGGAACTGACTGCGGTGTTCGGCTGGAGCAGTACATGGTGGCAGAAGGAAATATCTGGGGCTGGAAGGTGGAGGATTGCTATATCCTGGAACGGATGCGGGATGTCATGGCAATTCCTGATTTCTCCCGAACGGAGCAGGAGGATGGTACGGTTTGCTATTTCTTCGGAGACACGACTATCTGGGTACAAGAGACTGTGAAGGATGGAAAAATGCACTTGATACCCGTTGCCGGAGATCAGGTCGGCCCGGATGGTTGGGTTGATTTGGAGATGGATCGGGTCTATGGGTACTGCACTCTTTTGGAGCGGTATCTTACTGATCTGGGGGCGAGATAATAAAGCGGATGAAAGAGGATGGGCAATCATTGCCCGGCCTCTTCTGTGCTTGCTGAATCATTTTTCATCAAAAATAGTTTCAGTACCTCTTTCGCCAATTTCAGCTCTCGATCAGTACAGTCTTTTAGAAGGCTAAAAACATCAGAAGGATCTCCTGGCTCCCAGCCAGTGCCAAATAAGATATACTCCATTGGGAGGTGCATGGACTCAGAGAGTTTGATTAAAGTATCGATAGACATTTGAGAGGTGCCGACTTCCAACTGCCCATAATATCCAGAGCCAATGTCCGCAAGCTCGGACATTTTTTCCCTGGTGAGCCCCAATTCGATGCGCCTATCTCGTAACCGCTTACCGATTTTTTTTAACTGCTTTTTCTCCATTATCTTATAACACCCCTAATTCGTTATTGTAATCGAAAAAGGAATGTGGTAAAATATGTCACAAGATAACGAAAAACGGTATCTTATAGGGGGTGAACACTATGCTTTGCAAACACTGTGGGGCGGGAAATCCTGAAGGTGCAAAGTTTTGCCGAAAGTGTGGACAGCCGCTGTTTGAAGATCCCACGCCAAAGAAAATACCTTCAGCTGATCTATCGCAACAGCGAACGCACCAAAGTCATGTAGATCCGGTTTGTCCGCATTGTGGAAGCGACAAATGCGAACCTGTTTCCCGCAATTTGACAAAGGTACGAGGAGGTGGCTACAGCGCATCGAGTGGCTGCTGCGGGCTCTGTCTGTTGGGGCCGTTTGGTTTGCTGTGTGGACTATGTGGAACCGGAACGAAGATTGATGTGAAAAACGAGGTTGTCTGGGTGTGTAAGAACTGCGGACGGGAACACATTGCCCAGAAGGATGCTTTGGAGAAGGCCCAAGTGATGGCGGCCAGCTATGCAATGTCAATCCTTCTGATCGGAGTGTTTATCTCGGCGGGAGTCAATTTATCGGGCTGGCCGTGGATCCTTATGATTGTATGGGCATTCAGCCCACTGATAGCCTGGGGGATGATAGATACCGAGCTATCCGAACAGCTCGGCTATCCACTAACTGAGATATTACCCCCCAATATATCGGTAAGAGCTTACCTGATCGTTGCAGAGGTCATCACAGTTATTGTGCTTCTGTTTGGCGGCCCCTTTATTGATGGCCTTCTGGCGGGATTATAAAAATGAGTACAGCATATCACATTTGCATGGTACTGGGGCGAGCTACAGGCTGTCACCAGTTACCGGAGCGGAGCTTCTTTTTCAAGGGAAAACAGTTTCCGGTCTGTGCCCGTTGTACGGGTGTGTTCTTGGGGGAGTTTTTGGCACTTCTGAGCATCAGATGGTTCCATCCGCCTTTATGGATCATTCCCCTGTTTTGCGCTATTATGCTTGCAGATTGGGGAATCCAAGCCCTCCGGTGGAAGGAATCAACTAACACAAGAAGATTGATTACAGGGCTTTTGTGCGGTTATGCTTTACTATATGGCCTTTTAGTGGGCCTCGCAAGAATTCTGAATCATACATAGAGAGGAGATAGGGGTATGGCCAAATTTTGCGTGAACTGTGGTACACCGCTGCCGGATGAGGCAGGCTTTTGCCCAAAATGCGGAGCAAAGGTAGAGATTCCGCATTGCCCGTCATGTGGGAAAGAAGTGGATTTTGAGACAGAGTACTGTATCTACTGCGGGGCACGGCTGAAAGAGGAACCGATACCGAAAAGTGAACCGGTTATGGAGCCTATTCAATCCAAAGAAATTCCTGCGGCCACGCCAGAGGAAGATGCTGGGCCAAAGGAGAATAATGGAAGTACCTTTTCATGGACATATAGAAGGTCTTACCGGAGAAAGCACAGTTTTGCAGCAAAAGTAGATAACGACTATCTGCTTATTGCAGAGAGTGAACGGAATGCAATAACCACGGAAATTCCGCTACACGCTATTCAAAGTATTGTGTTGGAAGCGAAGGCATCTGCTTTTCGATGGATCATGCTCGCTTTCATCATTTCGCTGCTTCCCATAACTATGGTTATAGGAAGGGACATCTTAGCAATAAGGAGCGTTAATGAGCTTTTAGTTACAGTGCTGATTATTGTGGTCTTTACTGCCATCCTTATATGGAGTGATCGGTTCTATCTGTCACATTATTGCTTAACCATAATATGGCAAGAAAACGGAAAAAAGAGATATGCTTTCTTGAAAGATAAGAAAGTCAACACTTTGGAGCAAGTTCAAGCCGTTCTTACCCAAGCAACTGGCATTGCACCCCAATCAAAGAAGAGTAACACCGTAAAAATAGGGGTATCTATCATTTTGGGAATTGCTCTTTCGGTAGCAGCTATTTTTCTCCTTCAACCCAAGCAACCCGCTGGAGAAGATATAACGGTGAAAGAAAGTGGTACTCCTACTCCATCACTGTCCGTTGCATCCCCATCCCCATCTCCATCACCATTAGTCACTCCCTCTGAGGGACCGAGTAATATAAATGAGTCAACAAGCAATGGGATAAATATTTATGACATGGTGGGCAGCTATTCTTACGATGGATCTTTTGAAGCAGGGGGACTATACCAAGATTTCTACTATTCTTTGAACATTGAGCAATATGATTCTGGTATTCTCATCTATGCTATATGGCGAGGTAATTATATTATTCCGGAAACTGTGGTTGGGCCAGAGGCACTAAAAGACAATGTGCTTACGTTTTATGATGGAACAGAAGAGCGCACCTTGACATTCGTTCCGGCATCAGAGTCCATTTACGGCGTAAACACAATCTATTTGGATGGAGATGAGGAGACACCATATTGTATGGATGGCACTTTCATCGACCTTATTGGGGCTTGGCGTGAATGTATTGATGAAGATCCAACCATGATTTATATTGAATATATGGAAGGCGATGCATACTTTCGGTTTTTGTTCCCGACAGGAGAGGAACATACAGGATTGCTGGAAATGAGTGATACCGGTAACATAACTCTCACACTGGGAGATCTTAGTTTCCTCATCGATTCTTATGATGACCAATTTATCAAATTATCGAGATATGATGATGAGGATGGCCTTTTTGAGTACTATTTTGAACGTGCCTACTGAGCGTTTTCCAAAAATTAAACGAGGCAGGAGAGAAGCCCCTCTCCTGCCTCGTTTTTTGTATATTTCAGCCACATTTCCCTGATGCATTGGAATTTGATGAAGATTGTAAAAGTCCCATTTATGTGATAAAATACCTTTATACATAGCAATGCATGAGGTGGTAACATGTTGTTCTCTGAAAGATATGCCGATCTAATAGGTACAGAATCTGGACAGATGGTAGACAATATTTGTGGAGAGTTAGATTACAATTTGAAAGTTCGACTCAGTGACGTTATGCACGACTTCGCAGAGCCTCAAAAGATATACCCTGACCGTTATAGTAGCTATGATATTACTACGACCGCATTAGAAATGGCAGTTGATAATTTCAATGAGATAAAGGGGGTTCCCTATATTTCATTAAAGCATAATGTGTTTGATGGCCCTATGTATGACCCGTTGGCTAATGCATTTACTCCTTTCCTTTTCGATGTAATTGAGCTACAATATCAAAAACTTTCAAGTGGAGAAAAAGTCGATTTTCAAGCAGAAATTAACACTGCATTTACCCAATATAATGCCCCTTGGCTGTTGTGCGAAGGACGTATGGTTAAAATTGATGCAACGCAATTTGAATTGGATTTGAGACAAAAGACGTTAGAAATAATGGGCGAACTGAAGGGCAGTGATTTGAAATTCCAAGCAGCTTATGAAGAGCTATTGCAGGCCTGTGAATCTTTTGAGAAAGATGACTTTGCCGTAGCTATTTCAAATGCAGGAAAAAGTTATGAGAGTGTGCTGAAGGTTATTTGCAATTGTCAAAAAGGAAATGCAGATAGGTTGACAAGAGCCTATGTGGAAATGAAAGGCGGGATTTTGCCGGCATCCATGGCCCCAGAGGGATTTCGGGAAAAAGTTATGATGGCATTGCCATTTGTTCGCAATAACTCCTCGTCTGACCATGGTGCAGGAGCAACCCCCGCAAGAATTAGCAGACCCCTTGCAAAATTGGCAATAAATCTTGCGGCAGCACTGAATACCTACTTGATTGAGGAGTACAAAATTGAATTAGTATCCCACAGTGAAGAATATGATCCGAACACTCCAAGCGATGAAGAGCAATTGCCTTTTTAATTCAAAATGATGGAGGAATTAAAATGATAGTTACAAAGAATCAACTTCTTGATATTATTCAGCTCTCTCAAAAGAAGCAAGCTGCTCACACAAATTTTATGGACAAATACTTTCCGTCAGGAGCAATTGGGGCGAGTGATTTATTCAAATATGAAGATACGCCAGAATCCTGCGAGTATGATCAAGCAGAGGATGAGTTAAGAAATTACCTAAATCAGCTTGATTATGAAGCGATTCTTGATATTGAAGCGCTGATGGACTATGGAAGAGAGCTTTCGCAATATGACGGCATTAGTAATCTCCGCAGATTGATTGACGATGAATATACTGACAGAACTGAATTGCTAAATTCAAAGAAATATTTTACTAATGTTCGTAAATGGTTTGCACAGTCTTACCCATCGCCGGAGGGAAAGAGTGATGCAGTTATATATTTAGCAGAAAAATCTCTCGTACAATACTTACCCTATGCTATGGAAGCTTTAGATTTGTAAGTTTGGGTTGGTTGCCAGCAACTTGGCCTACAAACTACAATATAATCCCATAATGAATGGAGGTACAAACCATGAATCCGCTTTACTACAATATGTGGAACTATAACTATATTCAGCAACAGGCTCAACAGCAGTACCATAAGAGCCAAGTTATGCAAGTGCTGGATAGCACCCATAAATTAAAGGATTTTCTTGATAGCCTTGATAAAATCGACCCGGGCTATCAAGATGCTGCCAATATGGAGTTTTGCGCCGTTTTATTTGACTTTTTTCAAAAACACATGGAAAAAGCCAAAGAGGGACAGCAAAATGTGTTTTGAAAATTTATCGCCTGAGCTACAAAGCACTATTGTTTCTGGGGCCATAGGGCTTTTGGGCGCCTTAATTGGTGCTTTAGCAGCGATCGGCTCTACTTATCTGGCTAAGAAGTTGCAGGCAGCGGGAGAAGTGTCTTTGTATGCGAGAATAGTACATTCCAAAGGGAGCATTAACTCGGCTTGTGGCTGTTATAAAAGCGGAATGTCTGATGGACTGGTTATGAGAGTTCCGCTTTGGATTGATATAATAAATACGTGTGGGATTTCACGCATTATTCGGGACTTGAGTATGCATGCGTACTTAGGAGAAGAGGAAGTTGCCACCTTCACACAAATCCAACGTATTGGTGATGATGATGCAATTTTGCTGGGGAATGAAGGCGCCTATACTTTTGTAATTCCAGAAAACGGCGCCTGCCGATTTGACTTAGAGTATATGTTAAAAGAGGCAGATGTTCCAGGAGATAAAAAGCAGTTTGATGCGCTTATTATGACTTATTTTGATGAAAAGAATGGAATTCACAAATTTCATCTTATGGATATAGAACGCTGTTGGTCTCTTGGAGAAGTAAAGACAGAAAAGAAATGGATTACCTTAACCAAGGGATAAATATTGGAGGCCCCCAATAAATACAAAATGCCCCCTGGAGGAATGTTGCTTATGGACAATGAATTGCAGAACACCGGAAAAATTCTGATCTACCAGAATGAGAAGGGCGACACCAAGATCGATGTCTACTTCGAAGCGGACACGATTTGGATGACCCAGCGCTCCATGGCCGAATTGTACCAGGTGACACCGCAGAACATTACCCTGCATATCAAGAACATCTATGAGGATGGAGAACTGGACGAGGGGGCAACTTGTAAAAATTACTTACAAGTTCAAACTGAAGGTGGTCGTGAGGTTAAGCGGGATACCAAGTTCTATAATTTGGACATGATTCTGGCCGTTGGCTACCGGGTACGCAGCCATGTGGGCGCCCATTTCCGCCGGTGGGCCAGCAATGTCCTTACGGAGTACATGAAAAAGGGTTTTGTCCTCAATGATGAGCGCCTGCGGGAACCCAAGGAATTCGGGGCGGATTACTTTGACGAACTCCTGGAGCGTATTCGGGATATTCGGGCCAGTGAGAAGCGGATCTATCAGAAGGTGAAGGACATTTTTGCCCTCTCGGTGGACTATGACAGCAACAGCGAGGCTGCCCAAACCTTTTTCAAATCTGTGCAGAACAAGCTGGAGTATGCGGCCACCGGCCACACGGCGCCGGAGTTGATCGCAGGTCGTGCCGATGCCACAAAAGACAACATGGGACTGACCGCATACAAGGGTGCCAAGGTGCGCCGGGGCGATGTGACGATAGCCAAGAACTATATGTCCCACGAGGAGATCAGCACGCTGAATCTGATCGTGAATATGTATCTGGACTATGCAGAACTGCAAGCAAAGGGCCACAATCCCATGCATATGTCTGATTGGGAAGTCAAGCTGGGTGAGTTTCTGCGCTTTAACGGTAGAGAGGTTCTGGAGAATCTGGGTACGGTGAAGCGTGAGGAAGCCGAAAAGCTGGCCCTGGAGCAGTACGAGTTGTACGATGCCCACCGCCGGGCGTTGGAAGCCACAGACGATGTGGATGAGCTGACCGAAAACGTAAAGCGTCTGAAGCCGTGAGCTGAAGATTTCAGGGCAAATTTAACCCGCCAAAAAACCGCCATCGACACACAAAGTGGGCCCACAACAGCCCACCAAAAGATACGGTAAGGGCCGAAGAGAAAACACATCGATCATTGGGCAAGCAAGGATTGGTGGCATTGAGATACGATAAGAAAAACAACAAAAATTCCAGGTGCGTGAGTTGGTAAGGATGAGGTCCCCAGTTCAAATCTGGGTAGCAGCTCCAACAAAAACCCCGTAACCGCAAAGGTTACGGGGTTTTGCTTTTTCTTTGGTTTTCCCTTGCGGCGCGTCCCTGGTGCCAATTTGGTGCCAGGGCGCCGGCAAATCCTTGCCCTATGAGCGCCCTTCCAGCCACCGGACCGCGCAGTGGGCCAAGCAGGCCGAGCCAATGGGGCAGACCTCCTCATTGAACCGGACCTTGGGATTGTGGGCGGGGGCGTCGCCCCGTTCATCCAGATACCCTGCTGAGAGATACATGAACACGCTGGGCTCCTTTTCGGCGACGGTGGCAAAATCCTCGGAGGCGATGGCCGAGATGCCGCGGACCGTCAGACGGAAGCCGTCCACCGAGTACATCATGGTCCCGCCGCTGTTGTACATAAACAGCCCCACCGGCATCCTGCCCGAGCCCAAATGATAGGCTATGGTCCCGTCCACACCCTCCAGGATCCCGTTCGCGATCATATCCCTGGCCCCCTCAAAGGTCTCCTCGGCGGTCACGCCGTGCCCGCAGGGCCGGGGGTCCAGACCGGCAGCCTTCAGTTGTTCCATGACATGGGCCTGGGCCTTGGGCATATCCACCAGGCCCACCTCCGCGTGGCTGTGCAGCCAGCGGCGGTGTTCGACGGTCTCCTCCCGCAGCTCCAGCGCCCGTTTGTAAAAATCCGGGATGATACCGTCTTGTTTTTCGGCCGGCAGGGGCCGGAGGACTTTTTTATGGGGCTCAGTTGTCCGCCCGGTTGTAGTTGCACTTCATGGCCAGGCTGGCCTGATGCAGGACCTTGCCGATGGCGTCCGTGGACTCTTTTTTTGCCAGCTCGCAGAGCTTCCTGTTGGCCTCGTCCAGAAGATCGAATTTCCCGGCCTCCAGCATTTTTTGGTCGTACTCGTGGATGAGCCGGCTTCCCCCATTGGCGATGGCCCCCTGATACCGCTCCACCAGCTGGATGCAGGCGCCGTAGTTGTTGTCCGCCATGGCGGCGATGAGCCGGGAGGCCCAGTAGAAGGTGCCGGTGTCCACCTCCGGGGTGGTCTTGGTGAGGTAGTCGGGCAGCTTTTCCACGTTGGCATAGACCGGCAGGGCCGCGTTGAAGGAGTTGGGGCCGAAGCAGATCCACTCCACCGCGGCGATCTCCTTCGGCAGATACCCCCGGATCTGTAGGATGGCCATGGTGCCGGTGCGGCCGATGCCGATGGGGCGGTACTTGCCCTTCACAGCCTCATGGCCATAGGGGTTGTAGGGCGTACCCTGGTAGTAGGAGGAGAGGATATATTTTACTTCCTCCACCGTGATTTTATGCTCGGGAACGAAGGACCAGGGGATGTTGTCGCTCTCGGGACCGAAGTCAGCGTCGGGCCCGTCCCAGCGGTAGGTGGTGGGGTTGAAATACCGGCCCATGTACCAGGCCCGGGGTGTGTTGTACACATGGTCAGAATCGCTGTGAGAGCCGAAGGCCAGCCGGGGGTTGAAGCCACCATCCAGGTCCAGGGCCAGGTGGTTCTCGGCGATAAACTCCTTCATGTCGTGGGAGCACATAAAGTTTTTCTTCTTGCCGAGGGCGTCCTCAAAGTCAAAATGGTCGATGCCGAACTGGTTGGGCATGATGACATAGCGGTCATCGGGGACCCGGAGGGCCATCCAATGGTGGCCGCCGATGGTCTCCATCCACCAGATCTCCTCCCCGTCGGAGAAGGCGATGCCGTTGGACTCATAGGTGCCGTACTGCTCCAGCAGCATTCCAAGCCGCTCCACGCCCTCGCGGGCAGTGTGAATGTAGGGCAGGACCACATAGACCAGATCCTCCTCCCCCAGCCCGCCGGGGGTCTCCTTGCCCCGCCGGCCTGTCTTGGCCTGATACCGCACCATGGGGTCGGCAGCCAGGACCCGGGGGTTGGTGGTGATGGTCTCGGTGGCCGTCATGGCTACCCCCGCGGCGTTGATGCCGTTGGCCGCCCACACCCCGTTGGCGGGGTTGACGCTGGGGGTGGAGGTGTAGCGCATGGGGTTATCGGGCAGCTGGATTTCCAGATGTCCGATCTTGCTTTTGTATTTCCGGAGCTGGTCCTTGGGCTGGACCACGATGAGCTTCTTCACGTCAAAAAATCCGTCGTCGTTCCGGGCGATCATGGTGGAGCCGTCATAGCTGGCTTTTTTGCCGACCAAAATGGTGGTGCACGGCATACTTATCTCCCCTTATCAATAGTTTGGATCGTACCTCAGCATCATAGCACAAAACCCGCCGCAATACCAGAGGGAGGAGCCGGCAACCCGAAAAAATTACCGCAAGATGTATGGCGGCCCGATGAAGAAAGCGGGGGAGGACCGTCATGACATTTGACTTCACCATTCACACCAAGCAGGATTTCATCGACGCCCTTCTGGGATAACAAAACCGCCCCGTGACTTCGGTCACGGGGCGGTTCTTCACAATGGAGAGGTGAGCTCATCTCACCATGGCCGCCGCCGTGCGGGCGGCCAGCCGGGCGTTGTTGAACACCAGCTGAATATTGGAATCTAGGCTGTCTCCGCCGGTGAGCTCCTTCACCTTGGCCAGCAGGAAGGGGGTGGTCTCCTTGCCGTGGATGCCCTGGGCCTTGGCCTGACGGAGGGCCTCCTCAATGGCCTTGTTGATGACGTGGGGATCCATGGAGTACTCCTCGGGGATGGGGTTGGTCACCAGGATGCCGGCCCCCATGCCCAGGTCCAGGCTGGTGTTGAAGAACTTGGCCAGCTCCTCGGGAGAATCCACCCGGTAGTCCACCCCGAAGCCTGACTTGCGGGTGTAGAAGGCGGGCAGCTCCTCGGTGCCGTAGCCGATGACGGGCACCCCGTGGGTCTCCAGATACTCCAGGGTGAGGCCCAGGTCCAGAATGGACTTGGCCCCGGCGCAGACCACCATCACGGGGGTGTGGGCCAGTTCCTCCAGGTCGGCCGAGATGTCCATAGTGGTCTCGGCCCCCCGGTGAACGCCGCCGATACCGCCGGTGGCAAAGACCTTGATGCCCGCCATGTGGGCGATGATCATGGTGGTGGTGACCGTGGTGGCACCGTCCATATTCCGGGCCACCAGCATGGCTAGGTCCCGGCGGCTGGCCTTGGTCACCTTGGGCCCGGCCTTGCCCAGGTACTCGATCTCCTCCTTGGTGCAGCCCGCCTTCAGCCGCCCGCCGATGATGCAGATGGTGGCGGGCACGGCGCCGTTCTGGCGGATGATGTCCTCCACGGCCAAAGCGGTCTCCACATTCTGGGGATAGGGCATGCCGTGGGAGATGATGGTGGACTCCAGGGCCACTACAGGTTTACCGGCGGCCAGGGCCTGGGCCACCTCTGGGGACAGGTCCAGATACTTGTTCAGTTCCATGATGATTTACCTCCGGATATGGGACGGGACACCGTCCCAAAGTCAAAAAATAAAAAAGAAGATATGGGGCTCCATCATTATAATATGGCAAATACGACCGGTCAAGCCAAAAGGCCTTTTTTCACTGTCAAAACCCCCGAAAACGCCCTCAAAACGCCCTCAAAAACCCTGCCGTTTTCCGGCTTTTTCCGGGAAAAAAGGGAGTTTTATATTTTACTACTAAAGTTGTGTTTTGACGGATTTTCAAAACGTAGTTGAAAGTGTACAATAAACTTGTCAGCACCACAATATTTTTTAGGAGGTTTTACAATGAAAAAGGTCATTTCCCTTGCAGCGGTCCTTGCCCTGACCGTTGGCCTTCTGGCTGGATGCGGCCCGAAGGAACCCAATCAGCCCCAGGGCGGCAACGAAGGCGGCGACACCCTTGTGGTCTATACCGCCCGGAGCGAAAGCCTGAACAACGCGGTCATCGAGAACTTTGAGAAGGACACCGGCATCAAGGTGGAAGTGGTCACCGGCGGCACCGGCGAGATCCTGAAACGGGTCCAGTCCGAGGCCTCCAACCCCCAGGGCGACATCTGCTGGGCGGCTGACGGCCCGCAGCTTCGGGGCTATGTAGACTACTTTGAGAACTATGTCTCCTCCTCGGATGCCGGCATGATGGAAGGCTACAAGAACACCACCGGATACTCCGCCCCTGCCTTCTGCGATCCCCCCGTGTTCATCGTGAACACCGACCTGGCCGGTGACATTGAGATCAACGGCTTTGCGGACCTGCTGAACCCCGCCCTGAAGGGCAAGATCGCCGCCGGCGACCCCGTGAACTCCAGCTCGGCCTTCAACTGCCTGGTGGCCGGCCTGTACGCCATGGGCAACGGAGATCCCATGTCCGACGCGGCCTGGAACTGGGTCGAGGGCTTCATCGCCAACCTGGACGGCGTGGTCCTGAGCAGCTCCTCCCAGGTTTATAAGGGCGTGGCCGAGGGCGAGTACATCGTGGGCCTCACCTGGGAAGATCCCGCCGCCGCTTACGTCCGTGACGGCGTGTCCGTCAAGGTCGTCTTCCCCGAGGAGGGCACCTTCATGTCCGGCCAGTGCGTGTCCATTATCAAGGGTGCTCCCCACATGGAGAACGCCAAGAAGTTCGTGGACTACATGCTGGGCGAGGCCTGCCAGAGCTATGTGGGCCAGAACACCACAGTGCGTCCCCTCTGTGCCAATGCGACCCTCAGCGACGTGCTGACCCCTTGGGCCGATGTGACCGAGCTGAAGAGCTACGATGGCGAGTGGGTGGCCGACAACAAGTCCCAGATCACCGAGCGTTACACCGAGTACCTGGAGAACGCCGGCTAAAAACGAACCGGATGGGGAGGGCCTGCGACTCCGGTCGCGGGCCCTCCCTTCCCCAAGGGAAACCCGTATTCATGGGCGGGACGGCCCGCCTGTGAATAGGGGCTTTGCGGAAAATCTTGCATGGAAAGGGAGATCTCATATGGGTGCTACGATCACCATTGAAAATGCCGTAAAACGGTATGGGAAAGATACCATTATCAACGGACTGTCTCTGGAGGTTCGGCCGGGAGAGTTTTTCACGCTGCTGGGCCCTTCGGGCTGCGGAAAGACCACCCTCCTTCGGATGATCATTGGCTTCAATACCATCGAAGGCGGTACCTTCAAGATCGACGATCAGGTCATCAACGATATCCCCACCAACAAGCGGAATATCGGCATGGTGTTCCAGAACTACGCCGTGTTCCCTCATATGTCGGTTTTTGACAACGTGGCCTTCGGCCTGAAGAACCGGAAGGTCCCCAAGGAGGAGGTCAAGCGCCGGGTGGACGAGATTTTAAAGGTGGTCAAGATCGACCACCTGGCGGACCGGATGCCGGCCAAGCTCTCGGGCGGCCAGCAGCAGCGGGTGGCCCTGGCCCGGGCCATCGTCATTGAGCCCCAGGTCCTGCTGATGGATGAGCCTTTGAGTAACCTGGACGCCAAGCTGCGGGTGGAGATGCGCAACGCCATCAAGCGGATTCAGCAGCAGATCGGCATCACCACGGTCTATGTGACCCACGATCAGGAGGAGGCCCTGGCGGTCTCCGACCGGATCGCCGTCATGAACAACGGCATCATCCAGCAGATCGACACCCCCTCCCGAGTCTACCAGCGGCCCCAGAATCAATTTGTCTCCAACTTCATCGGTCTGTCCAACTTCCTGAACGCCACTGTCCGGCGGAATGGGGAGGAGGCCAGCCTGGAGTTCGGGGAGGACGGCGGCTATGTCACCCCCATTCCCTATCTGGTGTCTTCGGTCCAGGCGGGAGAGAAGGTGATGGCGGCAGTTCGGCCTGAGGAGTTCGTTATGTCCACCGCCGCCAACAGCGGGATCCCTGCCACCGTGCAGAGCAGCGTCTTTCTGGGTACGGCCACCCACTATTTCCTGAAGCTGCAAAGCGGTCAGGAGGTGGAGGCGATTCAGAGCTCCGACGAGATCTGGGAGATCATCCCCAACGGCAGTCAGGTCTGGCTCACCGTAAAGGAGAAGAAGATCAACGTGTTCTCCGCTGACGGAGAGACCCCCCTGATCATTCGGGAGGAATTAAGATGAGGTACGCGGGCGAGAAAAAACTGAATATGTGGACCGTCCTGACCCTGCTCCTTCTGGCGGCCTTTCTGCTTTTCGTCATCTATCCCATCGGGATGCTCATTGCCAAGAGCCTGATCACCGACGGCTCTATCGACCTGAGCTACTTCGTCAAGTTTTTTACCAAGAAATATTACTGGAGCACCCTGGTCAACAGCTTTAAGGTGACGGTGGTCTCCACCCTGGTGGCCTGCCTCATTGGTGTTCCCATGGCCTACCTGCTCCGGAGCGTTAAGATCCCCGGCTCGGAGTTTCTGAATATCCTCATCGTCATCTCCTACCTGTCCCCCCCCTTCATCGGGGCCTATGCCTGGATCCAGCTCCTGGGCCGGAACGGTTTCATCACCCGGATCATCAACGCCATCTTCCAGATCAAGTTCCGGGGGGTCTACGGCTTCGCCGGCATTGTGCTGGTCTTCTCCCTCCAGTCCTTCCCGCTGATCTACATGTATGTGTCGGGTGCTATGAAGAACCTGGACAACTCTCTGAACGAGGCGGCCGAGAGCTTGGGCTGCAACGCTTTCCAGCGGGTGACCAAGGTCATCTTTCCCCTGGTGATGCCCTCCCTTCTGGCCGGCATGCTGCTGGTGTTTATGCGGGTGTTCTCCGACTTCGGCACCCCCATGATCATCGGCGAGGGCTACAAGACCTTCCCCAATATGCTCTATACCCAGTTCATGGGCGAGGTGGGGACCAACGACGGCTTTGCCGCCACCATGTGTATCATCGTCATCATCATCGCCCTCATGTTCTTCTTCATCCAGAAGTTCCTGGGCCGGAAATTCACCTATTCCATGACGGCCCTAAAGCCCATGGAGGCGGTCCAGGCCAAGGGATGGCGCAAGGTGGTCAGCTACCTCACCGTCTACCTGGTGACCCTGATCGCCGCCCTGCCCCAGATCACGGTCATCATCACCTCCTTTATCGGCACTATCAACGGCTCCCTCTTTACCGGGGAGTTCACCTTGGACAACTACCGGAATATCCTCAGCAAGGGCAACACGGTGGCCATCCGCAACACCTATCTCTTCGGCCTGGAGGCCATCGCTATCGTGGTGGTATGCGGCATCCTGATCTCCTACCTCAGCGTGCGGAAGCGCAACACCCTGACCGGGATCTTGGACGTGCTGACCATGTTCCCGTACATCATCCCCGGCTCGGTACTGGGCATCTCTTTCCTTTACGCCTTCAACGGCCCGCCTTTCCTGCTGGGCGGCACAGCCATCCTCATGATCATCTCCCTGTCCATCCGCCGTATGCCCTATACCATCCGGTCCAGTACGGCCATCATCGGACAGATCAGCCCCAGCATCGAGGAGGCCTCCATCAGCCTGGGCGCAACTCAACTCAAGACTTTCCTGCGGGTCACGGTGCCCATGATGCTTCCCGGCGTGTTGTCGGGGGCCATCATGAGCTGGATCACCCTGATCAGCGAGCTGAGCTCCTCGGTGATCCTGTACACCAGCAAGACCACCACCCTGACGGTGGCCATCTATTCCGAGGTCATCCGGAGCAACTTCGGAAACGCTGCTGCCTATTCCACCATCCTGACCCTGACCTCCATTGTATCCCTGCTCATCTTCTTCAAGGTTTCGGGCGGCAAGGATATCAGCGTGTAAGAGAGCCAAAGATATTCCGCCAAAGGGCGTACCCACGGGTACGCCCTTTGGCTTATCATAAAGAGCTTTGTCAAATGTCCCGGAATGTGATAAAATATCAAATATAGAAATTTTTTGAGGAAAGAATCAGACTGGGGGTGGGGATGTGGTCCGGGCAAAATTCCAGGCGCAGCTGCAGCGTTCCTTCATCGGCTATGTATCTTTGATCCTGGTCATCGTGATGCTTCTCTACTTGGGGGGCTTTGCCCTGAACTTCTTCACGGTGGTGGTGCGGAGCAATCAGGAGAGCAACCGGAACCTCTCCCGGACCCTGCAGGACCAGTACGACGCCTGCGAGCGGGAGATGGGCTACCTGGCCCAGCTCCCCGAAATGGCAACCCTTCTCACCGAGCCCGCCGCCGCCGACCGGGCCTTTGTGAGCCAGGCTCTCTACCTCTTTGCCAACGAGCAGGATTTTCGCCCCTATTTCTCCCTGATCGACCGCTTTGGACAGACGGTGTGTTCCAGCTTCAATCTGCGAAATCAGAGTATTTTCGAGAGCTCGGTCTTTGTCAAAAGCGCCATCGCCCGGCTGGATCGGGCCCCGGCCCAGATGCTGTGCTTTGTCTGTGCTGCCCCCTTGACCGGGGACCAGAACTGCGTCTACTCCTTCTGTCGGATGGTTCCGGGGCAGGACGGGGAGGCTCTGGGCTACCTGTTTCTCAACCTGCGGGAGGAGCGCTTCCGCAGCTGCCTGCGGGGCCTTCCCCAGGATGTGCTGATCACCGACGCCTATGACAATATTATTTATACCACCCTGGATCCGGAGGAGGATCCCATGGATAAGCTGCCTTCCGGGAAATATTCTCTGCCCATGGAGAGTGCGGGCATTTTTCAGCTGGACGGGGAGTATTATTACGGGTACACCCAGATTGTGACCGCCCAGGGCATCCGGGTCTATACCCTGACATCCCTGGAGGGCCAGGTGAAGGCGGTTGGATACAGTCTGATCCTGTTTTTCGCGCTGTTTTTGGTGCTGATCGCCATCATCACCATCCTGACCCGGACCTTCGCCCGGAAAAACGCCCGGGAGCTGGACGAGCTGACCCGGGTGGTAAAGGCCCTAGACCGGGAGGATGGCTCCGGCGAGCTCTCCCCCCAGTGCTCGGAGGAGTACCAACAGCTCTACACCCAGTTCCGGCAGTTGGTGCGCAACAACAACCAGCTTCAGGAGCGCCGGCGTCAGATGGAGGTCCGGCAGCTGGAGGAGCAGTTCAACCCCCACTTTGTGTTCAACGTGATGGAGACCGTCCGCTACCAGATCCGGGAAAATCCTGAGACTGCCTCGGAAATGCTCCTCTCCTTCGCTAATCTGATGCGGTACAGCATCAATTACGGCCACAGCAAGGTGAGTCTGGAGACCGATATTGAGTACATCAACGACTACCTTCTGCTCCAGAAGATCCGGTACAACAACTGCCTGCAGTTCGAGCTGAATATCCCCGACGAGCTGTTGGAGTGTCAGGTCCCCAAGCTGCTGCTCCAGCCCATCATCGAAAACAGCATCAAGCATGGCTTCCGGCAGGGAAGGGACCTGAAGATTTTGGTGACCGTAGAGCAAGTGGGGGAGGACCTGTGCTTCACCGTCCGGGACAACGGCGCCGGCATCACCCCCGAGCGGCTCGCTGCCATCCGGGAGAGCTTTTCCCTGGAGCTGGACAGCGGCTTTGTCAAGCACATCGGGCTATACAACATCCAGAAGGTGACCTCCCTGCTCTACGGCCCCGGCTATGGCCTGGAGATCGAGAGCGATCCCGGCGTGGAGACCCGGGTCATCCTGACCATACCCTGTGAAATGGAGGAGTGACGATGCGCAAGGTCTTATTGGTGGAGGACGAGGACCTGATCCGCCGGGGGCTTCGCTTTCAGATGGACTGGACCTCGGTGGGCTGCGTGGTGGCCGGAGAGGCCGCCAGCGGGGAGGAGGGACTGGAGAAGATCGGTCAGCTCCGCCCGGACATCGTGGTCACCGATGTGCGGATGCAGGATATGGACGGGCTGGAGATGCTGAAACGGGGGTTGGAGCTATGTCCCTTTGACGCCATTATCATCTCGGGCTACGGCGAGTTCGATTATGCCCAGCAGGCCATCCGCCTGGGGGTGGCCGAGTACCTGCTCAAGCCGGTGGACTTCAATGTGCTGCAAGCTGCCATCCAAAAGATCGTTTCCCGGCGGCAGCAGGAGAGCCTGACACCCCGTACATCTGATATGCCGCTGGCCCCGGACCTGGATCCGGTCAATCTGACCAACCGCTACGCCGCTGAGATGCTACGGTATATCCAGGAGCATTACGCCGAGCGGATCTCCCTCACTGACCTGAGCCAGAAGCTGAATATTTCCTGCACTCACCTGAACGCCAAATTCAAGGCCGAGTTGGGGTATACCTTCCATGATTTTCTGAACTATTACCGTATCACCCGGGCGGTGGAGCTCCAGAAGCAAGGGGGGCTGAAGCTCTATGAGATCGCGGAGTTAGTGGGCTTTTCCGATTATAAATACTTCAACAAGGTCTATAAAAAATATGTGGGCTACCCGCCCAATAAGATTGTGAACTGATCGCAAACAAGCAAAACGTCCCCGGAACAGGAATGTTCCGGGGACGTTTTTGGATAGGGTCAGGGGGCCACGGCACGGATGTTATCGAGGGTCATGTGCTGCCAGGGGAGCTCTAGCCTGGAGGCACCATCCAGGTAGGAATTCTGCCACTGTTGGTAGCCGGCACCGTCCATCCAGGTCTCAGAGAGCTCGGAGCCGGAGAAGGTGAGGGAATAGATTACCTGGTCCCCGTCCAAGTCCAGGTCAGCGGGGAAGGGGTTGCCGTCAAAATCCTGGGGGAAGGTCTCCCCGTCCCAAGCGTCGGCGTAGCCCGCCATCACATAGCCGGCCTGACCCGGATCATAGGTGTAAATGGCATGGGGCCAGAACTCGGCGTTTCCGGCCAGACCGTGGTTGTGGGAGGCGTAGACAATCACGGCGCCGTTGTCATAGAAGGCCATGCCGGGGAAGCCGGAGAGCTCGGTATACAGCTTCACGCCGTCGGCGGCGGGCATGGAGCCAAAAACCGTGGTGATCATGCCGGCCGTAGTGGAATCGCCGTTTTCGTAGATCAGCTCATCCTGGCCGTCGCCGTCCACGTCGAAGATGGCGAAATGGTTGTTTTCCATTAGAGCCGCAGGGGGTACGTCCACGGGATCGCCGTTGGGGTAGAGGTGGTCGTTATAGATGGTCTCCAAGGCGGAGCGGTAGGCTTCCAGCATGAGGGGAGAGGCTGTAGAGCCTGCGGCCGTAGGGGAAGAAGCGGGTTCGGGAGCCGAGGGGGCGGGGGTGGCGTTCTGTGTTTCCTCTGGGGGCAGAGAGGCTGAAACCGTTGCGTCAGTAGGGATCGAAAGGGTCGGAGCGGGGCTGGGGGAGGCGCAGGCAGCAAGGGTCAGGAACAGAAGGGTGGATAGAAAAATAGAGCACTTTTTCATAAAAAATACCTCCGATTTGCGCGAAAAATACGCTTTTTAGTGACTTGCAGTATAAATACACCTGAGAAAGGGGATTTGTCACAGCGGGAGAGAAAAAAGTTGAATTTTGTGAAAATCCCCATATTTATTACCAAAAAAGGAAAAAATGTTGACATCTTTTTTGACGTATGCTACAATACATCGTCGGAAGGTGTATTGTTTTTGAGACAAAAAACAAGGGTTTTGAGGTCAAAAACAGGCATTTTGAGGCAGGTTTGAACAGAGACTGCCCGGATCCGGAAAGGGGAAAACGGAGAGGCACGTTTTTCCGTACTCTGTTCAGGCAAATTCAAAAATGGAGGGTTACTATGGCAAGTAAATATGACGGCCTCGCGAGGATCATTATCCAGAACGTAGGCGGCAAATCCAACATTATCTCGCTGACCCACTGCATTACCCGGCTCCGCTTCAAGCTGAAGGACGAGAGCAAAGCGGAGACTGAGGTCCTGAAGGACACCGACGGTGTTGTCACGGTCATCCAGTCGGGCGGACAGTATATGGTGGTCATCGGCAACCACGTGCCCGACGTCTATGCCGCGGTGTGCGAGGTGGGCCACATTCAGGGCGAGGCTCCCCAGGAGGACGGCGGAGACGGACCCAAGGAGAAGCAGAACCTTTTCGGCGCTTTTGTCGGTATCGTTACCGCTACCTTTGTCCCCTGCCTAGGCGTTCTGGCCGCCACCGGTATCCTGAAGGGCATTCTGGCCCTGCTGGTGGCAGTGGGTGTTCTGGCCAGCACCAGTCCTACTTATACCATCCTCTACGCTTTGGGCGACAGCTTCTTCTACTTCATGCCCATCTTCCTAGGCTATACCGCCGCCAAGAAGTTCGGCCTGCCTGAGATCGAAGGCATGGTCATCGGCGCCGGTCTGCTGTACCCCACCATGACCGCCGGCGGCGAAGCCATCGCCAGCATCTTCGGGATCCCGGTCATGATGCCCGCCTCGGGCAACTATGCCTCCAGCGCCATCCCCATCATCTGCGCTGTGGCTTTCGCGGCCTTCCTTGAGAAGCGGTTCAAGAAGTATATTCCCGATACGGCCAAGCTCTTTGTGGTGCCCCTGATCACCATTACGGTCACCTATATCCTGACTCTGCTGGTCATCGGCCCCATCGCCTCTTGGCTGTCCAGCGGCCTGACCTTCGTGTTCAATAAGGTGGCTGAGTTCAGCGGCATCCTGCTGGGCGCGGCCGTAGGCGGATTGTGGCAGGTGCTGGTCATGTTCGGCCTCCACTGGTCTTTGGTGCCTATGGCCATCAATGACCGGGCCATGCAGGGCTTCAGCACCACCCTGGTTGGTATGTTCGGCACCACCTTCTCCCAAGTGGGCGCTCTGGCGGCCATCTGGATCAAGAGCAAGAACGCCAAGACCAAGCAGCTCTGCGCCGGCGCTCTGCCCTCCGCTGTGGCCGGCATCACCGAGCCCGCTATCTACGGCGTGACCCTGCCCAAGAAGAAGCCCTTTATCATCAGCTGTATCGTCTCGGCCATCTGCGGCGCTGGGCTGATGGCCTGCGGCGTTACCTCCTATGAGTCGGCCGGTACCGGCGTCTTCGGCTACACCGCATATGTCAATACCAAGGCCAATGATATCTCCGGCATGATCTGGGCCATTGTCTGGTCCGCTGTCGCCGTGGTGCTGGCCTTCATCCTTGTGTATATCACTTACAGCGACGAGGACGGCAAGAAGAAGGCCCCCAAGACTGAGGTTCCCGCCGGCGGCGCCGCGGCTCCCACGGCGGTCAAGGGCGGCACCCTGCTGGCCCCTGTCAGCGGTGAGATGAAGCCCATCAGCGAGTGCCCCGATCCCGTGTTCTCGGGCGAGGCCCTGGGCAAGGGCGTGATGATCGAGCCGGTGGAGGGCAAGATCTATGCCCCCTGCGACGGCGTTATTGAGAACCTGGCCGATACCCTCCACGCCATCGGCATGACCTCCACCAGCGGCATCGAGATCCTGATCCATGTGGGCATGGACACCGTGGGCCTGAACGGAAAAGGCTTCACTGCCCGCTGCAAGACGGGCGACAAGGTGAAGGCCGGCCAGCTGCTGCTGGAGTTCGACATGGATTTCATCCGGTCCCAGGGCCTGCCTGTGTCCACCCCGGTGGTGGTGACCAACTCGGACGATTACACCGATATGGCCTTCCAGCCCCGGACGGTGCAGCACGGCGACGAGCTGATCGTTCTGCTGTAATTCTCCGAAGTATCTTCCGACTGTCCCTTTGGAGGCCTTGGGCCTCCGAAGGGACAGCCTTTTATGGGGCCGGGCGGGCTTGACCCCCGAACCGGGCTATGTTACAATAAAGGCAAACCTGACGTGTACGGGAACCACCAGAAGGAGGAGTTTATTATGAGCGTATTCCGCAAGGATTTCCTTTGGGGCGGCGCAACCGCCGCTAACCAGTTCGAGGGCGGCTGGGCTGCCGACGGCAAGGGACCCAGCGTCCCCGACATGTGTACCAACGGCAGCCACACGGTACCCAAGTGGATCACCACCGAAATTCGTCCCGACAGGCTCTATCCCTCTCACGAGGCTATTGATTTCTACCACCATTATGAGGGGGATATCGCCCTCTTTGCCGAGATGGGCTTCAAGTGCTTCCGGCTGTCCATCAACTGGACCCGGATCTTCCCCACCGGGGAGGAGACCACCCCCAACGAGAAGGGCCTGGAGTTTTATGACAAGGTGTTCGACTGCTGCAAGAAGCACGGCATCGAGCCTTTGGTGACCATCAGTCACTATGAGCTTCCCTACGCCCTCACCGAGAAGTACAACGGCTGGGCCGACCGGAAGCTGATCGGCCTCTATGAGAATTACTGCCACACCATTTTTGAGCGGTACAAGGACAAGGTGAAGTACTGGCTCACCTTCAATGAAATCAACTGCGGCATGTCCGGCTTCGGGGCCGTTCTGGGCCTGGGCACCTGCCAAGGCTACGAGGGTCCCGCCATGGGCATTGGCACAACCGCTCAGATCCGGCTCCAGGCCCTCCATCACCAGTTCGTGGCCTCGGCCAAGGTTGTGAAGTATGCTCACGAAAGGTATCCCCAGTTCCAGATGGGCTGCATGATCGCCTTTATGGGCAGCTATCCCCTGACCTGTGACCCCAACGATATCATCCTGAACCAGAAGAAGATGCAGGAGGGCAACTGGTACTGCGGCGATGTGCAGGTCCGGGGCGCCTATCCCTACTTCGCCAAGCGGCTCTGGAAGGAGATGGGGGTGGAGCTCCACATGGAGCCCGGCGATGAGGCCATTCTGAAGGAGGGTACGGTGGACTTCTACACCTTCTCCTACTATATGACCAACTGCGTTACCACCCATGAGGGAGAGACGACCGCCGGCAATCTGATGGGCGGCATCAAGAACCCCTATCTGAAAGCTTCGGACTGGGGTTGGCAGATCGATCCCGTTGGCCTTCGGTATGTGCTCAATGAGATCTATGGCCGGTATCAGATCCCCCTGATGGTGGTGGAGAACGGCCTGGGCGCCTTCGACGAGCGGGGGGAGGACGGCAAATTCCACGACAGCTACCGCATCGACTACCTCCGGGAGCACATCAAGGAGATGGCCAAGGCGGTGGAGGACGGTGTGGACCTGATGGGCTATACCCCTTGGGGCTGCATCGACCTGGTGTCCGCCTCCACCGGCGAGATGGCCAAGCGGTACGGTTTTATCTACGTCAACAAGTTCGACGATGGTACCGGGGACCTTTCCCGGGAGAAAAAGGATTCCTTCTACTGGTACAAGAAGGTCATTTCCTCCAATGGCGAGGATCTGGACTAAGAAACAAGGCGGGGCCGCCCATCAGGGCGGCCCCATTTACCCCTCGGATGGAGAATGAGCCTATGGAGAAAAAACTGATTTTTTTGGATATTGACGGCACTCTGGTCGCGCCCGGAAGGAAGGAGCCTCCCGAGAGTGCAGTGCGGGCCATCCGGAAGGCCCGGGAGAATGGGCACCGGGTGTTCCTCTGCACGGGGCGGAACTATGCCATGCTGGAGCCTTTGCTGGTCTATGGCTTTGATGGCGTGGTGGCCAGCGCGGGGGGATATGTGCGGTGCGGCGGAAAGACCCTTTACGACATGCCGATGCCCGACGGGACACGGGACCGGGCTGTTCAGGCTTTGGAGAAGGCAGGCTTTGCCTGGGCCATTGAGTGTTTGAATGGGGTCTATGGGACGGAAGAGAACTTCGCCCTTATGGCCGAGTCCCGGGACAAGGGCAGCGAGGCCCGGTGGTGGCGGGAGGCGGTCAAGTCCGACCTGAAGTTTTGTTCCATTGACGAGTACGATGGCGCGCCGGTGTACAAGATCATGTTCATCGGCCGGAGCGGCGCCGATCTGGCCGGACTGGAGAGGGAACTGGGTGGGGAGTTCTTCGTCTGTCTCCAGAGCATTTTTGCCAAGGGTGACCACATCCACGGGGAGCTGATCAACCGGGCCTTCGACAAAGGGGCCGGGGTGAGACGGATCTGTGAGTATTTGAATGTTCCGGTGGCTGACACGGTGGGTTTCGGGGACAGCATGAATGACTTGGCCATGCTGGAGACCGTGGGCGTCGGGGTCTGCATGGAGGACGGGGAGGAGGCGCTGAAAAAGATCAGCGATCTGGTCTGTTCCCCGGTGGAGGAGGACGGGATCTATCAGATGTTTCACCTGCTGGGGCTTATTGAGGGATAAAAGGACGGACCGCCCGGAAACCGGGCGGTCCGTTTTTTCGCTGGGAGGACGAGTTCCCCTTGTACCTGGGGGAAAAGTGTGGTAAAATACACAGTAGGAAAACGGCTCAAATTTTTGTGAAGGGAACGGTGACAAATGGAACAGAAAGAACTGCATGACCTGGCCCTGACGGCGGCCCGGCTGCGCTCCATGGCCATGGACGAGGTGTATACCGCCGCCTCGGGACACATCGGAGGGTCCCTGTCGGTGGCCGACATTCTGACCGTGCTCTACTTCCACGCCATGCGGGTGGATCCCAAGAACCTCAAGGACCCGAACCGGGACCGGCTGGTGCTCTCCAAAGGGCACACCACCCCGGCACTGTACGCTGCGCTGGCCCTGCGGGGGTTCTTCCCCGCTGAGGAGCTGGGGCTGTTCCGGTCCATCAAGGGGCATTTCTCGGGGCATCCGGATATGGTGAATGTGCCGGGGGTGGATATGTCCACCGGTTCTTTGGGACAGGGGATCTCGGCCGCCGTGGGCATGGCCCTGGCCGGCAAGCTGGACAAGAAGGACTACCGGGTCTACGCCGTGCTGGGTGACGGCGAGATCGCCGAGGGACAGGTCTGGGAGGCCGCCATGGCGGCGGCCAAGTACAAGCTGGACAATCTGACCGCCTTTGTGGATGTGAACGGGCTCCAGATCGACGGGGCCACCGCCGACGTGATGCCCTCCGAGCCCCTGGACAAGAAGTTCGAGGCCTTTAACTGGAATGTCATCAAGGCGGACGGCCACGACCTGGCCGCCATCGCCGGGGCGCTGGAGCAGGCCAAGGCCGTGAAGGGGAAGCCCACCGTCATCCTGGCCAAGACGGTGAAGGGCAAGGGGGTCTCCTTCATGGAGAACAACGCCGGCTGGCACGGCAAGGCCCCCAACGACGAGCAGTACGCTCAGGCCCACGCCGAGCTGACCGCCGTCATCGAGGCGCTGGAAAAGGAGGGGAAGTAACATGGGAGAGAAGATCGCAACGAGAGCCGCTTACGGCAAGGCCATCGTGGCGCTGGCCGAGGAGTATCCCGAGCTGGTGGTGCTGGACGCCGACCTGGCCTCCGCCACCATGACAAACGGATTTATGAAGGCCTATCCCGACCGGTTCTTTGACATGGGCATCGCCGAGTGCAACATGGTGGGCGTGGCTGCCGGTCTGGCCACCTGCGGCAAGAAGCCCTTTGTGAACACCTTTGCCATGTTCGCCGCCGGCCGGGCCTTTGAGCAGGTCCGGAACAGCGTGGCTTACCCCCATCTGAATGTGAAGATCGTGGGCTCCCACGGAGGACTGAGTGTGGGAGAGGACGGAGCCACCCACCAGTGCTGCGAGGACTTCGCCACCATGCGGAGCATCCCGGGGATGGTGGTATGCTGCCCCTGCGACGGAAATGAGATGGCCGCCGCCGTCAAGGCTCTGCTGGACTATGAGGGGCCGGCCTACCTGCGGATGTGTCGGCTGGCCACCGAGGTCTTTACCGACACCGTGCCCGGCTACAAGTTCGAGCTGGGGAAGGGCGTCACCCTCCGGGAGGGCAAGGAAGTGACCGTCATCGCCGTGGGGCTGATGGTGGGGCGGGCCATGCAGGCCGCCGAGATGCTGGCGGGCGAGGGGATCGACGTGCGGGTCATCGACATGCATACCGTCAAGCCCCTGGACACCGAGCTGGTCATCAAGGCCGCCCGGGAGACCGGGTGCATCGTCACCACCGAGGAACACAATGTTATCGGCGGGCTGGGGGAGGCGGTGTGCGCCTGCGTCAGCGAGAACTGCCCGGTGCCGGTGGTCCGTCACGGGGTGGAGGACACCTTCGGACGCTCGGGCAAGGCCGAGGAGGTGCTGACCCACTACGGGCTCACCGCCGAGGGCATCGCCGAAAAGGTCCGGGAGGCCGTCCGCCGGAAGAACGGCTGACTCGTTTGAGAGAGTAAAATCAAGCCCTTTGGGACGCTGTCCCAAAGGGCTGTTTTTTTCTTTTCTTTTCCCGGGAAATGTGGTATGATTTTAGGGACAAACCAAACAGCGGGGTGAGGAGATGGAGCGGGGGATCCAGCCGGTGGCCCATATGAGAAGTGAGTTCCCGGAAAAGTTCGGCGTGCCCCGGCAGAGTGGGCTGGTAGAGGCGCTGAAGGGGGAGCTCCTGTTGGAGCCCCCGTTCCGGACGCCCGACGCCCTCCGGGGCATCGAAGGGTTCTCCCATCTGTGGCTCATCTGGGGGTTCCACAAGGCGCAAAAGGAGAACTGGTCGGCCACCGTCCGGCCGCCCCGGCTGGGGGGGAATCAGCGGATGGGGGTCTTTGCCACCCGGTCCCCCTTCCGGCCCAATGGGCTGGGGCTTTCCTGCGTGAAGCTGGAGTCGGTGGAGTGGGACGGCCCGGAAGGACCGGTGCTCCATGTCTCAGGGGCCGACCTGGTGGATGGCACCCCCATTTATGACATCAAGCCCTATGTGCCCTACGCTGACTGCCGTCCCGAGGCTACCGAGGGCTTTGCCCCGGCGCCGGGGGAGGGGCTGCGGGTGGCGATCCCGCCCGAGCTGGAGGAGAGGGTGCCCGGGGAAAAGCGGGAGGCCCTGCGGGGGGTGCTCGCCTGCGATCCCCGGCCCCACTATCAGGACGACCCGGGGCGGGTCTACGGTATGGCCTTCGCCGGGCTGGAGGTCAGGTTCACCGTGGCGGGGGAAGTGCTGACCGTGGTGGACGTGGAGGACGGGGCATGAGAAAGCGGTACGACTACAAGTGGGGCCAGTATGTGAGGAATATGAGAGATACCGGGGCATCCAGAGTGGGGAATGTGGGCTTTGTACTCTCCGTTCTGCTGGGAATTGGGCTGGCGTGCTTTCTGGCTCTGGGGCCCCTCGTTTTGGGATGGCCGGGCCGATGGGCCATGGCTGTCATGACGGCCGCCCTTCTCACAGGGGCTGGTATGTGCTGGGTGGGCAAGCGATCGGGCTGGTCCTTTTTACTCTTTTTTGAGGTATTTTTGGACTATGCTCCCGTTTTGGAGCATCTTTTTGCGGCTTTCTGTGACGGAACGGGTGGTTTTCCGGAACACATGGCATTTGAAAGCGATCAGCGCCGGTCTGGGCATTTGGGCGGCGGTCAAACATTTTCGCAGGGAGAAAAAATACCGTGACATGGGCAGGGCATCGGTATCCCTTGCGGTGATCCTCGGGATCTTTTGCTTTGGCATTTGCCATAGTGTGCTGCTGGGAGTCAATGTTCTGACCGATGTAAGAGAAGCCCGGCAGACCACCGTCCCGGTGATCCGGGTGGAAAGGGAAAGCCGGACCATCTACGGAAGGGTGACGCGTGACTACACCGCATATTTTGCCGTGGTGGGGGAAAATGACCTGACCGAGGCGAGAAAATTCCCGGTAAACAAAACGGACTATGACAGACTGGAGCCGGGGGATGAGGTCCGGATCATCCTCCACCCCGGCGCCTTGGGTGCCCCATGGCTGGAGTGCGTGCCGGTGGTGGAATAGAAGGAGACGAAGAAACGGTGACCGAGACTGTAAAGCCACTCCGGGACGGGGGCGTGCTGTCTGGCGGCGCTTCTGGCCGAGCTGGTCCCCCTGTGAGAAAAGAGGGGAAAAGATGCAGAACTGACAACATTT
Source organism: uncultured Oscillospiraceae bacterium (assembly GCA_950075865.1). Lineage (GTDB taxonomy): Bacteria > Bacillota > Clostridia > Oscillospirales > Oscillospiraceae > Vermiculatibacterium. The sequence goes on along the minus strand of CATMVA010000006.1, from coordinate 43,631 downwards.
TAACGCGAAATGGAACTGTTAATAAATAATCACAGATGTTTCCGCAATTTTATCTTGTATTTGCCTTGCGGCCATGGTATGCTTTTCATAGAGGTCAAAATTAAAAGATGGGGAGTGAAGCTTGTATGAATAGAATCGAGATCATTCGTCCCAGCGGCGCGGAACAGAAGGTCAGCAGTATGTATGCCGACCTGGCCCGTCGGGGAGCGGTGGCTCCGGCGGGCAACTGCCCGGTGGAGCAGAGCGCGGCCTTCCTGAGCCTGTGTGTGTCACAGAGCTGTGGAAAGTGCGTGCCCTGCCGGGTAGGGCTGAACCAGATGTCCCTGATCCTGAACCGGATCCTGGAGGGGGAGGGGAAGCTGGAGGATCTGGACACGCTGGAGCGGCTGGCCCGGACCATCAAGGACAGCGCGGACTGCGCCATCGGCTTCGAGGCCGCCGGGACCATGCTCCAGAGTCTGGAGTCCTTCCACGAGGACTTTTTGGCCCACATCCAGTCCAACCACTGCACCGCCACCTTTGTGCCGGTGCCCTGCAAGCTGGGGTGTCCCGCCCATGTGGACATTCCTGAGTACATCGCGCTGGTGAAGGAGAAGCGGTATGCCGACGCCGTCCGGGTCATCCGGTACGACAACCCATTCCCCGCCGCCTGCGCGCTGGTGTGCGAGCATCCCTGCGAGAACGCCTGCCGGCGGAACATGGTGGACGACGCGGTGAACATCCGGGGCATCAAGCGGATGGCCATTGACCACGCCGGGGTAGTGCCCCCGCCCGAGCCTCTGCCCGCCACGGGTAAGAAGGTGGCGGTGGTGGGAGGCGGGCCCTCCGGCCTGACGGCGGCTTATTTCCTCCAGCTCATGGGCCATCAGGTCACTGTGTTTGAGCAGCGCAGGCAGCTGGGCGGTATGATGCGCTATGGCATCCCCCGCTACCGTTTGCCCGACTCCTATCTGGCCAAGGATATCGACACCATTCTGAGCACCGGGGTGGTGGCCAAGACTGACACCCCCATCACGGGGGATATGTACGAGACGATCCGGAGCCAGTTTGACGCGGTCTATCTGGCCATCGGAGCCCACGCGGCCAACAGTCTGGGGGTCCCCGGGGAGGATGCGGGCAACGTGCTCTCGGCGGTGGAGCTGCTGCGGGCCATGGGAGACGAGGATAAGCTGGACTTCACCGGCAAGCGGGTGATCGTGGTGGGGGGCGGCAACGTGGCCATGGACTGCACCCGGACCGCCATGCGGCTGGGCGCCAAGGAGGTCAAATGCGTCTACCGCCGCCGCCAGAAGGATATGACCGCTCTGGCCGAGGAGGTGGAGGGCGCCATTGCCGAAAGCTGCGAGATGGTGACCATGATGGCCCCCGTCCGGGTGGAGAAGGACGAAAAGGGGAATGTGGCCGCCCTTATCGTGCAGCCCCAGATCCCCGGGGAGTATGACCGGGGCCGGCCCAAGCCAGTGAAGGCCGACCGGTCGGAGGTCCGGCTGGAGTGCGATATCATCGTGGCCGCCATCGGCCAGGTGGTGGACAGCGCTGCCTTCGCCGAGAAGGGAGTGCCCCTCAGCCGCCGGAATTTGAAGAGCGACGCGGGCTGCGCGGTCTTTGGGACCGAGGCCGTCTTTGCCGGCGGCGACGCCGTCAGCGGACCCTCCACCGTGATCCGGGCGGTGGAGGCGGGCAAAACCGCCGCCGCCAACATCGATGCTTATTTGGGCTTCCACCATGTGCTGGAGCGGCCGGTGGCCATTCCGGACGCTCCCCGGACCTCGGTGGGACCCTGTGGACGGATCAATATGTCCGAGCGCTCCGCGGGAGAGAGAAAGGACGACTTCGAGCTGATGGAGGTCTGTATGACCGAGCAGGAGGCCTATCAGGAGTGCTCCCGGTGCCTGCGCTGTGATCACCACGGAATGGGCGCGTTCCGGGGAGGGAGGGACAGAAAATGGTAAAACTGACCATCGACGGACGGATGGTGACGGTAGAACACGGCACCACCATTCTGGAGGCCGCCAGACAGGCGGGCATCGACATCCCCACCCTCTGTTACCTGAAGGAGCTCAATGAGGTGGGCGCCTGCCGGGTCTGCGTGGTGGAGATCGAGGGGCAGGAGCGGCTCAGCGCCGCCTGTGCCACCGTGTGTGAGGAGGGTATGGTGGTCCACACCGCCACACCACGGGTACTGGACGCGAGAAGGACCAACGTGCAGCTTATCCTCAGCCAGCACAACGTATCCTGCACCACCTGTATGCGGAACGGGAGCTGCAAGCTCCAGAAGGTGGCTCTGGACCTGAACCTGCAGGAAGAGCCCTTTGAGAAGAAGCCCTTCTCCAGCCGCTGGGACAGGACCTTCCCCCTGATCCGGGACGGCTCCCGGTGTATCCAGTGCCTGCGGTGCGTCAATGTGTGCGAGAAGGTGCAGTCCATGGGGGTGTGGTCCCTGACGGGCACCGGCAAGCACGCCCGGGTGGAGGTCACCGGGGGAAAGAGCATCCGGGACATCAACTGCGCCCTGTGCGGCCAGTGTATCACCCATTGCCCGGTGGGGGCTCTCACCGCCCGGGACGACACCCAGCGGGTGCGGGAGGCCATCGCCGACCCGGACAGGATCGTGGTGGTCCAGGTGGCCCCTGCGGTGCGTTCCGCATGGGGGGACGCGGTGGGGCTCGCCCCCGAGCAGGCCACCGAGAAGCGGATGGTGGCCGCCATCCGGTCTTTGGGCGTGGACTATGTGTTTGATACGGACTTTTCGGCCGACCTCACCATCATGGAGGAAGGCAGTGAGTTGGTGGAGCGCATCAAGGAGGGGAAGAAGGGGCCCATGTTCACCTCCTGCTGTCCTGGCTGGGTCCGGTTCCTCAAGCTGGAGTATCCCGATATGGTGGCCTCCCTCTCCACCGCCAAGAGTCCCCAGCAGATGTTCGGCGCGGTGGCCAAGAGCTACTACGCCAAGCTGCTGGGGGTGGACCCGGAGAAGATCTTCTGCGTGTCCATCATGCCCTGCACGGCCAAAAAGTACGAGTGCGGCGTGGAGGCGGTGAACGACGCCGCCCGGCGGGATGTGGACGTGGCCCTCACCACCCGGGAGCTGGGACGGCTGCTGCGGCACGTGGACGTGTCTGCCCTGGGGGAGGAGGAGTTTGACCAGCCTCTGGGGATGGCCACCGGCGCGGGGGTCATTTTCGGCGCCACCGGCGGCGTGATGGAGGCCGCCCTGCGCAGCGCCTACTACCTGGTCACCGGGCAGAACCCGGAGGTGGAGGCCTTCTCGGAGGTCCGGGGATTGAAGGGCTGGAAGGAGGCCGTCTTCCCCATCGGAGACATTAAACTCCGGGTGGCGGTGGTCAGCGGCCTTGGAAACGCACGGAGCCTGATGGAGGCCCTGGCGGCGGGCGCGGTGGACTATGACTTCGTGGAGGTCATGGCCTGTCCCGGCGGCTGCGCCGGCGGCGGCGGTCAGCCTATCCGGGAGGACCAGGAGCTGGCCGGCGAGCGGGGAGAGCGGCTCTATGCCCTGGACCGATCCTATAAGCTGCGGTTCTCCCACGAGAATCCGGCGGTGCTGGAGCTCTACAAGAGCTATCTGGGCGCGCCCCTGTCCCACAAGGCCCATGAGCTGCTTCACACCGACCAGGGGATGTGGGAGCTATAAAAGGCCCGTTTTTTGACGCAAAGTGACCGAAAGCGGCCTCCGTTTCACGGAGGCCGCCTTTTTGGAGAAAAAGTAAAAAGTTCCCTTGCTTTTCCGGGGGGACATGGTATAATAAAACATCATCAGCGTACAGCACAAAAGAAGGATTATAAGGAGGAGCATTTATGGCAAAAAAGTATGTCTATCAGTTTTCCGAAGGCAATGCCACCATGCGGGAGCTGCTGGGCGGCAAGGGGGCTAATCTGGCCGAAATGACCAACATCGGCATGCCCGTGCCCCAGGGTTTTACCATCACCACCGAGGCCTGCACCCAGTACTACGAGGACGGCCAGAAGATCAACGATGAGATCATGGGCCAGATCTGGGAGTATGTGGCCAAGATGGAGGAGATCAACGGCAAGAAGTTCGGCGATCTCAAGAACCCCCTGCTGGTGTCGGTCCGCTCGGGCGCCCGGGCCTCTATGCCCGGCATGATGGACACCATTTTGAACCTGGGTCTGAACGACGACGTGGTCGCCGCCATGATCGCCGGAAACCCCGATCCCAAGTTCGAGCGGTTCGTGTACGACTCCTACCGCCGGTTCATCCAGATGTTCTCCGACGTTGTGATGGAGGTGGGCAAGAAGTACTTTGAGAAGCTCATTGACGAGATGAAGGAGAAGCGGGGGGTGGAGCTGGACATCGACCTGACCGCCGCCGATCTGAAGGAGCTGGCCACCCAGTTTAAGGCCGAGTACAAGAAGCAGTTGGGCCAGGACTTCCCTGCCGACCCCAAGGTCCAGCTCTATGAGGCCATCCGGGCCGTGTTCCGCTCCTGGGACAACCCCCGGGCCAATGTGTACCGCCGGGACAACGATATTCCCTACTCCTGGGGCACCGCCGTCAACGTCATGCCCATGGTTTTCGGCAACCTGAACGAAAACTCGGGCACCGGCGTGGCTTTCACCCGTGACCCCGCCACCGGCGAAAAGAAGCTGATGGGTGAGTTCCTGACCAACGCCCAGGGCGAGGACGTGGTGGCCGGCGTGCGGACCCCCATGCCCATCTCTGAGATGGAGAGCAAGTTCCCCCAGGCTTACGCCGAGTTCGTCAAGGTGTGCAACACCCTGGAAGACCACTACCGGGATATGCAGGACATGGAGTTCACTGTGGAGAACGGCAAGCTCTATATGCTCCAGTGCCGCAGCGGCAAGCGGACGGCCCAGGCCGCGCTGAAGATCGCCTGCGACCTGGTGGACGAGGGCATGATCGACGAGAAGAAGGCTGTCTCCATGATCGACCCCCGGAACCTGGATACCCTGCTCCATCCCCAGTTTGACACCAAGGCCCTGAAGGCCGCCACCCCCATCGCCAAGGCTCTGCCCGCCTCTCCCGGCGCCGCCTGCGGTAAGATCGTGTTCTCGGCCGAGGAAGCCAAGGAGTGGCACGAGCGGGGCGAGAAGGTAGTGCTGGTCCGGCTGGAGACCTCCCCTGAGGATATCGAGGGCATGAAGGCCGCTCAGGGCATCCTGACCGTTCGGGGCGGTATGACCTCTCACGCCGCCGTTGTGGCCCGTGGAATGGGCAAGTGCTGCGTCTCGGGCTGCGGCGAGATCAAGATGGACGAGCCGGGTAAGAAGTTTGAGGTGGCCGGCAAGACCTACCGCGAGGGGGATTACATCTCTCTGGACGGCTCCACCGGCAATATTTACGCCGGGGCCATCCCCACCGTGGACGCCACCATCGCCGGTGAGTTTGGCCGGATCATGGGCTGGGCTGACAAGTACCGCCAGCTGGAGGTTCGGACCAACGCCGACACCCCCGCCGATGCTAAGAAGGCCAAGGAGCTGGGCGCCCAGGGCATTGGTCTGTGCCGCACCGAGCACATGTTCTTTGATGCCGACCGGATCCCCGCGATCCGCCGGATGATCTGCTCTGATACTGTGGAGCAGCGGGAGGCCGCTTTGGCCGTGCTGGAGCCCATGCAGCAGGGCGATTTCGAGGGCCTCTACGAGGCCATGGAGGGCTATCCTGTCACTATCCGCTTCCTGGATCCCCCCCTCCACGAGTTCGTGCCCACCGAGGAGAAGGACATTGAGCTTCTGGCCAAGGATCTGGGTAAGAGCGTTGCCGACATCAAGGCCATCATCGACTCCCTCCACGAGTTCAACCCCATGATGGGTCACCGTGGCTGCCGTCTGGCCGTCACCTATCCCGAGATCGCCGCCATGCAGACCCGGGCCGTCATTAAGGCCGCCCTCAGCGTCAACGCCAAGCATCCTGACTGGAACGTGGTCCCCGAGATCATGATCCCCCTTGTGGGCGAGGTCAAGGAGCTGAAGTACGTTAAGAGCGTGGTGGTAGAGACCGCCGACGAGACCATCAAGGCTGCCGGCTCTACGATGAAGTACAAGGTGGGCACCATGATCGAGATCCCCCGCGCGGCTCTGACCGCCGACGAGATCGCCAGGGAGGCGGAGTTCTTCTCCTTCGGTACCAACGACCTGACCCAGATGACCTTCGGCTTCTCCCGCGACGACGCCGGCAAGTTCCTGGGCTACTACTACGACAGGAAGATCTACGAGAGCGACCCCTTCGCCCGCCTGGATCAGAACGGTGTGGGCAAGCTGGTGGCCATGGCCGCCAAGCTGGGCCGTCAGACCCGCCCCGACATTCATCTGGGCATCTGCGGCGAGCACGGAGGCGATCCCTCCAGCGTGGAGTTCTGCCACAGCGTGGGTCTGGACTATGTGTCCTGCTCCCCCTTCCGGGTGCCCATCGCCCGGCTGGCCGCCGCCCAGGCTGCCATTAAGAACCCTCGGTAAGGCAAGTTGAGAGCGACTCCGCCCCGGTGAGATTCTCACCGGGGCGGTTTTTTGTAAAAATGGGGCGGGGAGAGAAACCTTGGCTCCGTTTTGTTGACTTGATAGGGGAAGGGCCCTTTCAAGAAAGGAGAGATACGGAAATGGAGGATCGTGCCATTGTGGAGCTGTACTGGAGGAGGGACCAGGCGGCCATTGACGTGACAGCCGCCCGGTACGGCGGATACTGCCGGGCCATCGCGGCCCGGCTGCTGCCCGATCAGCGGGACGCGGAGGAGTGTGTCAACGACACCTGGCTGGGGGCGTGGAACACCATGCCGGACAACCGGCCGGCCCTGTTGGCCCCCTTTTTGGGGAAGATCACCCGCTGTCTGGCCTTCAACCGGTGGAAGGCGCAGGGACGGGGGAAGCGGGGCGGCGGAGAGCTGCCCCTGGTTCTGGAGGAGCTGGCTGAGTGCGTGCCCTCCGACCTGCCCGGTCCGGAGCAGGCGGCCGAGGACACCGAGGTGGAGGAGGCAGTGGACCGGTTTCTTCACACTTTGCCCCGGCGGGCCGGCGACATCTTTCTGCGGCGGTACTGGTACGGGGAGAGCCTGGAGGAGATCGCCCGGCGGTACGGCATGGGGACGGGGGCGGTCAAGAGCAGCCTCTTCCGCAGCCGGGAAAAGCTGAAGCAATATTTTGAGCGGGAGGGGATCGTGTTATGAAGGAAGAACGGATCTTTGCGGCGCTGGGGGAAGTGGACCCGGCTCTGCTGGCGAGAAGCGAGAAAAAGGCAATGGTACAGTACTGGAAGCCCCTGGTCTCTCTGGCGGCTTGCCTGGCGGTGGTGTTGGGGGTGGTGTCGGTTTCCCGCGGCGGACCCCAGGTCACGCCGCCTCCGGTCCAGACGAGCCAGGTCACCCAGGGGCCCGCCCTGGTCCTGAACAATGGTGAGGTGGGGGAGCTCTACCTGTGCCAGGCCTATCAGAAGGAAGTGGCCGAGCCCGGATTTGTGATCTTTGTCAACCAGAGCGTATACGGCATCACCCGGGAGGAGGAGAGTTGGGTGATCCGGCCCAGAGAGGGCCTGGGGGAGGACTTCCCCACCATCGACATGACCATCGCCCGTCTGCCGGGGGTGGCCCCCAAGACGGCCCTTCAGGCAAGACAGAAAGCCCTGGAGGGGGAGTACGCCGAGGTGGGACAGGCCCAGGAGACCGAAAAGGGGGTTTTTTTCCGGGCGTCCGGCGGGACAGAGTGGGATTCCCCCCAAGCTGAGGTCTATGGAATCGACGACGGGGAGGGGGGGACCTTCCTGATCACGGCCCGGTATTTCCTGGAGGCCGAGGAGGGCCACGGCGCCCGGTTCCGGGATATGGTGGAGACCTTCCAGGTGGTGCTGGGTGCTGACCGGCAGGAGGCGCCGGCATGGATGGACCAGCTCCGGGAGACCACGGGGCGGCTGATGGACGCTTACTTCGCCAACCGGCTCTACCAGGTGGCGGGCCTGCTCACCGGGGAGGCGGCGACCTATTCGGGGAACGACTACGGAGAGGATGTGTCGGGCTGGGTCAGCGTGGCCGGGGTGACCTGGGAGGTGGACAACGGAACGGCGCCCAGCAAGGCCACCGTTTTGGTCAGACACGGCGGCGAGAACGAGGGGGAATACGCCTATCTGACCATGGTCCTGGTCAATACGCCCGAGGGCTGGAAGCTGAGCTGGACCGGACTGGAAAAATAAAGACAGATCCTTTGCGAATGGAGAAAGGCACCGGCAGTGCCCCGGCGGGAAGATTCCCGCCGGGGCACTGCCGGTGTTTTTACCAAGAAAGGGGCTCCGGAACGGGCGGAAAATTTCAGGATAAAATCCTGGAAATCATTGACTTTCCAAGGACGGCCGATATATAATGGGAAACTGGTGGATATTTATACAAAAGGGTATCGCGGCGGGACGAGAGAAGAAGGAGAATAGTATGATTTTCGGCAAGCACATGAACAAGTATTATATTAAGTATGGAGGCTGGATCCTGCTGGGTGTGGTGACCCTGGCCGCCATTGACTACGCCGGGCTGGTCATCCCCAACCTCTATCAGATGGTCATCAACGGGCTGGGCAGCGGGTTTGTGGTGGTGGATGGGGTGAGACTGCCCTTCGACTTGGACTTCCTGCTGGACCGGGTCTGTATGCCCATGGCCGCGGTCATTTTGGTGGTGTTGGTGGGTCAGTTCCTGTGGAGGTTCTGCTTTGCGGGCTCGGCCATCAAGGTGGAGGCCGACCTGCGCAACGCCATGTTCGACCACGCCAAGGACCTTTCCCAGCAGTACTACCACGTCAACAAGGTGGGAGACCTGATGAGCCTCTTCACCAATGACCTGGACACCATTCAGGAGTGCTTCAGCTGGGGCATGCTCAGCTTCTTTGACGCTATCATCCAGGGCGGGCTGGCCTTTTTCAAGATGTGGGGGATGAACCACACCATGACCCTGCTCTCCCTGATCCCGATGGTGCTGCTCTTCTGCGCCAGCACCATCGTGGGGAGGCACATGATGGAGAAGTGGGACGCCCGGCAGGCGGCCTTCTCCAAGCTGTCCGATTTCTCCCAGGAAAGCTTTACCGGAATCGCGGTCATTAAGGCCTTTGTCAAGGAGGCCAAGGAGCTGCTGGCCTTTCAGGAACTGAACAAGGAGAACGAGAAGGCCAACGTGGCCTACACCCGCTCCTCGGTGCTGCTGCGCATCACGGTAACACTGCTGGTGGAGTCGGTGATCTGCGTCATTATTGGATTCGGCGGCTTCCTGGTGTACCAGGGGACCTTCAACGCCGGACAGCTGGTGGAGTTTATCGGCTATTTCAGCGCCATTGTCTGGCCCATCATGGCGGTGTCCGACCTCATTGACATGACCTCCCGGGGCATGGCCTCCCTCAAGCGGATCTCGGCTTTGCTGGACGCGCCCCTGGACATTGCGGACCGCCCCGACGTTCAGCCCCTGAAGGACGTGAAGGGGGAGATCGAGTTCAGGAATTTGACCTTCCGCTACCCTGACGGGGAGTACGACACCTTGAAGAACGTGTCCTTCCGAATCGAGGCTGGGGAGAACATCGGCCTGGTGGGGCGGACCGGCTCGGGCAAGACCACGGTGGTGGACCTGATCCTGCGGACCTACAACGTGCCTGACGGGACCATCTTCGTGGACGGCCATGACGTGAACACGGTGCCCATCTGGGACGTGCGTCAGGCGGCAGCCTATGTGCCCCAGGATAACTTCCTGTTCAGCGACACCATCACCCGGAACATCGGCTTTACCACCAGGGAGCCCGACCCCAAAGCGGTCCAGGTGGCTGCCCAGCTGGCCGACGTGGACGGCAACATCCGGGAGTTTGCCGAGGGCTATGACACCGTTCTGGGCGAGCGGGGGGTCACGGTCTCGGGCGGCCAGAAGCAGCGGATCTCCATTGCCCGGGCCCTCATAAAGGACGCGCCCATTCTGATTTTGGACGATTCGGTGTCCGCCGTGGACACCAGCACCGAGCGGGCCATTCTGGGCAATCTGCGCCAGACCCGGGCGGGCAAAACCACCATTCTCATCGCCCACCGGATCTCCACCATCGAGCAGATGGACCGGGTCATTTTTATCGACGACGGCGCTCTGGTGGCTGCTGGCACCCATGAGGAGCTTTACGAGAACTGCCCGGCCTACCGCCACATGGTGGACCTGCAGAAACTGGAGGAAGAGGGGGCGGGCTACAATGCATGATTATCTACCCCTTTTAATGGTCGGCGGTGTGGTGGGGCTGTTCTCCACCGCATTCCTGATCATCTGGTGCAGCATCAAGGGAAAGACCGAGGAGATCGGTTTTGACCGGACCATGCCCGACGGAGAACTGTTCCGCCGTCTCATTGTCTACGCCAAGCCCCACTGGAAGAGCTTTGTGCTGGTCCTCTTTATCATGGTCTTCTCCATTGCCTACGACCTTATTTCCCCCCGGATCCTGGGAAGCGTGACCAATATGGTCCAGGAGGAGTTTGAACTGCCCCAGCTCTACACCATGGTGGCCCTGTATGCCGGGCTGCTGGTGGTGTCCATGGTCTGTGTCTATCTCCAGTCCATCATCCTCCAGCGGGTGGGACAGAAGATCCTCTCCAAGCTGCGGGAGGACCTGTTTGTTCACATCGAGGGCCTCTCCCATGAGCAGCTCAACAACATTCCCGTGGGTAAGCTGGTCACCCGGGAGACCAACGATACCAACGCTATCTCCATGCTCTTTACCAACATTCTGGTGAACATGGTGAAGAACGCCTTTTCGGTGGTGGGCATCCTGTGCGCCATGCTGGTGCTCAACTATGCCCTGACCCTGATGATTTTGTGCTTTGTGCCTTTTATCATCTTCTTTACTGTGATCTTCCGGCTGCTGAGCCGGAGGGCCTACCGGAAGGTGAAGGACTGCACCACCGATATCAATACCTATCTGTCGGAGAACCTGTCGGGCATCAAGATCACCCAGATCTTCAACCAGGAGGACCGGAAGAATCACGAGTTTCTGGAGAAGAGCGCCGCCCTGGCCAAGGCCAGGCAGAGGCAGATGATCGTCTTCGGTACCTTCCGACCGTTGATCCACCTGCTGAACACCTTTGCCGTCATGTGCCTTTTCTACCTGTCGGCCCGGGGGTACATTGGGGGAACCACCTTCCTGGGCCAGGTTATTGACAGTGGCACGGTGGTGGCCTTCTATATGTATATCTCCCGGTTCTTCGGGCCCATCCAGAACCTGACCGAGCAGTTCAATATGCTCCAGTCGGCTATGGCCTCGGCTGAGAAGATATTTACCGTCTTTGACATGGAGCCCCAGGTGGTGGACGAGCCCGACGCCATTGAACTGGACGAGATCCGGGGGGAGATCGAGTTCAGGGACGTGTGGTTTGCCTACATCCCCGACGAGTGGGTGCTCAAGGGGGTCTCCTTCCACGTACAGCCCAAGCAGACCGTGGCCTTTGTGGGGGCTACCGGCTCGGGCAAGAGCACCATTTTGTCCCTGATCTGCCGAAATTACGATATCCAGAAGGGCCAGATCCTGATCGACGGCATTGACATCAAGAAGATCAGGATCGCCTCCCTCCGCCGCCATTTCGGCCAGATGCTCCAGGACGTGTTCCTCTTCTCGGGCACCATCCGCTCTAACATCGCCCTGCGGGAAGAGTCCTTCACCGACGAGCAGATTTGGCAGGCCTGTAAGTACGTCAATGCCGACTCCTTCATCAATAAGCTGGAAGGGGGCCTGGACGAGGTGGTCCGGGAGCGGGGCAACAACTTCTCGGCGGGACAGCGGCAGCTGCTCTCCTTCGCCCGGACCATTATCCACCGGCCTGAGGTCATGATTTTGGACGAGGCCACCGCCAACATCGACACCGAGACCGAGATCCTCATTCAGGACTCCTTGGAGAAGATGAAGAACATCGGCACCATGCTCATCGTGGCCCACCGGCTGTCTACCATCCAGCACTCGGATAACATCATTGTGCTCTCCCACGGCGAGATTCTGGAGCAGGGTACCCACCAGGAGCTGCTTCATAATAAGGGCCGGTATTACCAGCTCTATACTCTCCAGTTCAGCAAGCAGCAGCTGCAAGCCCAGGGGCCGACGGCATGAGGAAAGGGGCCATGAAGTTGAACGACGGGGCCGCCGTGAAGGAGCAGTACCGCACGGCCGAGAAGCTGGATATCCGCACTGCCATTCACAGCAGGTATTCCACCAACCGTCAGGGGTTTGGGAACTGGATCTTTTCCCACTACCGGATCGAGCCCGGCATGTCCGTGCTGGAGTTGGGCTGCGGCACCGGACAGATGTGGGTGGGGCAGGAGAGACTGATGGACACCTGCGGCCGGCTGATCCTTTCCGACTTTTCGGAGGGGATGCTTCAAAAGGCGAGGGAGACCCTGGGGGAACGGGGAAGGGTCGGGTTTCAGCAGATCGACATCCAGCGGATCCCTTTTGAGGACAACACCTTCGATGTGGTCATCGCCAATATGATGCTCTACCATGTCCCCGATATTCCGAAGGGACTGGGGGAGGTTAGACGTGTATTGAAGGAGGGCGGGCGGTTTTACGCCGCCACCTACGGGGAAAAGGGTATGATGGAGTATCTCTGCGGTCTGTTCCGGGAGTACGGGGCCGAGGCCGTGGGAAACTATCTGTTTACCCTCCAGAACGGGGAGACACAACTTTCCCCGTTCTTTGATAAGGTGGAACGGTTTCTCTACGAAGACGCTCTGGAGGTCACCGACCTGGGAGATATGGCCGATTACATCACTACCCTGGAGGGGATGTCCGGGTTGGGCAGGCTGCCCCGGGAGACCGTGCTGGCTGTTCTGGCCAAGCACAGTGTGGACGGGGTCCTGCGCCTCCCCAAGGAATACGGGATGTTCGCGGCCCAGTGAGCCCACCGGAAAAGAAAGTGATTTTGGGACAGCCGCCCGATTTTGGGCGACTGTCCCTTTCTATTCCACGGGTTCCATCCCCTTTACAGGAGTAGGGGAGCATGGTATAATCATATCTGTATTCTGTATGCTGATATTGAAAATGACAGGAAGGGAAACTATGGAAGAGATCCGGGAATTGAAGGAGCGGCTGGGCAGCGAGCGTCCCGCGGATTGGGACAGTTTGCCCGATCTGAACCTCTACATGGATCAGGTGGTGGGCTATATGGCCCGCCAGCTCATCGGCTGCTCGGCTGAGGACAAGCTGACCTCGGCCATGGTGAATAACTATATCAAGGATGGGCATCTGCCCCGGGCTGAAGGGAAGCGGTACTCCAAGACCCACCTGGCCTACCTGACCCAGATGTGTGCCCTGAAGGCCGTTCTGCCTGTGCGGGACGCCGGCTTCCTGGTGAACCGGGGAGAGGGGACGGACGTCGAGGCACGGTATGGAGAGTTTCTGGAGGGCTTGGATGCCGCTCTCAACGCCACCGCCCAGCGGCTGCCCGCCGACTGCGGGGAGGAGGAGTTGTCTGCCCTGGCTCTGGATCTGGCCCTGCGGAGCTATGCCCACAAGCTGGCCTGCCAGCGGATCATACAACTGCTCCAGGGGGAGGAGCCCCGGGAGGGCAAGAAATCCAAAAAGGAACGAAAGGAAGTCAAACACCATGAATGAGTATGTGATCGTCACCGATTCCTCCTGCGACCTGAGCCAGGAGATGGTGGAGGAGCTGAAGATCAGTGTTCTGCCCCTGAGCTTTACCATTCAGGGGAGGACCTGCCGGGATACCCCGGACCATCGGGATATGGCCTCCAAGGAGTTTTATCAGCTCCTCCGGGACGGGGAGCTGGGCACCACCGCGGCGGTGAACCCGGAGCAGTATGTGGAGCATCTGACCCCCATTCTGGAGGAGGGGAAGGACGTGTTGATCCTGGCTTTCTCCTCGGGACTGTCCACTACCTTTCAGTCGGCCCGGATCGCGGCCGCTGAGCTGGGAGAGAAGTACCCCAAGCGGAAGATCCTGGTGGTGGATACCCTGTGTGCTTCCCTGGGACAGGGGCTTCTGGTATGGTACGCTGCCCGGAAGCGTTTGGCGGGGGAGAGCATGGAGACCGTCCGGGACTGGTGCGAGGAGAACAGGCTCCACCTCTGCCACTGGTTCACGGTGGATGACCTGATGCACCTGAAGCGGGGCGGCCGGGTGTCGGCGGCCACCGCTCTGGCGGGGACCATGCTCCAGATCAAGCCTGTGATGCACATGGACGACGAGGGACACCTCATCAACATGGCCAAGGCCCGGGGGCGGAAGGCATCCCTGGACGCCCTGGTGGCCAAGGCGGGAGAGCTGGGAACCGGCCTGGCCGGACAGACCGTCTTTATCAGTCACGCCGACTGTGAGGACGACGCCCGGTACGTGGGGGAGCAGATGACCGAGAAATACGGCGTGGAGCAGGTCTGCTATAACTTTATCGGACCAGTCATCGGATCTCACACCGGATGCGGCTGTGTGGCCCTTTTCTTTATGGGCCGGGAGAGATAAAAGGGGTTTCACGGGAGGTCGTTATGGGACTTGATATTTATGCCGGGACGCTGACCCGGTACTATGCCCACAACTGGAGGACGGCCACCCAGCAGTGGGCCGAGGCAAACGGTTATGGATTCCAGAGGATCGTTCCCGATGGAACGGAGCGGGGAGAGACGGATCCCACCGCAATTCAAAGCGGGGTGGAGGGTTGGCGGGACCGGATCCTGGCGGCCATCTCCCAATCGGGCGCCATCTGGCCTGAGGACAACGAGAAGCCCTACTACACCGATAAGCCCGACTGGGACGCCTTTGGGGCTATGCTGCTGGTAGCGGCCTGCCATGTCTATGGAGAGCCGGTGCCTGAGACGGTAGAAAAGGGCTGGGACTACATAGCCCATCCTCTGATCCGGCGAATGGGGGAGGATCCCGCCCAGGGGTGGTCCTTGCTGCGGGGGGCGGAATGGTGGCTGCCCATAGAAGACACATTCCTGTTCCAAGCCCCCTGCCTCAACGGGGCCCAGATCATCATGGCCACTGCTGGCCTTCTCCGGTGGGAGCTGGAAAAGCTGAATAAATTGGCCTGGCAGGCGGATGAGGCCGCCATTTTGGAGTGGAGCCGCACCGAGGGCTATCCCATGGACGGGCAGATCGACGGGGCGGGAAGGCTGGCCATGGGGGAGACCCATCAGGTCTACAACACCCAGTCCCTGGCCAAGTTCGCCTTCTCTATCTTCTGGCAGGCGCTGAACTTTGCCCAGGAGAACCGGGTGCCCATTTTGTTGGATTACTGAACCGGAAAGAGGTTGTTGGGATGAATGAATGGCTGGAAGTGACGGTGGAGACTACCGACGCGGAGATGGATGACCTGGCGGCGCGGCTCACCATGAACGGGGCAGAGGGGCTGGTGCTGGAGAGCGAGGAGGACTTCAAGACCTTTTTGGAGCAGAACCGGCAGTACTGGGACTATGTGGACGACGCCCTTTTGGAGCGGATGCGCGGCGTGGCCCGGGTGAAGTTCTATGTCACCAATGATGAAGTGGGGCGGAGTCAGATGACCCGGGCCCTGGAGGGGATCGGCAACCCTGTGTCCATCGTCCCCCTCAAGGAGGAGGACTGGGCTTTTAGCTGGCAGAAGTATTACCAGCCCATGACGGTGGGGGAGAAGGTTTACATCGTCCCTGAGTGGGAGCGGGGCAAGCCGGTGCCCGAGGGGCGGACGGCGGTGTACCTCAACCCGGGCCTTACCTTCGGCACCGGGTCTCACGCCTCCACCCAGCTGTGCCTGGAGCTTCTGGAGGGACAGGTGCAAAGCGGAGACAAGGTGCTGGACCTGGGCTGCGGCAGCGGCATTTTGTCCATCGCCGCTCTGAAGCTGGGGGCCTGGGAGGCCGTTGGGGTGGACATCGACCCCAAGGCGGTGGACGTGGCCTATGAGAACGCTGCCCTCAACGGCATCGACAGGAAGAACTACACCGTCCGGGCGGGGGATGTGCTCTCGGACAAGGGTCTGGCCGAGGAACTGGCCCGGAGCGGGCCTTACGGCATTGTGCTGGCCAACATCGTGGCCGACGTGATTATTCCCCTCTCGGCCCAGGTGGGGCGGCTCATGGAGCAGGACGGGAGCGATCTGGGGGTGTTTATTTGCTCAGGGATCATTGACACCCGGGCCGACGAGGTCCAGGCCGCGTTGGAGAAGAACGGACTTTGTGTATTTGAGCGGCTGGAACGGGATGGCTGGTGTGCCATGGCCGCCCTGTGAGACTCCATTCCCGGAAAGGAGGCGCCTATGAAAGCGGTTGTACGGCCCATTGAGCTGCCTCCCGGGCGGCGGGTGTTGGTGGTCAGTGACATCCACGGCAACCTGACCTTCCTGAAGGGGGTGCTGTCCAAGGCGGGGTTTTCCAAGGAGGATATTCTGATCCTTCTGGGGGATCTGCTGGAGCGCCACGAGGACAGCTTGGATACCTTGCGTTATGTGATGGAGCTGTCCCAAACCCACACGGTCTACACTATCCTGGGCAACTGCGATAACGTGGTGCTGGATTTTGTGGACCAGAACGGGACTGAGCATGAGGAATTTTACCGGGACCGGTGGTTCAAAATGGGGGAGCGGTCCATCCTGGTGAAGATGGCCCATCTGGCGGGGGTCACAGTGGATACTCCCTTTGACTATGCCGCCGCCCGGGCGGCCATAGCCGAAAATTTCAAGCCTGAGCTGGACTTTTTGCGGGGGCTGCCTCATATTTATGTAAACCACAATTATCTGTTTGTCCATGGGGGGGTGCCCCGGGAGAATCATCTGGAGGAGCTGGAGGCCTTCTCCTGCATGAAGAACGACGACTTTCTGAATCAGGGCCATGCTTTCCGCCGGTGGGTGGTCGTGGGCCACTGGCCCGTGACCCTTTACCGGGAGGACATTCCATCAGCCGCGCCCATTATTGACAAGGAAAGGCACATTGTCTCCATCGACGGGGGCTGCGTCCTCAAGTGGGACGGACAGCTCAACGCCCTCATTTTGCCGGAGGAGCCGGGTGGGGAGTTCTCCTATGTGTCCTACGACGGTTTTCCCGAGATGACCGCCCAGGATTCCCAGGAGGCCAGCCCGGACCCCGTCAATATCCGCTTCGGCCACAGCCGGGTGGAGGTGCTGGAGCGGGGGGAGGAGCTCTGCCGCTGCCGCCATGTGGAATCCGGCCGGGTGGTGGATATTCTGACCGAATATCTCTGGGAGAAGGAGGGGGAGATCTACTGTGAGGATTCCACCGACTATCTGCTTCCGGTGGAGCCGGGGGACCGGCTGGCCATTGTCCGGCGGCTCTCCGACCGGGTCCTGAGCAAGAAGGAGGGAGCCACAGGGTGGTACTTCGGTAGGTTGACATAAAATCAAAAATAAAGTTTGCTAAAGTGAAATAAAAGGGGAGAAATAAGTTAACATAATGCGAGGAGGAGTAGAAGTATGTTGAATTTTCAATACTACACGCCCACCAGAGTGGTTTTCGGCAAGGGGACCCTGGACCAGGTGGGGGAGCAGGTCAGGGCCTTCGGCGGCACCAAGGTCCTGATCCACTACGGCGGCGGCAGCGTGAAGCGCACCGGCGTGCTGGACCGGGTGAAGGCCTCTTTGGAGGCGGCTGGCATTGGTTACACCGAACTGGGGGGCGTGGTGCCCAACCCTCGTGTGGGTCTTGTGCGGGAGGGGATCGCCCTCTGTGAGAAGGAGGGAGTGGACTTCCTCCTGCCCGTGGGGGGCGGCAGCGTCATCGACTCGGCCAAGGCTATCGGTTACGGGGTGGCCTGCGGCGGGGATGTCTGGGATTTCTATGACTTCAAGCGTACCCCCACCGGATGTCTCCCCATTGGGGCGGTGCTCACCATTGCTGCCGCAGGCAGCGAGATGAGTGACTCCTCGGTCATTACCAACGAGAACGGGGGCATCAAGCGGGGATGCAACAACGACCTGTGCCGCTGTAAGTTTGCCATTATGGACCCTGAGTTGACCATGACCCTGCCCGACTACCAGACTGCCTGCGGCTGTGCCGACATCCTGATGCACACCATGGAGCGGTACTTCAACGGACAGCCTGAGTCAATGGCCCTCACCGACGCCATGGCCGAGGCCCTGATGCGGACCGTCATTGACGCCTCCCGGGCGTTGGTGAAGGAGCCGGGGAATTACGCTGCCCGGGCCGATGTGATGTGGGCCAGCAGCCTTTCCCACAACGGACTCACCGCCTGCGGCGGGGGCAAGGGGGACTGGGCCTGTCACCGGCTGGAGCATGAGCTGGGGGGCATGTTCGATGTGGCCCACGGGGCCGGCCTGGCTGCTATCTGGGGCACTTGGGCCCGGTATGTTTTACCTGCGTGCCCCGGCCGCTTTGCCCGGTTTGCCGTCAACGTGCTGGGGGTGGAGCCCCAGGGGGACAACACTGCCACGGCTCTGAAGGGCGTGGAGGCCATGGAGGAGTTCTACCGGGAGATCAAAATGCCCACCAGCCTCCGGGAGCTGGGTTTGGAGCTCACCGAGACGCAGGTGCTGGAGCTGGCCGAAAAGTGCGACATCGCCACCCGGGGCAACTTGGGGGCGGCCAAGCACCTGACGAGGGAGGATATGGCCGAGATCTACCGCAGAGCCCGGTAAGAAGGACTGAAAACACAACAGGAGAGAGTGGAATGAAGAGAAGATACTGCGCTGCCGCCCTGGCACTTTGTCTGGCTGTGGCTCTGCTGCCCCGGCTAGGGGGGACGGCCCGGGGAGCGGACGAGATCGCCGCATTGACCACCCAGAGCAACGGGCTGCCTTACTATATCATGGTGGACCGGGCCCAGCATGTGGTGACGGTCTACGGCCTGGACGAGGAGGGCTACTACACTGTGCCTGTTCGTGCCATGGCCTGTTCGGTGGGCAAGCCGGGGGACGAGACTCCGGTGGGCACCTGGTCGGCAGGGGAGCGGTTCCCCTGGTGCTACATGGTGGATGGCTCCTACGGCCAGTACGCCACCCGGATCTACCGGGGCATCATGTTCCATTCAGTTTGCTACCGCCGGAACGACCCATCCACCCTGATGACATACGAGTACAACGACTTGGGGACCTCGGTGTCCCGGGGCTGTATCCGGCTCCAGGTGGGGGACGCCAAGTGGGTCTATGAGAACTGCGCTGTGGGCACCATCGTTACCATCTTTGACGGTACCGAGCCGGGACCTTTGGAGCCCATCCCCACGGCGGTGGCGTACATTGACCCCGCCGACCCCAAGGCGGGCTGGGACCCCACCGACCCCCGGGAGGAGAACCCCTGGAGGGCCTGGATGGAGGAGAACGCCCTGCCCTTCTCTGATGTTCGTTTCGGAGCCAAGGGTTACGATACGATCCGCTACGTTTATGAAAAGGGGCTGATGGGGGCCGGGGAGGAGACATTCCGGCCGGAGGAGCCCCTGACCTGGGGGGAGGCCGAGACTGTGGTCCGGCAGCTTTCAGGACTGGAGGAGGCACGGAGGCCTGTGCTCTGGCGGTTCGCCGACCTGCTGTGGCTTACTTGGGAACGGGAGGAGCCCGAGCCCAACGCCCTGGTTACAGGGCAGACTCTGGACGAGCTGGTGGGGCGGTATGAGACCTTGCGCCGGGGCGGTTCCCCCTTGGAGGGAAGCGTGCCCATCCTGGGGACTGGGGAGGAGATCCTGACCCGGGGCCAGGCGGCGGTGTTTTTTCGGGCCTATCATATGAAAACCGAAAAAAGATAGGGATAGGATGAAAAATGTGAGAAAGTCAAGGGAAAATGCTTGACTTTCCCCTTTTTGGCTGGTATACTATCAGAGCCGCATTGAATGGGCATGAAAAGTGGGCCTTGGCCCCGCCCCCGACAGCGAGCCCGTAATGAAGGAGTGAAAAAGAGTGAACGCAATCATTGTAACCGGCGGGAAGCAGTACAAGGTGGCCGAGGGTGATACCCTCTACATCGAGAAGCTGCCTTCTGAGGCGGGCGACAAGGTGACCTTCGACAAGGTCCTGGCCATCCTGGACGGCGACAAGGCTACCTTCGGTACCCCTGTTGTGGAGGGCGCCAAGGTGGAGGCCGAGGTCGTCAAGAACGGCAAGGGCAAGAAGATCATCGTCTTCAAGTACAAGCCCAAGAAGAACTACCGCCGCAAGCAGGGCCATCGTCAGCCCTATACCAAGGTCACCATTGGCAAGATCCACGCCTGATGATCACTGCTGCATTTCATTTAGAGGGCGCCCGGATCGTCTCCTTCCAGGTGGAGGGACACAGCGGTCTGGCGTCACAGGGAGAGGATATCCTCTGCGCCGCTGTCACCAGCGCCGTCCGTTTGACTGAATGCACCGTCAACGACGTGCTTGGGCTGGAGGCCAGCGTGAAGGTGAAGGAGGACAAGGCCCTCATTTCCCTGAAGCTCCCCGGCGGACTGAGCCAGCAGAACGAGAGCACCTGTCAGAGCCTTTTGACCGCTTTGATGCTCTATCTCTCCCAGCTCCACGAGGAGTATCCCGACAACATTATCGTCATGGAGGTGTAACCAATGCTGAATATTGGTCTTCAGTTCTTCGCCCACAAGAAGGGCGGCGGCTCCACCAAGAACGGCCGTGATTCCAACGCCCAGCGTCTGGGCGTGAAGCGGGGCGACGGTCAGTTCGTGCTGGCCGGCAACATTCTGGTCCGGCAGCGCGGTACCCATTTCCACCCCGGTGAGGGCGTGGGCAAGGGCAAGGACGACACTCTGTTCGCTCTGCGCAGCGGCAAGGTGAAGTTCTCCCGTCTGGGCAAGGACCGCAAGCAGGTTTCCATCGAGGAGATCGCGGAATAAGAAACCCATAGGCGCCCCGGACATACTGCTATGTCCGGGGCGTTCTCTTTGAAGGCAGGTGATGGATATATTTCCGTTTGACACCCGTTTTGAGACCCTGACCGATGGAAATATGACTCTGCGGGTCATTGAGAAGAAGGAAGCGGGCAGGGTGGAGCTTCCCTTCTACTATTACGACATCTGTGTCCGCGGCACCGCAGTTGGAAAAATCAGCGTCCGCATCGGGGACAATTTCCACACATACTATAACGGACACATTGGCTATGAGGTGGACGAGCCCTACCGGGGCCACGGCTATGCCGGGCGGGCCGCCCGCATGGTGCTGGAGGTGGCCCGGCATCATGGGATGAAGTCCATCTATATCACCTGCGCAGAGGATAACCTGGCCTCGGCCCGGACCATCGAGGGCCTGGGGGCTGAGCTGGCGGAGATCTGCCAGGTGCCCAGGGAGTATTTCGCCTGGTACGAGGGGATTCCACGGCACCGGATCTACCGACTGGCGCTGTAACAAGACAAGGAGGTGGCCTTATGGCGGCCAACGGCTTTATTGACAAGGCCCGGATCACGGTTCGGGCGGGGGACGGCGGCGGCGGAGCCGTGGCCTTCCACCGGGAGAAATATGTGGCCGCCGGCGGCCCCGACGGCGGGGACGGCGGCAGAGGGGGAGACATCGTTCTGAAGGTGGACGAGCACATGTCCACCCTGATGGACTTCCGCTACAAGCGGAAATACGTGGCCCAGAATGGCTTTCCCGGTCAAGGCAAGCGTTGCTCGGGAAAGGACGGGGAGACCCTCACCATCCGGGTGCCACGGGGGACCCTGGTCCGGGACACCGAGACCGGGGAGATCATCTGTGACATGGCGGGGCAGGATACCTTCGTCCTCTGCAAGGGAGGCCGGGGCGGCTGGGGCAACCAGCATTTCGCCACCCCCACCCGGCAGGTGCCCCACTTCGCCAAGGCGGGGCTCCCCGGCCAGGTGCGGGACGTGGTCCTGGAGCTCAAGCTGCTGGCCGACGTGGGGCTGGTGGGCTTTCCCAACGTGGGCAAGTCCACTCTTTTGAGCGTGGTTACCCGGGCCAACCCCAAGATTGCCAACTACCACTTCACCACCCTGTCCCCCAACCTGGGGGTGGTGGCTCTGGAGGAGGGCACCTCCTTCGTGCTGGCCGATATCCCCGGCATCATCGAGGGAGCCTCGGAAGGGGCTGGCCTGGGCCATGACTTCCTGCGGCACATCGACCGGTGCCGGCTGCTCATCCACATTGTGGACGTGTCGGGCTCGGAGGGTCGGGACCCGGTGGAGGACTTCGAGGCCATCAACGCCGAGCTCCGGCAGTACAGCCCCGAGCTGGCCGACCGGCCCATGATTGTGGCGGGGAACAAGGTGGACATCGCAGAAAACAGGGAGGGTCTGGAGACCCTGAAGGCCCATGTGGAGAAGCTGGGGCTGCCCTTCTTTGAGCTGTCGGCCGCCGCCCACCAGGGTACCACCGAACTCATGTGGGAGGCTGCCCGTCGGCTTCAGGATCTGCCTCCCATCACGGTCTACGAGTCCACCTATGTGGAGCGGCCCCCCGAGATCGATACGTCGGAGGACCTGGAAATCGAGGTGGAGGACGGCGAGTGGTTTGTGGACGGGCCCTGGCTGCGCCAGCTCATGGCCAACGTGAACTTTTCTGATTTCGAGTCCCGCAGCTGGTTCGAGCGGAAGCTCCGGGAATCGGGGCTCTACCAGCGGCTGGAGGATATGGGCATCCAGGATGGGGATACCATCTGCCTCTATAATCTGGAGTTTGAATATCAAAAGTAAAGGAGGAAGAGATCATGGCAGGAAAACGGTTTGAAAAGATATACAGCCAGGGGATCGGCGGCGGCATCGAAATCTGGATGGACCGAGCGACGGGGGTGCAGTACCTCTATATTGGGGGTGGCTACGGCGGCGGATTGACGCCCTTGCTGGATCAAGGCGGGCGGCCCCTGGTCTGGGAGGGGCCTCTGGACGAAGAGGAGGAATAAGACCGGCGGGTACGCGGCCCACAGCAAAAACAAAAAGCAGGACCCTTCGTTTGACGAGGGGTCCTGCTTTTGTATCCGATGTGCTTATTTCAAAAAATCATCCACTGGGCTGTAGTCGTTGGCCACCACCAGAAGGAGGGAGGCACCGCGAACTTCCAGGATGGTTTTTTCCAGTTTGGAGACCTCCAGGGGGAGGTAGGAGGCCATAGCCTCGATCTGATCCTCCAGCCAGTAGCCCACGGCTTTTTTGGCGTCCTCGGCGTGGGCGGCTGAGTCGAAGGTGAGGACGGCCAGCTCCTCGGCGGTGGCTCCGGTGGAGCCGTAGACCGCCCCGCTGGTGACCGTGGCGGAATCCACACCGTACCGGGTGCAGGCCACCTCGGTGTCGATCCCGGTGAGGGATTCGGTGAAGGCGCCGGACTCCAGCAGGGTCCCGGCATCTTCGACAGCGAAGTCCTTGACCGTGTTCGTCTCCCCGCCGCAGGCGGCAAGAGAAGAAAGAAACAGGATGGAGATGAATACAGAAAGGAATTTTTTCATCAGATGATCCTCCTTGTTATAGGCTGCCCGGGTCTACGGCGTGCCGTAGCAGGTCCTCCAGCCAGAGCTTGTAGCCCTCCTTTTTGAAATGGACCCCGTCGGAAGAGTAGTTGTCCAGGACCTCACCATTTTCGTCCACCAGGGCCTGGGGCACGTCCAGGAGGAAGACCTCCTTCTCCCCGGCCAAGGCGGCCAGGGCTTTGTTATAGTCTTGGATGGTTGCGTTGGTGATGTAGTAGGGCTGATCGTGGGCTTCGCATTTGGCTGTGTTGACCGGGATGATGGCCTGGACATAGATATCGGCGCCGGGCTGACATTCCCGGAGCTTGTCAATGACCCGGCCGTAGGTCTCCCTGAAGCCCTGGGCGTCGAAATAGCCCAGCTCGTTGACTCCCAGAGCGATGTAGATCTTGCCGCAGGTCTTTTGGGCCAGGGCCTCCAGCAGGGGGAGCTTTTTGTCTCCCTGGCGGATGACCTCCTTGTCCTCGTCCACCTCGTAGATGGTCAGGCCGGTGTAGGTGAGGAACTCTCCACCCTTTACGCCGCTGAAGGAGTGGAAGCCGTCCACACGGGAATCGCCAATGAAGACGGCGTCCCGGAACCAGGTCTCTGGGTCGGCGCACTCCCCCTCGGGGACCGGTTGAGACCAGTCGTAGGCGGCTTTGGGGGTAGGGGTAGGCTCCGGTGTGGGCGTGGGATCCGGCGTAGGGGTGACGGCGGTGGTCGGTGTAGGTTCGGGCAGCTCGCTGGCCGCGGCATTTTTCCGGCCCGAGAGCAGGGAGAGACCAGCCAGGACCAGGACCACGCAGACCACTAGAGTGACCATGAGCCAGTCTGGAGGGGCCTCCCCGGGCCGCCGGGGTGTGCCCTGGGGCTTTTCACCGTCCGGGGACGGGGTGGGACGGAATGGTAAGGGCACAGAAATTACCTCCTAAAGGCGGATGGGGACCAGACGGTGGGCGTTGAGGAGCTGGCCCAGCTGGGCCAGGCTTTCCACCTCGTAGGTGGGCTTGACCGCTCCCGTTTGGGAGGAGGGCCAGCGGAGCCACACGCTGTCCAGCTGGGAGTTGAAGGCACCCCGGATATCGCTGGAGAGGGAGTCACCGATGACCAGGACCCGGGCACGGTGGTTTTTAGCCCCCAGGGTGGTCAGAATGGTCTCAAAAAACTGCTTGTCCGGCTTACGGCAGCCCATTTCCCCGGAAATGAAGACCCGGTCCCCGAAGAAGCGGGCGATGGGGGAGTGCTCCAGTCGGGAGCGCTGGATAAAGGGCACCCCGTTGGTGGCAAGGCAGAGGGTGTAGTGCTGGGAGGCCCGGCGGCACAGGTCCTCGGCGCCGGGGAGCAGGACCGAGCAGCCGGCCAGGGACTCCATGTAGAACTGGTTCCAGGCCTTGCCGTCCCCCTCCAGGCCGGCAGCTTCCAAAAAGAGAGTGAAACGCTGGGCCAGGATGCGATCCTGGGAGATCTTGCCCTGCTCAAAGGCATCCCAGAGGGCCCGGTTGCCCTTCTTGTAGATGTTCTTGATTCGGTCGGTGGCCTGTACGCCGAAATGGGACAGGGTCCGACACAGGGCGTATTCCTCGGCGGCGTCAAAGTCGAAGAGGGTGTTGTCGGCGTCAAACAGGAGCCATTGATAGGTGGTCATGTCCGGCCCTCCTTCGGGGTGGTATGATGGCGGAAGATCCCCCACATCCGCACCAGGGAGGAGACCAACAAAACGCCCACGGCGATGGCACCGGCCAGGCCCAGGGTGTGGAGAAAGGTGTCCAAAAAGGCCTCGTTGTCTCCGTTGACGGCGTGCTCCATGGTGTGATAGACCCCGCTGCCGGGGACCAGGGGGAAGATGGCCACCAACAGGTAGCCTGTGACTGGGCAGCGGCGGACCCGGGCCATGATTTCCGAGTAAGCGGCGATGACGATGGAGGCGCAGAGGGTCTGCATGATGTCCTCCCACAGGGCGCCGGCCAGAAGGTAGGCCAACCAGCCCAAAGAGCCCCCCAGAGCGCAGATCAGGATGCCGGGACCGTGGATGTTGTAGATGACGGCAAAGCCGGCGCAGGCCGCGAAAGCGGCCAGAACGGGAATCAATATAGTTTCCATGCTCACACCCCCCACATCAGACGGGTAAGGCCGATGGAGAAGGCGGTACCCAGGGCGATGGCGAGGCCGGTGAGCAGGGCATCGGCGATCTTGGTGATGCCGGCCACCATGTCCCCGGCCATGACGTCCCGGATGGCGTTGGTGAAGATGATGCCGGGGACCAGGGCCATGAAGGCGGCGATGATAATGAGCTCGCTGTGATCGCCCAGACCCGTATGGACAAAGCAGAGAGCCATAAAGGCTGACAGGGCGGCGCCCAGCATGGATTTAAAAAACAGGTTGGTGTGGAGCCAGGTCATGGCGGTGAGGGACAGACCAATGGCCAGCCCGCACACGCCGGCGCACAGGGCGTCCCGGAGGGTGCCGCCGAAAAAGAAGGCGAAGGCGGCGGTGCCCACCACATAGGCCCCTAAAAGGACGGGCAGGGAGTAGGTCCGGGGGGTGGCGGCGATCCGGTCCAGCCGCTCCCGGGCCACGGGGAGAGGAGGCTGCTCGGCGCACAGGTGACGGCACAGGTCGTTGTAACGTTCCAGCAGGTCCACGTCGGTGCCGTGGGAGGGCATGCGGCGGACCTGGGTCATGGCCTGCCCCTCCGGGGTGGTGAAAGAGACGATAATGCAGTTGGGGATCACAAAGGGGTCGGCCTCGGCCACGCCGTAGGCGTGGAGAAGCCGCTGGATGGATTCCTCCACCCGATAGATCTCGGCGCCGCTGGCCAGAAGACCGTAGCCTAAATCGGCCGCAAGAGACATGAGCGCGTCGTAATCCATTCCGCAGACCCCTTTCCTTTAAAAATCAAGTAATTTAGTTTACCGCATTTTCGCCCCAGTGACAAGGGGGAAGGGACGGAAAAAGGGGAAAAATCAAGAAAATTTTCATGCGGAAAAAGCCCCGCCGGGCGGCGGGGCGGTGGTCATCCTTCAGGACGGTGGGCTTCCAGCTCTTCCCGCTCCCGGCAGAGCTCGGTATAGAGCTGCCGGAGGGTCCAGCCGACGTTGGTGGGGGTGAGAAGGGCCTTGAGACAGAAGATCCGCTCCTTCCGGAGGGCGGGCAGGAGTCGGTCCAGTTGGGGTCCGGTCAGGCCGCAGAGGACCATCACGGGCTCGGGCAGAGGCTCAGGCCGGGCTTCTGTCTCCCCAATCCCGCCGTCCGGCAGGGAGAGGAGAGGACGGTCTAGCTGGGCGTTTTCCACGGCGTGGAGCCAGAGGCCCTGGATGGCACAGACGGCCTTCAGTTTCCCTGCCCAGGGGGAGGGGATAGGGTCGTAAAAAAGAATGACGGGCGTGGGCATGGAGGCAACTCCTTTCAAAATTATGTACAAAAAAGAGAGGCACAGGGCGGCTCTGACAGCCGTCAGCCGAAAACCTCCGCCGCGGCAATGACCTTCAAGAGGGCTTCGTCCACCTTATCCCTTCCGTAGGCGTCCAGAAAACGTGCCCGGTACCGGTCGGTTTTCAGGTTGAATTCCAGGCTCCAAACACCCCAAAAAAGGTCGATGTGCCGGTCCCCCACGCCGCCGCAGCCTACGTCGATGAACCCGGACAGGGCCCAGTTCTTCAGGATTACATTGGGCAGGCAATAGTCGCCGTGGAGAAGGACCCGGCTTTGGAGGGCGGCTTTTCCGGTGGTCAGGACATCATAGGCCTCCTGGGCCGAGGAATAGCCGAAACTGTCGGGGAAATGGGAGCTGTCGTAGGTCCCCGCGCGGTAATTTTTTTCGGCGAAAGCGAGGTATTCTGCGGTTCGCTCCTGGACCGGGCATCCGGTGAAGTCGGTTTCGTGGAGCCTTCTCAATTCGAGGGCCAAGGTATCACACAGGCGCCTGGGGTCCGCCAGATACCGCTCATGCAGGCAGTCCTCCCCGTCCGCGGCGGCGGTCAGAAGCCAGTCCTGTTCCGCTGTGATGTATTGCAGCGCTTCCGGGCCAAGGGCCTTGGCGTGGAAGTATCCCGTCATTTTTGATTCCTTCTCCAACATGCCTTTGCCGGAGCGTTTGAGATAGTATCCGTGCCCTTTGTCAATGAAATACACGTTGGCCTCGGGGGAGGAGGAGCTGTCGTAGATGGGGGCATCGGCGGCAAAGGGTAGGAACTCTTGGGGCATCCCGTCAGGGAGACAGGGCAGCAAAATTTT
Organism: uncultured Oscillospiraceae bacterium; assembly: GCA_950075865.1. Taxonomy (GTDB): domain Bacteria; phylum Bacillota; class Clostridia; order Oscillospirales; family Oscillospiraceae; genus Vermiculatibacterium. Next base: position 16,085 of record CATMVA010000006.1, on the reverse strand, counting down.
CTTCATGGCTTGCGCCTTTCACGGGGAGCCGATCATTTTTGTCTTCAGCACAAGGTTGGAAGCGGTGCGGAAGCCCAGCTTTTTGTAAAAATGCTCATGAAAGGCATCGTTGACGGACTGGAGCTGGATCAGCATGGCGCCCTTCTCTTTGACCCGGCGCTCCAGCTCCTCCATGAATTGGGTGCCGATGCCCTGGTTTTGATAGTCCGACGCCACGACGATCTCGACCAGATCGTAGGCAAAACCGTCATCGTACTGCTCAAAATACCCGATGGCAAAGGCAATGATCGTTTGGCCGGATCCCAGCACCAGACAATAGGGATCCTCCCGACTCAACACTTGGTGGATCCGCTTATATACGGTCTGCGCCGTCCATTCCCCCTCCTCTTTTTCGTTATAGTAAGCCATATACAGAGGAGTTACCAGAGGAATGTCTGCCTCGGTCATGATTCGGTACTCCATACGCTACAACTCCTTCCTGGTCATTAGGACAACGCTTTCCACATGGTGGGTCCGGGGGAAGAGGTCCACGGCGGCGGCCTTTTGGACGGTGTAGCCCAGCTCAGAAAACCGCTTCACGTCCCGGGCCAGGGTGGCCGGATCGCAGGAGACATAGACCACCCGGGCGGGGCCCATCCCGGCGATGGAGCGGACCACATCCTCGGCCAGGCCCTTCCGGGGAGGATCCACCGTGATGAGGTTAGGGCGGGTGCCCTCGGCGGCCAACCGGGCGGCCACATCGGAGGCGTCCCCACAGAAGAATTCTGCATTATGTAAACCGTTTCGGGCTGCGTTTGCCTTGGCGTCCTCAATGGCCTGGGGCACGATCTCGGCCCCGATGACCTTCCTGACCTGCCGGGCCAGGCACAGGGTGATGGTGCCGATGCCGCAGTAGAGGTCCAGGGCGGTCTCCTCCCCGGTGAGGCCGGCGAAGTCCAAGGCCAGGCTGTAGAGCTTTTCGGCCTGAGGGGTGTTCACCTGATAGAAGGAGGGGACCGACAGCTTGAAGGAGAGGCCACACATGGTGTCCATGAGGAAGTCCTCCCCCCAGAGCTTGCGGTAGGAGTCCCCCAAAATCACATTGTTCCGCTTTTCGTTGATGCCCAGGACGACCCCTTTCAGGTCAGGTTCGGCGGCACGGAGGGCGGCAACCAGATCCTCCTCATGGGGGAGGGCCTTGCCGTTGACCAGAATGCAGCACAGGCTTTCCTCCTTCCGATTGGTACGGACGTAGAGGTGCCGGAGCAGCCCACCGCCGGTTTGCTCGTCGTAGGCGGGGACACGGTAGGTTGACATAAATCTTATGAGAGCCCCCCGGAGCCGGGCGGCGGGGAGGGGCTGAAGGAGACAGTCCTCCACGTCAGTAACCTGATGAGTTCGGTTTACATAAAAACCAATTGCCGACCCGGAGATGGGGAATTGCGCCTTGTTTCGATAACGTTGGGTATTATCAGCGCCATATATAACAGAGACGGGGGTATCACAGTCCCCGATCCGCTTCAGGCAGTCTTCCACCTTCTGACGTTTGAATTCCAGCTCTTCGGCATAGGTCATATGCCGGGTAGCACAGCCGCCGCAGTTTACATAATGTGGACAATCCGGTTCTAACCGGGCGGGAGAGAGGACCTCCACCTTGACCGTGTGACCCCAGGCGCAGGTCCTGCCGATTTTGTCCAATTGAACGAGGCAGGTCTCCCCTTTGAGGGCCCCCGACACAAAGCAGGTCATGCCTTCGGGGAGGGAGGCCACCCCCTGACCCTCGGTATTATAGCCCCGAATGACGAGGGGAAGGGAGGGGAGCTTTTTCTGCTTTGACAAGACGGGTCCTCCTTTCGGGAAAACAACAAAATGGATCATGGATACAAGTAGTTTACCACGGAAAGAAAGCGGGGTAAAGGAAATTTCTCGCCGATGGCCGCTGGCTGAAGTAGTAGATTAAATGCAGAAAAGGATTTTCGTCCTTTTTCTGCATTATTTTTTTACCCAATCGGGCAAGGAAACGGTAAAAAGGGGTGATTCAAAATGAAAATGCTGACGCTGGAGGACAGAAAAGAGCTTGAACGGATGTGGAGCGAGAACGCCGCGCCGGTCAAGGTGGCCGCTGCACTGGAAATTAGCCTGTGTACGGTGTACGCAGAATTGAAGCGGGGACAGACGACCGACGGCGAAGGTGAAGTGGTCCTCGATAAGAACTTCCGCCCTGCGTACAGCGCCGAGCGGGGGCAGTCTACCTATAACCGAAACCTCCGAAACCGGGGACGCCGCCCGAAGAGGCAAACCGTTGAAAGGAGCGAGTGAGCATGACCAATTTTGAAAAGGTCACGGTGTCGCCGGAGGCGCTGGGCGAATTTTTGGCCGCGCTTTCAGTTGCAACCGGGCCGTGGGACAAGGATTTCTACAAGGCGTTCTGCGAGGGCTGCGGCAAGAGCGATTGCGGGGCCTGCCCGCATGAGAAGGAGCGGAACAATCCGCTGTGGTGGCTGAACCAGGTGGAGACGGGCGAGGGGCAGAATCGGATTGTGCTGTGGGTGAAAAGTGACGGCTACAGAAAGACAATGGAAGAGTTTGCCAGAAAGGTCAAAGAAGCCAGGAACGAGCGGGTAAAGGCAACAGGGGATAAAGCGTTTACCCACCTTGAAGCCTTGCTGACTGAATTGGTTGAAGTCCTTTTGCCGGACAAGAAATGCCGGGTTGTGATGGACTATGACCCGGACGCCGAGAACGTTACTTTTTCCCGACTACCTGCACACGACATCCCAGCGGGAACGTAATGAGGCCGTCAAGCTCTTGCCCTTGTTCGAGGTAGAAGCGGACAATCGGACGCTCCAGATTGGGAAAAACACCATTCCAGGAAATGGTTTCAAGCCGTTCACAAATGCGTTGGACCTCCGCTTTTGGAGTATCGCCAAAATCAACGGTGTATTGGACAAGACTACCCATAAAAAATAATCTCCTTTGCTGTAGATTCCGGCGGCGAGGCAACGCCGCCGGGACAAGTATAGCAGAAGAAAACGAGAAAAGGAATAGACCATGCTTGAAATTGTACCTATGACACTAAAAGAGGCAAACGCATTTGTGGAGCAGAACCACCGGCACCACGGGAAAGTAGTGGGCCACAAGTTTTCTATTGGCCTTTCGGACGGCAAGAAAATTGTGGGCGTCGCCATTGTGGGCCGTCCGGTTGCCCGGCACCTGGACGACGGGTGGACGCTGGAGGTCAACCGGCTTTGCACCGATGGAACCCGTAACGCCTGTTCCATGCTGTATGCCGCCTCTTGGAGAGCGGCCCGCGCTATGGGCTATAAGCGGATAGTGACCTACATATTAGATAGCGAGAATGGCGCAAGCCTGCGGGCCTCTGGCTGGAAGTGCGTGGGGCAAGCTGGGGGGGCTGCGGTGGACTGGACGGCGACGGCCCGAAGTCGATTTATACCCCGCACAAATGAAAATCAGATTTGAAAAGGAGGCGGATTGAGGATGCCTAAAAAGAGTTACCCCGGCGGATTCCGGCTGACGCTGAAAACGGCGCGGGCGCTGGCCGTCCAGGAGTTCGGGACGGCAAAGGGTCTGGAGCCGGACCGGGGGACGGACCTGGAAGGGTATTTCAGGATGCAGATGGGAAACCTCTGTGTCTCCATCCAGCCGGACATCGGCATGAGCGGGTGCATCGTGGTCTATGCGGGCCTGCCTACGGCCAGCCATACTTGCGTCGGCTACTTCAACCGGGAGACGCTGGAGCCGGACTATGACACGATGGACAAGTACGAGCGGCAGGAGAAGCGAGAGGCGCTGGAGCAATGGGTGTTCGGCGGCGGGCCGGAGCCGTGCCACAAGCTCATTGACCAGATATGGGACAAGCGGTGAGCGCGGGCGCGGACTGGTCCAGGACGTGCGAGGGATGCGCCCATATCGTGAATGAGCCGGGACCAAAGGACGTGCTGTGGGCGCGGTGTTTTGCGCCGGGGACGCGCCAGGGGTACGTTGTGGGAAATGGACGCTTTCTCCCGTATGTTCCCGCATGGTGTCCGATGATGCAGGGAAAGGATGCGGACAATGGGGCCGGAAAATAAGAACGAAGAGTACACATTGTGCATGAATGGCGTGCCGATTGCGTGGAAGGAACCGCTGCCGGAAATCACGGTGAGAGAAGGAGGTGTCGCAGAGCTGGCGGGCGGTCTTGTGTGTGAGCCGGTGGAGTTTACCGCGCATTTTAAGACGCCGAAGCGCTGGCGCTGCGGGAGCCGGAAACGGTTTATCAAGCTGCTTATGTCAAAAGGAATCTGTCGAAATCAAGCCGGGAGCGTGGCAAAAGTGGCGAGAATCGCGGGAGTGCCATATAGGGAACTGTGGCGGGACTACTTCTTTTGGGGGTGAGCGCCTATGACAATCGGCTTGATTGACGTGGACAGCCATAACTACCCAAACCTGGCGCTTATGAAAATATCCGCCTGGCACAAGGCGCGGGGCGACACGGTGGAATGGTGGTGGGGATTCGGGGAGTACGACCGGGTGTATATGAGCAAGGTCTTTGACGAGACGTATTCCCCGGACGTGCCGGAGCCGCTGAACGCCCGCGAGATCATCAAGGGCGGGACGGGATACGGCTTGGATAACCGCCTGCCGGACGAGGTGGAGCATATTTACCCAGACTATTCCCTGTACCCGGAACTGACCCGCTCAACCGCTTACGGATTCCTGACGAGGGGATGCCCACGCGGATGTTCGTTTTGTGTCGTGGCGGAGAAGGAGGGCCGCGCTGCCCGAAAGGCGGCAGACCTTAACGAGTGGTGGCGTGGACAGAAACACATTGAACTGCTGGACCCTAACCTGCTGGCCTGCAAGGAACACCTGGACCTGCTGGGACAGCTTGCGGACAGCGGCGCGTTTGTAAATTTCAATCAGGGATTGGATTGCCGACTGCTGACGACGGAAAACATTCGGGCGATCAATGCGGTACGGGTGAAGGATATTCATTTTGCCTGGGACCACATGGAGGAAAGCGGCGTTGTTATGCGCGGCCTGCGGCGATATGCGGCCTACGCCTCCAGAAAAGTTCATGGAGCATATGCAACCGTGTATTGTCTGGTCAATTACGGCACGACGATGAAAGAAAATCTGTTTCGGATTTATACCCTGCGCGATATGGGGTTTGACCCGTATGTGATGATCTACGATAAGCCAAACGCGCCAAGGGAAATCCGGATGCTCCAGAGGTGGTGCAACAACCGCCTGATTTTCAAATCTGTGCCCGATTTTAAGGATTATAACCCGAAGAGGGGGTGAAGGAAATTAAAAACCAGGAGCTAATCAAACGCCTGAACACGGAGTTTGTCAAGATTGCGCCGGAAGCTGCACAAGTATTGAACATCGTAGAACGCTGGCCGCTAACGGTAGACGATGTGGAAATTTACGCAGAGTTCAGCAGCGACACGGCGCTGCACGGGGAACACCTGAAATCGTTTTTGCGTGAGGCCATAAAGGCAAAAAGAGATGGGAGATTTTAAGCGTGAGTGCGTGCAAAGACTGTGGCCGGGAAATCGACTGGATGCAGACAGAAAAAGGGCGGTATATCCCGGTGGACCCGGAGCCGGAATTTGTCATTGAGGGCGACGGGGACGAGCATTTCTACACCGAGGAAGAGGGTGTGCTTTCCGGGCGGCTGGCGAGGCGGTCGGAAGTGCAGACCAGGGAGGCCAAAATCAACACGCCGCTGGGGTTTGTGCCGCATTGGCGGACCTGCCCATGCAGGGGAGGCTTTCGGCGGCGGAAGGGAGAGTGAAACCGTGGAAAAGGTCAAGTACATCAAAATCCGAGCGGGACAAGCCCAGAAGCGTCGGCGCGTATGCCTGCGGACGTGGCTTGCCAGGCTGAACGGCTGGACCGTGGCGTGGTATGCGTTCCTGACCGTGGCCGGGGTGCTGCTGTATAAGCTGGGCGCAGCCTACGCCCTGCGGGAGCGGGGGTATTACGCCGTCGGCGGCGAGGCGCTGGCATTGCTTCTACCCGTGTTCTACTACTGCGCGGCGACAACTGTCCGGGACATCATCAAGGACTGGAGGGAGAGACGTTGAGCGGGGTTCAACTTAGTCCGATGGAAGAAATCATCGTGGACAATTTCGCGGGCGGCGGCGGTGCGTCAACCGGGATGGAGCTGGCAACCGGGCGGATTGTCAAAATTGCAATCAATCACGACCCGGACGCTATTCTGATGCACAAGACCAATCACCCGCACACAAAGCACCTGCAAGCCTCCGTGTGGGATGTGGACCCGGTGAAGGAGTGCGAGGGCTGCCCGGTGGGGCTGGCCTGGTTCTCCCCGGACTGCAAGCACTTCTCCAAGGCGAAGGGTGCGGCCCTGGTGGACCGGAATATCCGGGGCCTTGCGTGGATTGTCCTGCGCTGGGCAGGGACCGTCCGCCCCCGCGTGATTATCTTGGAAAACGTGGAGGAATTTCAGACCTGGGGGCCGGTCCGGCGGGGGAAGACGGTCAAGAAAAAGGCGGGCCAGACCTTCCAGCGATGGAAGAAACAGTTATCAGACCTGGGGTACACCATCGAACACCGGGAGCTGGTGGCGGCGGACTATGGAGCGCCGACTACCCGCAAGCGCTTTGTCCTGGTGGCGCGGTGTGACGGACGGCCTATCGTATGGCCGGAGCGGACGCACGACAAGGACGGTGCAGACGGCCTGCCGAAGTGGCGGGCGGCGGCGGAGGTTATCGACTGGACCCAGCCGTGCTACTCCATTTTCGCCACAAAGGAGGACATCAAAAGCCGGTATGGCGTCAACGCAGTAAGGCCGCTTGCGGACAACACCATGCGCCGCGTGATTCGTGGAGTGGATAAGTTCGTGATAAAAACAAAGACGCCATACATCGTGCCGTGGACTGTGACAAACACCTGCAATTCGGTTGGAAGTCAGGTAACGGCCCCGGTCCATACCGTCACCACGGCGGGAAATCAGATCCTTCTTTCCCCGGCGCTGATTCAATACCACACGGAGCAGAGCGAGAACGTGCGGGGGCAGAGCGTGGCGGAGACGCTGCGGACCGTGGACGCCTCCAACCGCTACGGATTGATTGCGGCAAACCTGGTGGAGTATTACGGGAACGGGAATCCGCTGAACGTGGCGGAGCCGATGCGGACCGTGACCTCCCACGACCGGGAAGCCATGACGCTGACACATATCTGCAAATTCAAGGGGCAGAACATCGGCCAGGACCAGCGGGAACCGCTGCAAACCATCACGGCCAGCGCCGGGGAGTTTGCAGAAATCCGCACGGAAGTACGGACCTACGAGCCGGGCACGGATATGGGACACTGGCCGGAAATACGGGCGCTGTTGAATCGCTTCTGCGGGTATGACCTGAAAGACAACGAAGCGCTGACGCTGGACGTGGGAGGGACCGACTATTTCGTTGCGGACATCGGCCTGCGGATGCTGACGCCGAGGGAGCTTTACAACGCTATGGGCTTTCCGCCTGACTACATCATCGACCGGGACTACACAGGCCGCGCATATGGCAAGAGCAAACAGGTGGCCCGTTGCGGGAACGCGGTGTGTCCGCCTATGGCAGAGGCCGTCGTGCGGGCAAACCTGCCGGAGTGGTGCGGGAAGAAACTGCGGACGATGGAAGAGCTGGAAAGAGCGGTGTCGGCATGACGAGCTATGTCTTTATGTGGGAAGAGCCGACCGGAGAACGACGCTGGGAGGCCGTCACGGAAAAGCAGTATGCCGGATTCCTGGAGCAGCTTTTGAACAGAGGCGTACACCCGGCAACGGTCATGGTAGCTTACGCCCCGATACTCTTCCGTTGGGTGTGGAAAAAATTCCACAAGGGGCTTTCTGACGTGTATTTTCAAAAAATCAATGAGGAAATATACGGGACCGAGCCAGCGCCGGAGAACGCACACAAGCCCGTCGATGTTCCGGTAGAGCAGAAGCCGGAAACAAAATTCGGATGGATTGCGCCAGATGGGCGATTCTTTGGGTGCGGATACGGAGGCCATACCAGCGAGGCCAGGCGGATTGTCGGAGAGATTCGGGACATACGCGACCCGGAGCGCCACCTTGAAAATCTTGGGTGGGCAAAGGTATTCAAAGGTCTGGAGGCAAGAGAGCGATACAGCGTCGGCATGGGAGAAGGGAAAAAGCTGACGGATGCCCAGTTGGTAGAGCTTCAAAGGATGGGCCTTGACAATGCGCACGGGGTATCGCTGTTGCTATGAAGAAGAAAAGGAGCAAGCCGCCCGCCAATGCCACGGCCTGGTGCGCCCTGCATGAACGGCTGATGAACGATGTTTACATACGGCGGCGGGGGTGCGTGATGCGGCGGTGCAAGCATTTACACTGGCTGAACGGCGAGGGCCGGAAACATGATGGATACCCGGTAAACGGGTCCAAATAAACGAAAAGTGAGGCAAAGAAAATGGTAGACATCAAAGGGTTAGACAAGGCAAAGGTCCTGAAAGCGCTGTATGACCACAGCCACGTCCAGGGGCTTGGATTTATGCACGCTGCCGAGGAAGGGACCGTGACGGTGGAGAGCTGCGCTGAACTGCTGGAGAAGTACACGCAGTTTGACTACCTGCACGGGCGGGTACTGAAAGTGGACCTGTCCGGGGACGAGCTCGACGAGCGCCTGTATGACCGGGACTGCGGCGCGGGTGCCGCCCAGCGGGCCGTCGATTCCATCCGGGACAAGACGGAGGGCGGCGAGGCCACCACCGAGAACACGGAGGGCGAGAAGAAGGAGCCGTCCTTGGAAGAGCAGGCGGAAATGACAAAGGAAGCCGTACACAAAATCCTGGATATTTTGAAGGAGCTTCCGCCCGCCAGCTATGCCGTTGCCTGCATGACGCTGAAAATGGCGCTGGGGCCGGTGCCGTCGATGGGAGGGCTGACCGGGCTGCTGATGATGGGCGGAGCGTTTCCGCCGCCGCTGTTCAAGTCCGTTGAAATGCCGATGGGCTGGCCGACGGGAATGGGGCCGCATGGCCGGTTCGGATAAAAGAAAATGCCCTGCGCGAGCTTCCGACAGCTTGCGCAGGGCACACCCCGGAGGGTGCATAGATTGGACACAACATATTGTACCACAATCCGGGGTCACATACAAGAGGGAAACCATGCGCTGCGGCGCATTTCGGGCTTGTATGGAATAGTAACTTAACGACCACGGAGGGGGGCGCTATCGGTATGCGTACAGTGTACCGGGAAAAGAAGTACATCTGTGGGGAATACCTGGACGTGTTTTTCTATCCCGTCTTTGAAGTGGGGAAGCACAGCGGCAGGAAGCGCAAGAAAAGAAAGCCGTCCACCGATGCACAAAAGAAGCTCAACCAGCGGCACCGGGAAGAGAAACTGGCCCGCCTGCTTCACGCAAACTTCACGCCGGAAGGACTGGAAATCCACCTGACCTATCGAGTGCAGCCGGAGAACGACGAGGAAGCAAAGCGGCACTTGCAGAACTTCATCCGCCGATTGAAGCGGTACATAGCGAAGCACGGCCTGGGAGTGCTGAAATACATAGCTATCACCGAGCGGGGGAAGCGTGGAGGCCGATACCACCACCATGTCACAATCGAAGTCGAAAAGGGAATTGACCGGGACGTGCTGGAACAGCTCTGGACAGACACGGAGGGCCACGGGTACGCCAACTCCCGCCGCTTGCAATTCAACGAAGAGGGGCTGGAGGGGCTGGCCCGGTACGTCGTGAAGTCTCCCGCTGGGAAAAAGTCGTGGTTTGCGTCGCGCAATCTTATTGACCCAGGGCCAAAGGAAAGGGACGGGCGCGTTTCCGGGAAAAAAGCGCGGGAAATGGCCGAGAATATCCAGGACAGCACGCAGTTTGAAAAGCTCTACCCTGGCTACCTGTGCGCCAAGGCGGAGGCGTGGCACAATGACGTGAACGGCGGGTGCTATCTGTTCGTTCGCCTCTACCGGGCAGATGGGAAGTTTATCAAGCCAAAGCAGAAACAGAAACGGAGGTCAAAGAAATGAGCAAGAGCATGGTAGAGCTGCCCGGCGGCGGGTGCGCCACGGAGAGCGAGGCGCTGACAGCACTGGCAGCGGAAGCCAAGCGGCGGGGCGTCAGCTATGGGAAACTGGTAGCCGATACCACCGAGTGGGAGCAGGCCGAAATCATCCGGGACTACTGCGCGTCGAAGCGGAGGAACAGGAGGAAAAAGTGAACATACCAACACAGATAAGCAAGTGCGACGAATGTGAGTTTCACTATCTCTATGCGGACCTTGACGGAATCCATAGCGGATGTAGGAGGCCGAAAGGGGTAATTGTAGACTGCTTTGGCGCGCTGGAGAGAAGGGAGAAAACAAATGGGTGTGGATGTGAAGGACCTGCCGCCCGCATATCAGGCCCAGGCTTTGCGGAAGTGGGCGGAGCAGGAGCGGAAAAAGAAGCGCCTGCCTCTCCCCTGCCCTGCCGACGCCGGACCGGGGAAGCCTGCCAAGTATCACAACAAGCCAACCGAGCGGGTGACACCATCCGGGGCCGTCCTGCGGTTTGACAGCCAGAAGGAGGCTCGCCGGTATGACGAACTGGCCACGCTGGAGCGGGCCGGGCAAATCCGTGACCTGCGGATGCAGGTTGACTTTACCTTGCAGGAAGCCTACACCGACGGCGAGGGCCGACGGGTGCGGGCTATCCGGTACAGGGCGGATTTTACATACAGGAGAAAACCGCGCTGGCCAACGCAGCCAATGGACCCAGGAGAATTTGCGGACAAGATGGAATGGGACTGGCCGCTGGTGGTGGAGGACGTGAAAAGCCGTGCCACCAAGACAAAGACGTATGCCATGAAGCGTAAGCTGATGAAGGAGCGTTTCAATATCGACATTCAGGAGGTGTAATGCGTGAGGATAAAGAAAGTCGGCGCGATCTGCAATGCGGGCGGGTGCTACTACCTGATGGACGAGCGGGACGCCGCCGGGGAAATCGTGGGCCAATGGCTGGGCGACGGGAAATCGGCCTATCCACTGGTGGGTCTGCCGGTCATGGACCTGGAAAACATCTGCGCCATGTTCGACATTACCGAGAAGAAGCGCGAAAAGCTGGTGATGCGCCGGGCCGACGTGCCAGATTCGATGAACTGGGAGGACACGGCACCGCTGGAGCGCCAGCTTGACGACCCGAAGCTGTGTGTGCGCTATGACGGGAGGGACCTTCTGCCGCTGGAAACGACGGCGGGCGTCACGTTCATTCAGGAAAAGTACCTTTTGCCGCTGGACGGCCTGGAGTATATGCGGCTTTACGAGCGCCGGGGCAGGAACGGGGACCTGCGGTACATCGTGGCAAAAATCGGGATGATGATTCAGGCGGTCATTATGCCTATGGATTTGCCGGACAAGGACTTCATGGAGGCGCTGAACGACCTGACAAGCCAGTGCCGCGACGCCATGCGGAAAAAGGCGCTCATTCCGAAACAGGAAAGCGTGCCGGAGCGGGAGACGGGGCCGCTGTTCCAGGTGGATGAAAGCACCGGGGGAGTAGTCGGGGAAGGAGCGGGAGAATGAGGGCATTTACTGTGCATCAGCCATACGCATACGCGATTGTAGCGGGCCTGAAATGCTATGAGACGCGCCCCAGGAGGACCAACATTCGGGGCCGCGTCGCCGTCCATGCCGGGAAAGCGAGCCTGAACAGGGCGACAAGAGCACTTTCCGACAGGGCGTTTTGGGAGCTGCTGGGAGCGGTCGGAGGGAAAACGGTGGACTTGCCGCTGGGTGCAGTCGTCGGAACCGTGGAAATCGTCGATTGTGTCCCCGTGGAGGACGTTGCGGACAGCCTCACGCCCCAAGAAAAGGCGCTGGGGGACTACTCGCCGGGGCGCTGGGCGTGGGTCCTGAAAAATCCGGTCATGTTCGATACGCCGATTCCGGCGAAGGGAAAACAGGGCTGGTGGAACTGGGAAGGGGGAGACAAAACGTGAAAACGCTGGCCTTTATCAACCTGAAAGGCGGGGTAGGCAAGACCGTTTCGGCGGCGAATATGGCCCACATCCTGGCTGTGTACCACCACAAGAAGGTGCTGCTGGTGGATGGGGACAAGCAGGGCAGCGCGTCCCGGTATTTCGGGGTGTACGGGGAGCAGGACGGGACGGCGGCGCTTCTGCTGGCCGATGGGCTGGACGCCGATGCCGTGGAGCGGGTCATTTGCCGGACCGGATGCAAGGGGCTTGACATCATCACGTCTAACCTGGAGCTGTACGCGGCGGACCGGGCGCTGTATGACCGGAAGGACACCGACACGGCGCGGATGCTGTTCTCCGCCCTGGACCATGCGCGCAATGATTACGACTTCTGCATCATCGACAATGGGCCGTCGGTGGATACCGTGACGCTGAACGTGCTGGCGGCGGCGGACGACGTGCTTATCCCTATCCGCCCGGACGAGTTTTCATTTTCCGGTCTGCTGGACCTGGTGGAGCAGGTGGACGGGGTGCGGGAGGCCGTCAATGCGGGGCTGACCATGCGGGGCGCGTTCTTTACCCACTGGCAGAACCGGGAAACCTTCTGGCAGGCCCGCCGGTCGCTGGAGGACAGCGGGATTTGCCCCGTGTTCCAGACGGCTATCGGCTACAATCCGAAGGTGCCGGAAAGCACGCTGGAGGAAATGCCGCTGTGCGTGTTCGCGCCCCGCTCATGGGCCGCTATCCAGTACAAGAAGCTGACGGCGGAGTATCTGGCCTTGACCGATTCGGGCAAGGGGAAGGAGGGGTAAAGTTGACTGTTGCGGAAGCTATTAACCGCGCCTGCGACGAAGCGGAAAAATTCGACGAAGCGTGCAGGATTGCGAGACAGCAGGAAGAAGCCATAAATGAACTGTGCGCATGGACGGATGAACTAAAAGACTACAGAGAAACAGGACTGACGCCGGAGGAAGTCACAGCGTTGCAGGCAAGCAACCAGGAACTCAAAAAAGAGACGTTGCCCATTTTGCAGGCGAAGGTTCAAGGCAGGCTGGCAGAGCTGCCGTGTAGGCTGGGCGGAACAGTGTACGCTAATTTCGCCCTGCGTGGCGACTATCTGCGGGAGAAAGACAAACCGTATCCGTGCGAAGTCGTTTTCATCGGTTTAAGCAAAGAGCCGTTCCTGCATATCCAGTTTAAGAACGGAAGAGTGTTCCCGGTAAAATTTTGCGAAGTCGGCAAAACCATATTTACCACAAGGGAAGCGGCAGAAGCGGCGCTGAAAGAACAGGAGGGGTAAACCGTGGGATTTGACATTATGAGCTTGCAGAAGGGGCGGGGGACGGTCCAGGCGCGGAGCAAGGCGGACGAGGGCCGCGCCGTGCTGAAATACATAGACGTGGAGGACCTTGTTCCGTCAGAGGATAATTTTTACTCCATGTCGAACATCGAAGAGCTGGCCGGGCTGATCGAGCTGTCCGGCGGTGTGAAGCAGCCGGGGCTTGTGGTGCCGCTGGGCGGCGGGAAGTACAAACTTCTTTCCGGCCACCGTCGGCGGCTGGCCTCTCTCCAGCTTGTGAAGCAGGGCAAGGAAACCTACCGGAAGATGCCGTGCATGGTGGAGGATGCCGGACGGGAGCAGGGGCCGGAGGCGGACGAGCTGCGGGCTATTGACGAGGCAATCTTGCTTATCACCACCAACGGCCAGCGGGAGAAAACCGACTGGGACAAGGTGCAGGAGGCAACGCGCCTGCGGGCGCTCCTGGAGCGGAAGCGGCAGTTTGAGAAAATCCCAGGAGAGACGCGCAAGCTCATTGCCGAGCAGTTGGGGACCACGCCCGCACAGGTGGGCCGGTATGACAGCATCGAAAAGCACCTGATTCCCGCGTTCAAAACTTGGCTGGAGGAAGGGAAGATCGGTATTTCCGTGGCCTATGAACTGTCTACCCTTTCGGCGGATGTGCAGGAAAAGGCGGCGGCGGAGTGCTGGGGAAAGCGTGGGCCGGTCACGCTGGAGGACGTGCGCAAGTGGAAGCCTGTGGAGCGGGAGCGCCCGCCGGTTCAGCCGGGACCGCCGGTAACGATGGTCACGGCGGAAGAGACGGGGCCAGCACCAACGCCGGAGCAGATGCAGGAGATTTTGGAGCGGGCAAAGGACCGCCCGGACAGCGGCGCGGCTGTGCTGCCGGAAAAGCTGGAGGATGAAGAGGGCGCGCCAAAGGTAGAGTGGAAGGAGCTGTTTTCAGCGGAAAACGCTGGGAAAATCGTGGACTTCCCCGCGCCGCCCGCTCCTGAGCTTGATTCGGCGGAGCCGGAAAAAGAGCCGATGCACCAGCGCCGGGCCGCGTACATCCTGGAGGACCTGCAAATGTACTGCGAGGAAATGCTTGGCATTGAAGCCGGGCCGGCGGACACATGGGCGGAGCGCGCCGACGCGCTGACAGTGGCAATCGCCGCCCTACGGAAGTGAGGGCGCGGCGGTGGAAGAAAGAACAGAGCGGCACACGCGCCAGCCGCTGATTCACGGGAGAATGATCTACCGCTGTGAGCAATGCGGGAAGAGCTGGCCTATGTATCTGGAAAAGGGCGTTGAAGAGTTTGGGGCGAACCATAAGCCGTCACCCTTCACAATCACCTGCCCATACTGCGGCGGGCTGGCTATGGACGTGTCCGGGATTCAGAAGGTGCCAGGCGGCGGGTATGTGACGTTGCCAGACGGATACGGATACTTTGCAAATCTGGAGGACAGAGATTGCGGAGTTCCAATGCTGCGCAAGACTGGGACAGCGCCGAGCGGGGAAAAAATCGTTATGGTCGGGCAGGAACAGCACAACAGGCGTCAACAAGACTGGCAGACGGTGGATAAAGAAGTCCTGGAGGGTATACAGGCGCGCGTAAAGAAGTACATCGAAGATTTTATATCTGCGGAATTGGTGGAGCTGGCGGAGGAAGAAGCACGAGAGCTTGCGGAAGCCGCCGGTGTATTTGCAGAAATAACCTTTTATCCGCTGGAAGAGGTTATTGAGGCAATGGCGAAAGTCTTTAATGCGGACATCAATCCGAAGAGAGCGCGGCGCGGCTGGGACTTCACAACGGCGTGGGACCGGAAAGAGGCGCGGGAAAAGCGGCAGGCCGTGGAACGGGCAACCGCCGCCCGCTTCCGGCAGTACAGAGCCAGGGAAAGCACATGGGCCGCACAGAAAAGGACCGGCCAGCGGCGGCGGGAATGGCGCGGGCCGTGGAGAGGGGAAAAACTAACTGACATGGAGGCGGGAGCTATGCGGCGCAAGGACGTGAAAAGGGTAATAGCGTACTATTTCGGGATTCCGGCAATGCGGGCGGAATTGGCCGTCGAACGGGAGGAGCTGGAGGACGAATACGACGGCCTGCGCGGTACAGCCTACGACGGCGCGCCGCATAGCTCCACGCCGGGAAAGCCGACGGAAGAGCTGGCCGCGCGGGTGGATGCCCGGAATGTCTGGAACAGGCTGGAGGAAATCGCCGTCCGGGACCATGTGCTGATCGTGGACCGGGAGAACATTCGGGGCTGTTTGGACGTGCTGAAAGGTGAGTACAAAAAACTGATTTTTGCCAAGTACCGGGATAAGTACAGTTGGGCGCGGATTGCCGCCTCAAACGGCGTACCGGACAGGACCGCCCGCTGGCAGCATGACAAGGCGCTGGACCGGCTGGGGGAAGCCCTGGAAGAAGTGCCGATGGCGGACGAGCTTTTAGGCCGCGCCTCGCGCGCGCGCGATTAGAGGTGGCAAGGGCCGGTTTTGGGATTCGGCGGCTGGCCATTTTCCGGCCTCCGCCGGGGACAGGTCGGACGGCCAGCGGACGCCGGAGAATGGCGTTGATTTTGAATTTTGGTCCGGGGCCAATATGCGCATACTGCGACGACTTCCCCGCGCCAAAAATCAGCGCTGGAAAAACAATTTGCGAATAGGCAGAAGAAAATCCCTCCGGGAGCCGCTTGCGCGGCCCCTGGAGGGCTTTTCTTGTTTTCGGCGGGTTACGGTTCGCCGTCCTCTTCAAAGGGGTCCTGTAGGGCTTTCTGGCGCTCTTCCTCGGTCTGGCAGTCGGACAGGTCCAGGATGGGAAACGGGAAATGCGGCGGCGGCGGTATCAGCTTGTAATACTCCCCGTTGCGGTAGT
>CATMVA010000005.1:79720-136076 GCA_950075865.1 uncultured Oscillospiraceae bacterium | reverse complement strand
AGGCTTTAGGATCTTTTGTTGCTTTTTCTAATCCCGCTTATTGGCTAATATTCACCAGTTGTCATATCAGGTTTTCCTCGGTCTCGGGATCAAAAAGATGGACCAACTCACCGGAGGCAGAGAAGTGGACCTTGGTGCCGTAAGGGATACCGCCCCGCCAGGCAGTTGGCAGATCGGTGGTGGGGATCACCAGAACCACATCCTTGCCGTCGGCGTTAACGTGGAGATGGACCTCGCTGCCCATCATCTCGCTGACGTCCACGGTGCCTGTGATGGTGTAGGCGCCCGCCTCGGAGAGGTGGATGTGGGCGGGACGGATGCCGGCGATGACCTTCTTCTCTTCCCCAGACATCTTGACGGAGAGGATCTTCTGACTCTCAGCGGGAAGCTGGATCACGGCGCCGCCGATACGGACAGCTACCTCATCGCCCGTCTTGACCAGCTTGGCATCCTCAAAGAAGTTCATCTGAGGCATGCCGATGAAGCCGGCCACGAAGATGTTGGCAGGCTTCTCAAAGACCTGCTGTGGGGTGCCGATCTGCTGGATGAAGCCGTCCTTCATGATGACGATCCGGTCACCCAGAGTCATAGCCTCGGTCTGATCGTGGGTGACATAGATAAAGGTGGTATCGATACGCTGATGCAGCTTAATGATCTCAGCCCGCATCTGGTTGCGGAGTTTGGCATCCAAATTGGACAAGGGTTCGTCCATCAGAAACACCTGAGGATTACGGACAATGGCTCGGCCAATGGCCACCCGCTGGCGTTGGCCGCCAGAGAGAGCTTTTGGCTTGCGATCCAGATACTCGGTAATGTCCAAGATCTCAGCAGCCTCGCGGACCTGCCTGTCAATTTCGGCCTTGGGTAATTTCTTGAGCTTCAGAGAGAAAGCCATATTCTCGTAGACCGTCATATGAGGATAAAGGGCATAGTTCTGAAATACCATAGCGATGTCCCGGTCTTTAGGGGCCACATCGTTCATCTTTTTGTCACCGATAAACAACTCCCCTGCGCTGATTTCCTCCAGACCAGCTACCATCCGCAGTGTAGTGGATTTGCCGCAGCCAGAGGGCCCCACCAAGACAATGAACTCCTTATCTTTGATCTCCAAATCGAAATCATGAACTGCCGTCACCTTGTTATCATAAACCTTTTTGATTCCCTTCAGTGATACAGTTGCCATATATGTAAACCGTAGGAACGATGCCTTTGCATGTGTTCCCTTTTCTCCGGGAGCGTGATGTTCCCAGAACTTTACGACAGATCTCCACACTGCCGCACCGCCGGTCAACGGAAAACTGTCCCCTCCTTATTTATGGCTGAAACGGGACTATGAAAATGGAGTAGCCCCTATCCGCCTCATTTTAGGTCATAAAATGTCATTGAGCCGCTGTGACAATAAAGCCATACGGGGCAAGATTGCTGCCTAATGCCCCATCTGCCAGGAGGATCTCACCCAGGACTTCTTCGGGCAATGCTGCATCCCCATCGCTGAAATTACAGCAGATAAAAACACTTTTATTTTCATAGGTCCGCCGGTATGCAAAAAGCTGTGGATGCTCAGGCAGAAGAAGCTCAAAATCTCCCCACTTCAAAATTTCGCTTGCATTCCGCAGAGCGATCAACTCCCGGTAAAAGCAGAGAATAGACTCCTTATCCTCCATGGCGCTTGCCACATTAATGGCAGGATAGTTGGGGTTCACCTCAATCCACGGAGTGCCACTGGTAAATCCTGCGTTGGGCGTGTCATCCCACTGCATAGGGGTGCGGGCGTTGTCTCGTCCCTTACTGCGGATGCCGTTCCAGGCCCAAGTTGTACGGCCATCCCGTTCCGCCTCTCTCAGCAAATTCAAACTCTCAATATCTCTGAGCTGATCCTTGCGTTCAAAAGGCATATTGGTCATTCCAATCTCTTCTCCTTGATACAAAAACGGTGTACCACGTAGCAGATACATTGCCGCGGCCAGCATTTTTGCACTGCGGATCCTCAGCTCCTCACTTGCGGTAGAGCCAAAGCGGGATACGCTCCGAGGTTGGTCATGATTTCCCCAGAAAAGAGTGTTCCAATCAATGGCCTGTTGCCATGCAGAGATGATCTCCTTGAACTTGGATAGATCAAAGGGAATGGTATCCCATTTGCTGCCTGCGCCATCCATGTCCATAATGTCAAACTGGAAGAGAAGGTCCAGTTCCCGACCATCCCCAACCACAGAATTGGCGTTACAAGTATTTACAAAGCTGGTTTCACCAACACACATACAGTTCCGCCCGTCAAAACATTTCTGGCGCATTTCGCGCAGGTACTCGTGGAGCTTGGGCTGAAAAGCAAAATGCTCCGGAGCGAATACATAGCCATCACCTACGCCATCCGGCAGGGCAGGGTTCTTAGCGATAACACTGATCACATCCATTCGAAAACCATCTACGCCCTTGTCAAACCAGCGGTTGATCATATCAAAAATATCTTGCCGCATGTTTTCATTTGCCCAGTTTAAGTCGGGCTGTTTTTCGGAAAAGAGATGAAGATACCATTGTTCTGTCTGCTCGTCATAACTCCATGCGGAAGGAGTAAAAAAGGATGACCAGTTGTTAGGCTCATGTCCATCCTTTCCATCCCTCCAGATATAGTAGTCCCGGTATGGATTTAACTTGTCCTTCCGGGATTCAATAAACCATTTATGCTCATCAGAGGAATGATTCACGACCAGATCCATGATCAGCTTGATGTCCCGCTGGTGAAGCCCCTCCAGCAGCTCATCAAAATCTTCCATGGTGCCAAACTCTTCCATGATTTTTTCATAGTCCCGGATATCATAGCCCATATCAGCGTTGGGTGAGTCATAAACCGGGCAGAGCCACACAGCGCCGACCCCCAGCCACTTCAGATAGTCCAATCTCTGAATAATGCCCTTCAGGTCACCAATCCCATCCCCATTAGAGTCTTGAAAGCTACGGGGATAGATTTGGTAAAAGAATCGTTCCTTCCACCAGGATCCTTTCATATCACATCAACTCCTTCAGATGTTTCTCTATGTGCGGAAGCACACCTCGTGCCGCAGCCATATTTGACAGAGAAAATGCAAGTAAAAGGGCCAAAGGAAATGTATGTGGAAAAAGCCAGGCGACCACACCCAAGACCCCAAAGGACAATGCGATCCACGTAAACAGCAGCTGATATTCCCATATAGTGATGCGCACTGCATTTCTTAGTCCTACTCTTCCAACACATTCCATTCTCGCCTGAATCTGAAAAACACACGAGGTAATTGCAAACAATAAATAAAAAGCAACCATACAGAACATTGCGCAAGCCATACCGACAATACTTCCGCCATAATTTGCTACATAGAACACAATACAATAAATCAGTCCAGCATGCCCCGCTATAAGGGCCAGTCCCATTGGCATTGCCCTGAAAACAGTGCGCTGAAAGCATACAAAGAACAATTTGACCGGCTTTCCTTCTTCATTCAGACAGCTTTGACACCCCCGGGACAGTGCAGTTGCCGCAGCCGGTAACGTAACGACAGGAATGCAGCACAAAATAAAAAGCAGGTTGAGAATAACAAGGGAAAAAAGGTTTTCCCAGCAGAGTATGAGAAACCCTCTATGCATCTTCGCGTTTTGCATGTCGGCTTCTCGCCTCCTTGTAGTACTCTGTTGGACTCAATCCGGTCATTTTCCGAAACAGCTTGGAAAAATAGTACCTATCGTTAATACCGACCAAATACGCGACCTCAGTAAATTTCAGGTCTGTTGTGGCAATCAATTGCTTTGCGTGATTGATGCGCAAAATGTTCAGGTACGCAAAAATCGGGTAGCCTGTGAGAGATGCGATCACTCTATTCATATAGTCAAAATTCATTTCAAACCGTTCCGCTAACATTGCGCCACTCAATGGCTGGGCATAATTCTGATTGAGATATTTCAGTACTTGTTCCGCCACAATTTCCGACTTTTTACGCTGTTTCAGCGATACAGTCCGTTCTGCCATCAAATATTCATGAGCCACCTGAAGCAAAAAGCTATGTATTTGGGCTGAAGCCACTCGCTTATAATGCTCTTCACGATCATCATAAGCATCCACCGCCGTTTGCAAAAGCGTTTTGAACATGGGGTCAGACAAATGAAACTGCTTTGGAATGTACGTGATTGGATCAGTCGGATCCATCTCATCGAGATTGTAGCTGATCAGGCTTTGACGCCGCTTTTCTTTCATCGCCTCCAAAGCCGCTGCATCATCTTCTGTTCGGCTCATTTCCGGATGTGTAAAATGGACATAGTAATAATCGCATGTCGCTTTCTGATATCCCACATGAGACAGGGCGGGCTCCAGCAGGAAAAAATCTCCCGCACTCAGGTGATAGCGTATACCCGCTTCATCCAAATACAGATCGCCATCCCGTAGGACATAAAGCACATATTCATTGGACGTTCTCGCAAAATGGATCCATGGTTCACTGTACCGTATGTGGCCGATCATTCTCACCTTTGGAAGTAAGTCGGCATTGTATTCGATCAGCACATTGCTCATCCTCCACTTCAGCCCATACTGCACACCAATACTCCAACACAGGCAGATCCACATCATAATACCTGCCTGTCGGCGTATCCTCACATGTGTATGAAAGTTTGATGGCCGCAAGAGATTTCTTATCCGGAGATGCACAGTAAATTCCCCGTAGCGGACGATCAAAACGCATCCGAATTCGGATGCTTTCCGCTTGCCTCGGGGGATTCTTAGGCTCATTCCAAAAATCATCATTTCCCCGCAGGTTAATAAGCTGTATAGACAGGCGAGAAGCGGATTCTTTTATAATGGACCAGACCGTGTTCGGTTTCGCATCGACAGAGAACTCACAGTCCTGGCCGAAGAAGCAGATATCCTCGTTGATTCCTCCAGCTGCGGTTTTACTGACATCCATCCCAACATTATCATACAGCAAATCGGCGTATCGCACAAGGAAATCACAGTATTTTTGAGCGACTGGCAGCATATTGGGTTGTAGCTTTCCATAATTGGCATAGTAACTGTCCCGAAGGACTGCCTGCCCCTCTCCAAAGACCAACTGCGTTCCCCCGGAAGCGCATATTGCTGCCCAGCACAAACGCAGTGCTGTCATAGCAGCCTGCTGGTCTGCCTCTTGAAACGGCTTCATGTATGCTGCCAAAGTAACCGGACGGTTGGACTTAAGTTTAACCTCACGGATCAATGTGTATAGGTCAAAATAGGTATTATGGGGCGGCCAAACCTCAATGTAGACAGAGTCCTGTTCTGATGTAGCAACCGTTTCCGTGGGCCAGTTATTAACGGCATTAAAAATGACACCATTGCCTTCATTCTCCTTTTGCGCCATTCGAGCCATACGGTTAATGAGCTTCGGAAACTCGTTAGACAAATCGACCGCTTTCCCCTCGCTGTCCCACACCGCTTTTGGAAAACCATAGGTATCCATATGGATACCTTCAAATCCAAATTGCAGGGCATTCCGGTATTGCTCCATAAGGTGGTCTGTCCATCCGCACTCTTCACTGACATTCATAAAATAGAGCCAGTCAGCAAATTTCATAGGCTGATGATCCATGGTGTACATGGCCCATTCTGGATGTGACTGAAAGGTTTCTTCTCCCGCAGCGTAAACAGCCCCATACGCAAAGGGCCGAATCCCCAGTTTGCGGCACAAAGCCAATTTTTTTCGAATCGTGTTTAGGGCGGTCGGCCGCCCCATCGGATCGGCATACTCCTCTTCCGGGGATAATAACAGATCATGTCGGAACATCCAATCATAGAATTGGACAGCATTGATGTGGAGGTCCCTCATCCATTCTACATCCTTAACATCCATATCATCGGCGGAAAAGTCCGACAGGAACCCGTATCGCGTAATATGACTTGCCGCACTCACAACATCAAATGCGCCCTCCCACCAGAAATCTCCTTCCCCAATGCAAACACCGTAATTTCCTTCTGGGACATTGCTCAAAATAATCTTTCCCGGCTCGAGCTTTATCGTCACAGGTATCTCTTCCGCCAAGTGGAACAGAGAAAGTTGCGGATGAAGCACCCGGATAGGAATATCAATGCAGATTTCCTCCCCGATTTGATACTGTGCCTTACTAAAATGACATACTTCAGTGTCCATACTTATCCTTTCACGGAGCCTTGAGTCAAGCCCCCTACCACCATTTTTTTCTGAGTAATAATAAACAGCAGAACAGTAGGAATCAGTGCTAAAATAGATGCCGCAAACACCCACTCCCACCGTGTGGCATATTGCCCATTCAGTCGCTGAAGCAACAACGGCAAGGTCAACATGCTTTCATTTGCACCAACCAACACTTTTGCAGTAAAGTACTCCTCCCAAAATCCTTGAAACGCAAAAATGGTCATAGTTCCTATTGCGGGAGCTGACAAAGGCAACATCACACGGAAAAAGATCGTACCCTCACCGCCTCCATCTAAGCGTACCGATTCGGACAAAGAGTTTGGCAGGCCTCGGAAAAAGCTTCTTAAGAAGAATGTGTGTCCGCATACATTGGTTGCCACATACACCAAAATTAGGCCCGCACGAGTCCCAACCAGGCTGCCGCCGCTCATCCACGGCAGCTGGATCCCTTTCAGCACAATAAATTGGGGGATGATATTCAGGAAACCAGGCATCATCAAAGTAAAAAGGTATATCTTGAATATCATTTCCCTTCCGGGAAACTGGATCTTCGCAAAGCCATAGGCCGACAATGTAGATATCAAGACAGAGCATACCACCGCAAGAACTGTATTCACAATACTATTGAACACAGCCGTGGGAAAAATAGGCATCTGGATAATATGAACATATGCATCGAAATTAAGCCGTGTTGGAATCAACTTCGGCGGGTATGGCAGAACATAACTGAATTCTTCAAAAGAGTTTGTGATCATAAATAGAAAAGGGACAGAAAAGATCAATAATGCTACGATAAGGATCACCCACAAAATGACCTGTCCGACTATATCTGCGGCACGCTTACCTTGTAGCTTCATGTCGCTTCCTCCCCGTCTGTATCCAATTGAAGCCTCTTGTTCAGCAGGGCTGTAATTGCTACGATCGTAACTGCCGAGACCAGTCCGATGGCAGAGGCTTCGCCAAATTGGAATTGATTAAACGCTTTATCATACAACAGATACTGCAAGGTGGAGGTTTTACCGTTCGGGCCGCCACCGGTAAGCATCATTACTTGGATAAACACATTAAAGGAGCCAATGATCATATTTACAATAACATAGAATGTAACCGGCTTCAGGCTTGGCACAGTGACATTCCAAAAACGTGCCCAAAGACCTGCGCCATCCAACTCAGCCGCCTCATACAGCTCATGAGGAATCCCTTGTAGGCCGCCCAGAAAAATCAGCATTGCCCAGCCCATGTTCTTCCATATTCCCATAAGCCAGATAGCTGCATTTCCCGTCCACTCCCGCAGCAGCCACGGTATATAGTTATCTACCAAATGTAGAACATCTACCAAAACATAATTAATAAGACCACGGTCTGAACTATTAAACATGTACTGAAAGACTAAGCTCACAATAACCCACGAGGTGATGACCGGAAGGTAAAAACCTACCCGAAAAATTCCCTGACCATGTCGAAGATTATTGATCAGGTATGCAAAAAACATTCCCCCCAAAGTAATCACAGGAACCGTCACCAATGCATATAGAAAATTGTTTCGCAACGCATACCAAAATTTTGAGCCACCAGACAGCACATTCACGAAATTTTGCAAACCTATAAATGTAATCTCTCCCTGCACGATCTTATACTCGGATAGGGCAATTCGAAGTGTAAAGACCATGGGATACAGAATAAACATTGTCACAAGGATGAGGCCCGGCAAAACAAAGGGTAATGCCGCAAGCCATTGCTTTGCCCCCCTCTTGAGGAGAACTGTTTTATTCATCTGCAAATGCCCCTTTCTTCTAACAGGGCCCGCAGGCCAATAGGCCTGCGGGCCCTGTCTACGCTATGTTACCGGAGCTGCTCGTCAATCAGTTCAGCCGCATTGTGCAATTCAGTTTTTACATCCGCACCATTCACAAAGATATTGGTGATCGTGTCACTCCAGATCTCCTGGATCTGAGAATTGTTGGGAGAGGGAATTCGTGCCTGAGCGGACTCAAGTTGTTTCATATAGACCGACCAAACAGGGTTATCCAGTACCGCCTTGTCATTTACCAGAGACTTCAACACCGGCAGTTGGCCCGACTCAAGCATAGCGAGCTGTACCTTAACGGAGGTCATAAACTTTGCAAATTCATAAGCCTCTTTCGGATGCTTACTGGTGGAGAAAACAACGATATCCTCACCCCCCACCACAGAAGCACTGCGCCCCTCATAGGTGGGAATTGTCGCCGCAACGATCCCGGCAGCCTCTCGGTCCTCATAGGAGCCAAAATACCAAGGACCTTCAAAGAACATGGCATACTCATTATTGATCCCATCCCAAGCATCTACCGAGCCATCCACATCGCGGATGGTAAAAATCTTTTTATCGTGCAACTCCTTCAGTTTGTTAATTGCCGCAACGCTGGCATCGCTGTCTAAATAGCCAGTAGCCTTGGTAAAGTCCTCATTGGTCAGGACTCCGCCGAACAGCCAGAAGTAGGGATACATGTCCCAATCGCCCACGCCGGAAACATTCAGCGAATATGTGCCGCGGCCTTCTGCAGCAGAGATAAATTCCTCCATGGTGGCCGGGACCTCATTCAGACCTAAATCGGAAAGAACATTTTTGTTGACCACCGCGGCTTTGCAGTTGGTGTCCAGCGGGAGCCCGTAGTATTTTCCCTGATACATGTTGGTGGACAGAGGACCCTCCAGATAGTCGCCGGAAATCGAGGCAAAGTCATCAAAATCACTCAGAGCCACAAGGCCGCCCTGACTTGCATACGCCGCCACGTTGGTAATATCCACGCGGGCCACATCGGGACTCATACCAGTGCCAAAAGAGGTCACGATCATCTGATGGTACTGGCTGTCGTCTTGCCGGACTACTTCGATCTTAATGTTGGGATGTTCCGCCTCCCACAGAGGAAGGGCCACATTCAGAAGTTGAGCTTCCTCATTGTCACCATAAGTATACCAAAAAGTGAGAGTGATTTCATCCTCAGTTTTAACCTCGGGGGTGTTTTGGGCGGCTGGCGGGGTTGGTGTATCGGAGACTTCTGGATCCTTCCTTCCGTTGCATCCTGCCATACATCCGATCATCATTGTGGCGGCAAGTAGCAGTGCGAGTTGTTTTGCGTGCTTTTTCATACCTGATTACCCCTTTACAATTTTATTTATTGGAAATTGCCTTTCAACCATTCCATTCCTTCAGTGGTTACTCTGTAATGAGCATTGAAGCTGTCAGCTTCCACCCACTTTGCTCCTTGCTTTTGCAGAAGAACCACACGAAGATTTGTCCAATCTCCTGCCATGGGTGAGGAATTTCCAATGCTGGCGTAGGGAACTGCCAATTCAATTCTTCCGGAAGAAACTTCCCACTGCGGAGCGATTACAGCATTCACTGCACCGGAAGCATCCCATCCAGAATCAGAAGCAACATATCGCTCATATACATCGCTACCACTGCTTCTCATAACCATATAAGACATTGCATGAGTCATGGCATCTCCTGTCATGCTGATGGAAGTACTTGTGACTCCGGAGGTATTCGTATCTGCGTAGACCTGCACCGCAAAAACGTCATCCTCTTGATAGCCGGGGAGTTCCCAATCAGACAGGTCAATTCTCATATACAGGTTAGCGTTATCATTCGCCATGTATACTCGTTTAATATCGTAGGAGTATTTTCCTATACCGCTGCCGTCCCCGAGCACATCAGTGTAGTAAGGCACCGATGCCCACTGGTCCCAATCACCATTGCACCCACCATTCATAGAAATTTCCTTGTATGCGCCGGCATTTACCTGGGGTGAATACACACGCATATCAAACTGGCCACTGTAAGCCATAGCCGCCATGAGATATGCCGAACCAGTAATCGGCTCACACATAGTACTCAGGTGGGGTTTGAGTGTTACATTAGAGAAACATTCACCTTGGGGCATATAGCCCTCCGCTGTCCGAGAAACCAACCACTTGAGCCGGCTATACGCATTTGCTCTGTATGCTTTGTAGCCAGACTGCATTTCGTACATCGCGATCCACATCGCCATTTGAGGCCAAGAAGGTTCATCCTCATACGCCTCATTTCCGCCCGGATCCCAAGGCATACGATGATAGAATCCGTCATGTTCATAGCGTGCAACACCGTATGTATCATGTCCGAGTACGGAGGTTATTCCATCAATGTGAGATTTTGCACGGGAGGACTCTGCATCTACCACACCGTAAGAAATCAGTACGTCAGAGGACGAATCATAAAGGGTATTCGCTGTTCCATCCATATTAACAGCCCGGTTAAAACGCAGCGAGGTGGTATTCCACAAGCCCGTTTGCGCATCGGTATCATCTCTCATGATTGCGGTCCGAATGGTTGAAGCCCCGCCGTTATACATATCGGCGAGATCCTGCATTCCCTTCGCCTCTGCCATATATTGAGCCGCATCCAAGCCCGCAACATAAAGCGCCTGCGTAAAGGTGTTATACTCTGTCTGTTCTTCCCAAATACTGCAATCAGCCGGGCCAAGGCCGGACGTTGTGATGTTATTCAGGACATAATCTGCGCTGCGGCGGTAGGCAGGCCAGATATTGTTGAGGAAGTTCACCTTTGCCTGTCCGGTAAGCTGCTCATAATGCCGATAGGCACCGACCAGGAACATGCCAATAGAGTCAAACTCCGGCTCCACAAATGAGACGGGTCCATTATCCCAAATCCAGTAACAGGTCCAGAAAGTTCCGGGTTTTTTCCAACTTCCCTCATCCTCTGCAATTTGTCGGTCAGCCAACCAATACCAGTAGTTCTCGGCTTCCTGCAGATGCCCGGTTGCATCAAGTCCCATTGCTGTTACCGCAGAGTCTCTGGCCCAAACCTTATACGAATAGGCCGAAGGGTTCGTAGTGGCCGGAAATGCGGCAAACTTTACATTCCCTGCACCATCAGTTCCCGGAACAATAGACTGCTTCATAAAAACAGAGATACTCTTATATGCATCATTAAGTTCCCCATCATCCAAGGCCAACTGGTTGCCTTGATTCAGCCACGCCGCATATTCGTTGCGTGTAAGATCCAGCCACTGAGCACCGGACTTACTGTTGACCTTTCCAGTTACAGTCTCCAGTTCATCAGCAGATCCAGCCACCGCAACGTAAAAATAGATGCTTTTGGATTCGCCAGGTGCCAGAGTTACATTGGCCGAATAGCCAGTAGAGACATCCTGGCAAGTTACGGAATCATTCATATTAAGACTTCCATCTGCATTGAATGTATGCCACGGCGAACACGTTGCTACAGAGGGAGACGAAACCTCATCATTGGCGACCTGATAGGAGTATGTTCCGGTACCGGGCAAAATTCCATGTACCACATACGGCTGCCCAACGGTCGACATATTGATCTCGATCCGGTCACCAGTCGCAGTATAGTTGGCAGAGATCGAGTTGCCCGCCGTGTTATTTATATGCAGCATATCAAGCACATCAATCGATTTACTTGATTCCGAATTGTTTGTGAGCTCGTATTGAACAACGATGAATTGCTCATTCGGAACCGCGGCATACCGTTTTGTGAATTCAATTGGCATGGGTGCCCCATCATAGCTGTTATATTGATTGACCAAAATGCCACCGGCATCATAATATCCGGAGGACGAGTACTTTGATCCCAAAGTATATGCCGTTCCAGAATCGTGGTCTCTCAGGAATGTTGAGTAATTCTTAATCAGGTTTGTGTTGTAATTCCCTGTACTTGTACCATCATAGTACCGAAGTTCATAAAGCCCAGGGCCATCAGAATTTACTGCGGTTGCCTGGTTTACAACAGTGTCTTGCCAGATAGAAACCAGGTTCTTCCAGTTATTCATATAGAGGCTGCGAGCACTTTCTTTCAGTGGTTCAACCTGCATATAGTCCAAGTTGATCGCACCATATTCATAGTCGCCGTAATAAACGACAATTGTATGAACACCCGCATCCAATGTCACCCCGACTTCAGCCAGACCCCAGTCATCCCAGTTGGAGCGAGCAATGAAATACGCTTTATTTGCATACTTACCATCCACAATGATGGATCGCGCTGCCTCATTGCCAGATCCGTTGGCATACCTGAAGCGCAGAGTGTACACATCATCAGCCGGAACATTGACCGTAAATCCGACACTGTCTCCCTTGGTCTCAAAACCATCCACAAATCCAGAGCCGGAATATCCAGGGTGGTTTGTATTCACAGAAACATTGGTTTTCAAAGCATCCTCAGCTTCATGAATGCTAAGCCCAGAGGTATTGGATCTCCGAATATACACCATGTCCCAGTACTCTAAAGAGGGAACTGTAAAAGCAATATAGCTTCCATTAGAATCAATACCTGTGGTGTACTGAAGCTCCTGCGATTCACAATTCAGAAAATCAGGCGAAGCAAGATACACCCCGTCAACGGTCACATTTTCTCCAATGTAATACTTAACATTGAGATTTTCCTTTTTGATAGGTTCGGCGGTAGGATTACGCCATTCGGTATCATTCTCGCCGGTTAGATTGATAAGGTGCAGAATATTATACTCATCTGTCTGTCGTGCAACATACCAGATTTTCCCCGGCTCACCCGATCCGCTGATACTCTCCCCAGCAATAGACAAGTACTGAGTTCCTGTATCAGTATAGGCAATGTTAGAATCGTACAACAAGTTCTCATACGCAGTAATAAAATCATAATGATTTTTCATTGCATCCTGCAAGTCACTACGCATAGACTTAGCATTCATCGGATAATACTCGTGAGAGAGCATGGTTGCTTGACCCTCTCCGGCTCCGAGTTCAATATGGAATGCACCGCTCGCCGCAAATGCTGCATTAGCCAGTCGAACAGAGGGGGCATTAAATGTGCCAAGTGTAAGGCTATCCAAATTAATTGCCCCCGCGCATCCTGCATCATAGGACAACTTTACAGTGTGTGTTCCTGCGGTTAAGTACGTGTAGCAGTTCGCATCATGGGCCCATTCATCCCAGGATCCCATGGATCCACAAGAAACCCTATCGATAATCTGGCCATCTACATATACGTTTCTGGTCGCCGTAGCTCCAGTCGAGTTGGCATATCGGAACACAAAAGAGTATAGCCCGCTTTCTGAAGCTGTAATGGTAAAGGTAACCGAATCTCCAACGGCATCAAATCCATCGACAAAACCGTTCCCGGTATAGCCGGTATGATCGGTATTGACGGAAACGCCGTTAAGCAGTGCCTCTTCCGCCTCATATAATTCACCACAATTGTCCTTGTAGTTCATGTATGCAGCAAGAACCAATGCCTTACCATCACTCATTGTCCGCAGCTGCTCAATATAGTTTTTCATGTCGTTGTAACTATTCGAAAGCCACCATATTTCACTGAAGTTAAAATCGGTATTGGCTTTATCTGCCACATCTTTCATTGCCCAACCGTCTACCGTACCATCGACAATGTTAAATGTAACAGTATTCCTTGCACTGCTGTTCTTATCCAAGGCCTCTTTTGCCGCATTAACAAAGGAAGAGAATGTATCCTCCAAATAGACCTTTTGACCCCGGTAATCATAAACATTGTTCCGCTGACCCATTTGATCAATCTGAAGGCCGTCAAAGTGGAACGTATTGATAGCATCAAGATATTGAGTGGTCATTTTCCCCTGCCACTCTTTATTTTCCGGGTTGAAGAGCCACAGATATGTTGACCCATCCCCGAAATCGACATTGAGCTGGGATGCATGATTCAAGTCTGTAAAAAGGCCTGCCGCCGGATCAATGTCATGCTCCGTATAGCCTTCCCTTGCAGCATATGACATGACATAGGCCATAGCGGATCCATTGTAACTATGGATTGCATCGATGTAATCCGAAATGGTCTCTGTAGAAATCTCCCGGCCAAACAAATCGGTCCAGGTTGAAGTAACCACTCCGTTTTCCCGCTCAATCAGATCCTCATGCCTCCACATCCAATCATACAACTGGTATGCGTTGATATGATACTCTTTTGCTAATTCCTCAATCATCGCATTAGTTTCGGCCTGAGTTTGCCCTGCTGGAAAATTTGCGACATACCCATATCGAGGATACACCGTAAAATCCGATGAGCAATCCAACGCTGTGGTTGCTGCAGAGGATTCGTCAATATAGGCCTTAACAAGATAGCCGGTAAAGTCATTTTGAGGAACTGTCCACTGCATATTCACCATAGATTGGCTGTTCCCTTCAACGGAAATTAAATCAGAAATCAACGCAACAGCATTTTCCAAATGGAAAATTTTCAAAAACAACGAACCGCTCCAGGTGGTACTGCCTTCATTATCAAGAGAGATGCTGAATGTAGCTGTATCCCCAGGAGCATACATGGCCTTGTCCGATACAATATCAACGACTTTCGGCGGCTCTACTTCTTTGGCAGTAACCGCTCCAGCACTCACGCGCAAAAGATTAAATACCATAGTGACACAAAGGAAAAGTGCCAAAACACTTTTAATCTTACAACTTTTTCTCATAGTAAGTTCACCTTTCTTAAATAGTGCTGTGGTATGTGAATCATTATACCATATTATTCTATTGCAATTTCCTCCCTCCCCCATTTTTTAATTTCTAACTTTTGATCACCTCCTGATGTGTGCTTATTCCAAAGTTGTTCCATGCCAAGGATTTAGAAATACTATCCAACTTTTGCAAGAAAATATTACCTCTTTTTGTGCGATTTGAAAATGAACAATAGCGACCATATTTGTATTATAGCGACTTTTTTCTGTTTTCGTACTGCATTTAGAGCGGAAACACATTATCTATCACACAATTTTTATGGTCACCATCCCTTCCATTTTAGAAAAAACGCCAATTGGCCGTATCGGGTAAGTCGTTATAATCCAAATCAATCTGCGCAACAAAAATAGCCAATTAATGAGGTTATAAACTTCAAAACATTTTTCACATATTTCTTCATTGAACTATGTCTTTCTCTGTACTGATCCTCAGATAGAGTGAGTCCTTCAAGGGGGTTCATGATGAAGCTCCCCTCGGTCCACAAAAAGAGCGCACATCCCCCTTGGCGGAGATGTACGCTCTTTTCAGTCACCGAACGATATAGAGATTGGATGTGCTGCTCCCGTTGGGACGGAAGCGGCTCTCTTTTTGCAGGTATCCCTTGGCCGTCAGCTCGTTCAGCGCCCGCTTCACGGTACTGCGGGACAGGTGCAAATCTGCGGCGATCCTGTTGATCCCTGGCCAGCAGTTCCCTGTGGCACCGGAGCGGTCACGCAGGTACATATAGACCGTCCTTGCCCGGTGGGGCAGTTCCATATCAGCGTAGATGGTGCCAAAATAGCCCATGACATCACCTCACACCTTGACCTGCCGCTGGCCGCGGCGGTCGGGAGCGGGCGTGTGCGCCATTCCACCCTTGGTGGAAATCATATAACCAGTGTCGTCCTCCTCCCCTTCCCTGCCGAATCGCTTCAGAATACTTCGCTCCAAAGCCTGACGGCTGGCATAGGCAACCTTCCTCTGAGAACGCTCCGGCACGGTATAGGGTTCCTCAAAGCGGATGCCCCAGTCGAGGAACAACCGTAGTTTTGTCTGCATCGGGTGACAGCCAGTTTTCATCACAATGAAGCCCCCCTTGGGAATGGACTTCAGCTCGTCCGGGGTAAGTAATGGACGCTCCGTCATCTGGAGGGTTTGGTTCTTGTCTTTCCCTATGCCGATATAGCCGGATTGCACCGTGCGGCTGCCCAGAGATTTGGACAGTACCTCAGCGGTCTGACTGTTGGGGGCAAAGCCGCCGAAGATAGTATCCTGGCAGTTGTCCTGAATGATCTCGCAGCCCTCTTTGCCGTAGTTCTTTTCAAGCTGCGCAAGTGACTGGATGATGGGTACCAGCGTCAACCGGCGAGAGCGCCCTGCGCTGAACAGAGGCAAAATCTCAAAGGGCGGCATGGTGCCCAGCTCGTCACAGAACAGCACTACACGGTTTTTCAGCTTGCCGCCGTTCTCATCCGCTACGGAGAACAGCTCACGGGAGAGATTCTGGATCATCAGCCCCGCCATGAAGTTCTTGGTGGTGTCCTCCTCGGGGAGAATCAAGAAGATGGCGGACTTCTCCGAGGCAAACTTCTCAGCGTCGATGGCGCTGTCAAAGCACAGCACCTGCTCCAGCTCAGAGTCGAGGAAGGCGTTTAGGCGGGACAGCACCGTGGACATGACCGATGCCATGGCCTGCTCCGCCGAGTTGAGGGCGGCTCCCGCAAACCATCGCGCCTTATGCTCCGAGGGCAGCTTGTTCATCAGAAGCTGGAATCGGCTCTTGCCTTTGATACCAGACGGCTCCAGCAGATCCTGCACCAGTTTGAACACCGACACGATGTGCCGGCACTCGGTAGGATTCTCCTTTGTGGGCGGCAGAAACTCGGCAAGGAGCAGAATGGCCGCAGTGAGTAATCCTTCCGCGGCATCATAGAAGAAGGCGTTTTGTCCGTAGTTGGAATCACCTCCGGGGTTGACAATGGTCTTGGCCAAGATCTTGGCGTACTTCTCCGCCTTGGCTCTGGCGGCAACATCGTCCGGCTTCGCTCTGGAAATATCCATATAGCGGTTGACCAAAGTCAGTAGATTATTGCCGTCCGATCGGGTGGGATTTCGCAGGTCGATCACCGACACATTGTAGCCATAGTATTTCTTTGCTATCGTGCCATAGTTCCGGGCCAGGTCGCCCTTGGTGTCCAAGGCCAAGAAGCTCATACCGCTGGCACATGCGTATTCCAGATCTGGGTACAGGAAAAATGCGGTCTTGCCCACACCGCTGGCACCTATCATCAGGCAGTGGATGTCATCACTGTCCACCAGCGCCGTCACATGGTTCTTGCTGCCTGTGCTGCCAAGGATGAGCCCCTGCTCTTTCGGTCGGTTGCGGCCCTGCCGCCAGCCGTTGACGTCGAAAGGAATGCGGGCATAGGTGTCCCTGATCTCCTTCTCTGTCGCCCAACGCGCTGTCCCATGCTGACCGTCGCCCACGGTGCGGGACTTGATGCCGTCCAGAGTATAGTTGTTGGACAGCAGGGACAGCCCACCGATGACGATAAGCATGGTGGCGCCTGCCGCAATCAAGATCCAGACATTTGACAATGTATCTGCACCTCCTCCTGTGTGTATTCCGAAACGAGATCCTCGTTCCAGTCTTTGTTTTCCGGGGTCAGCCTCTCTGCGCTGATCCCACGGTCTGCTATCAGATCCGCCATACGCGCACTGGCGGCGTGGCCTGCTACATCGTTATCGAGGCATAAAAAGACCTGCCGCAGGTGCGGCAGGCGGTCAAGCATATGCACCATGGGGATGGACGAGGTCCCGCAGCAGGCCACATAGTTGTGCTGCTCCCAACCCTCCGGACAAAGCGTAATATATGATAGCATATCTATCGGGGCTTCAAATACAAAGAGCTGCTCGTCCTCTCCGATATGGTAGAAGCTGTAATGGGGGTCGCTGCCCTCCACATTGATGCGGAAGGTTTCACCATAGCTATTGGTGCTGCGCTTGTGGGCGTGCCGGGGGACGCCGTTCTCATCCGTCCCCACGAACACGCAGTTATGGTACTTGGCGTCCTCATAGAGCAGACCCGCTTTCACAAAATGAGAGATTACCTCGCGGTCAATATGCCGCTGCTTGAGAAGATAGGCATACACACGGCGGCAGTCGCTGTTGATTGGCGGCAACTCAAATGGCTTGGGCGGAGCTTCTTCCTTCTGCTTTGCCATCGGATACTCCACGCCCTGCTCACCGTCCAGAAGGAGCGACACTGCTTCCGAGTAGCTGAGGCCATAGCGTTCCTGTACAAAGGAGATAGGACCGCCGCCTTTCTCAGTAGCGTGGTCATACCACTCATTACCGTCTATTGTGATACTGTGGTCGCTGGACATGCGCTTCTCTTTCCCAGAGCGAGTCAGTTTCTCGCCGCGCATACGGAGAAACTCTTCCAAGTCAACGGAAGCGGCACGGTTTTTCTGCTCCTTGGTAAAATGGATATAGGGCAATACGTTGTTCACCTCTCTCAATAGAAAAGTGGAGCGCCAATCAAGGCGCTCCACTCAAATGGGTCGGTATTTAGTTATCTTCCCGCCGGTAATGCGGCTGGGGGATGTACTCGTCCTTCTGATATCTTTGGTACTTCTCTTTCTGTGCCGGAGACGGTTCAGGGGTTTCCAGTGATGCCGCTGTGTACGAGACTGGACTATTGCAAACAGCATCCAGCAAGATCCGCTCCAGATGCTCATACTCTGAGTTTTGATCCAATGAAGCCAAGACAAAAGAGTCCCGCACATAACCCGCGCATGCGGCCATCAGATCCTGATCCATATGGAAGCCATGTTGCTCCACAAAGAAGGTCATCATCATGACCACGGTTCGGGTATTGCCCTCCCGGAAGGGATGGACCTGCCAGATCCTCGGGAAGCACCGGGCCAGCTCACGGACAAACTCTGTACGGAACAGTTCTTCCCACCTGCGGTCATGCAGCTCGGCAAAGGCCGATTCGAGGTCCCGCGGAATATCTTCATCATTGCTGTACCATACGCTCCGGCCTGCCAGCAGTTTTTCCCACTTGGCAATATTCATGAGCCGGTACTGGCCTGCCCAGTCATAGATGTCTCCGAACAGATATCGGTGAATGGCACAAAGCCCTTCAGACGTAAAATCGTCAAAGTCCCGCCTGTACAGGATCATCATTCGGGCACGGGACCGTTCAGCCTCTATGGTATCCAGTTCCTTTTCGTCTTTGATGCCCAGCTTATTCCGAAGCACCGGCACATCATCATACAAGTACATATCCGGCATGGCGGTCACCTACGGGCCAGACGTTCCTGCTGGGCAGCCCACAGAGCCTCCAGCATCTCATCGTCTGACAGTTCACCCTTTGCCCATTGGATGGAGAGATCACGGGCATAATCGGACACCGGTGCTCCTTCAATGGCATTGACGGCATCGGCAGTTTTGACGGCGGCGATCCGCCGCTGGATCTCTTTTTCGCTCATCAGGATCACCTCACTGAGCTTAGTTTACCACAATCTCAGATAAAAAGGAAGTGGTTTCGTCACTGCATTTGCAGGTGATATTCATGGTCATCCGGCTTGTGTCCCATGGCGAGGCGCTTCTGCATCAGCTTCCTTCTTCGTTTAGAGTCAATGCGGAGCCCGGAGGGATTGGCAGGTGGCAGGGCATTATCCCGAAAGGTATTCGCCAGATGGTGGAGCAGCCGGGTCGCCGCCAACAGGACGGATGGGTCACGGAACTGCCCGATGCGGTCCAGAAAGAATTGGGCGTACTGATTGCCTTGGTCGGCGGAGGCGGTCAGCCACTTGCATGCAACTTCCTCATCCATCGCGATATCTCTGCCCATCAGGTAGAGCTTTCCCAGAGCATACTGTGCATATTGGTTGCCCTGCTCCGCAGAGGCAGTCAGGTATTCTACCGCTCGATCTACATTCTTGGGAACATCCTCTCCGGCAAGATACAGCTTTCCCAGACGGTACTGCGCATACTGATTCCCCTGGGCTGCCGACTTTCCATACCAGGATATGGCCTCGTTGATTCGTGTCTGCTCTTGTTGGAGCTTGCTGAGGGCGTATTGGGAATCGTCCAATCCGGCATCGGCGGCAAGGCGGAACCATTTCTCCGCCTGCTTTTTATCCGGCGGGTCGCAGAGCCCATCCCGCCTGACCTTGCCGAGCTGGTGTGCCGCCACAGTAAAGCCATCCTGCCAGAGCCGTTCCAAGGTATCCACCGCAGACTGCTTTTCTTCCCGTGTGAACATGCTGTCTGCAAGGATGGCTTTTGCGTTTCGGTACTCGGCCGCTTGTTCATATACCCGTCTGGAACCGGCAGCGCTTCCATCGGAGCTATCCTCCTCCGGCTCATCTTGTATCGTCTCATCCTCAAAAGTGTGGATATTGAGGCGGATGATTTCTGCTTCCCGAATGACCATGTTCTTGATCGACTTGAATTCCTTCTGCTGGGAGAGGGGCAGATGCTCACGGGGCTTGGCCTTATAGTAGCTTTCCAGTTCATCCCGCAGCCCATTCCAAACCGCATAGCAGTCCGCCACTGGCTGGAGTTTGGCCAACTCATCCACGATGGTATCCACCTTTTCTTTGAGAGACTCCTTCAGGTAGCCGTACACCTTTTTACCTGTGACCGACTCCAGTTCCTGTGACAGCTCCACCATCATCCGAGCAATGGTGGGGCTGTCACAGAGAGTGTTCTCCATTTGATCGATTAGCTCCTGCATTGCACTCTGCGCCGCGGCGGTGACCTCCTTGTAGGAGACATCCTTTTTCTGGTATAGCGCATAGAGTTCATCCTTGAAGATCTCATTGGTGAACGCCGAGCGCATAGAAACAATTCCGTTTCGGCTGAGATACTCCTGCTTGGGATCATCTGACCAGACCATCATGTGGATATGCGGGTGGTGTCCTTCGTCATGGAAAGCGGCGTACCAACGAAGGTGTTCTGCCGGTATTCGCATCGCATCTGCCAGAGCTTTCTTCTGAGATAAGATGAGTTGCCTCCATTTGGCTGCGTTGTCATAGCCGAGCTGGGCGGCATCCGCCCGGCGCAGGGAGTAGATGAAAGTCCAGACCCGGCCAGCATTACCGTTCAGTTCTGCTATTGCTGTAGGCAAGGACACCGAGTCGCTGTCGCTGAATAGTCCATGCTCACCCCGGCGCTCCACCCGGGGACGGGTAGCAATGTACTTCATGTATCCATCTGTTTCCTGTATGGTGTGGACGTTGGCGTCCAGCGCCATGGTGATGAATGCGGAGGCGTTGCCGAGGGTGGGCGCTGCCAGATAGTCCTCGTACTCAAACAGTTCCTTTGCATCCGGGAAGTCACGGAGCAGTTCCTTGATGAGCCGCCGCTGATCCTTCGTGGCAGGACCATTGCCCTGGAGCTTCTCTACATTCTCTCGGGTAGCGATATACTTCATGTAGCCCGCGGCAGTGCCGCCGCTTTTGATGTAACCACTCTTTTGTACGAGCCTCACTTCACCCATGGCTTACAGTCCCTTCTGGAACTTGAGGATATCCTGAAAAGAGATCTCCCCATTGGTACGTTTAGCATCCATAACGCAGCGTCCACGGAGCTTGTCCAAGGTGGGGAAATCCACATCAGTATCGGAGGCGATGATGTGCATCATCATGGACTCCTCCACCGTCAGCTTGAACAGCAGCCGTCCGATCCGGTCACCCAGCACGCCCAGCTTGGCCTCCAGTGTCTCACTGATCAATCGCGGTAGGTAGGCATTGGCCTTTTGCGCATGCAGGTATCCCGTGTAAAACAGGATCGCTTTCTCAACATACTCACTTTGGCTGGCGCAGTTGTCCTCCCGGAAATGGGCTTCCACCTGTGCTTTCGTTTCAGGGAAAAGCCAAAATGCTGATTTTTTCTTGTCCTTGAACATCTCTTGATTCACCTCGTAATTCAGGTTGCGACCCCGTTGCCTTTCCTTGCAAACACGGGGATTTTGGGGTGCCGCTCCGACCTACGACCCCGCAGGGGCTGCATGAGGGGTCATTACGACCCCGCTCCAAAAGTCTGAAACTGCCCGCACTGCGGGCAGTTGTGAGCGGACCGGGGCGCTTGCGACCCCGGTCCTTTCTACCTGCTTTTCCTCACTCGTGGCACCTACGCCACAAAGCGGGGCATACCGTGCCTCTTCAGGCACCAGTGGGTGTTACCCCTACCCCCGGCGCAAAAGCGGCACACGGGGCTGACAGGCTGGCTTTGCGCCATTCTGCAACGGCACGGAGATAAAACGTATGGAGCCTCGCTTCCGGTGGAATACTTCCCAATCGTTCATAGCACCAGTCCGCCGCAGCGGTCGCAGCATGCAGCGGCAGCTTGAACCAGTTCCCGTGTTCTTTCACGGAAAGCAAGTCCCGGTCAAAATCAATTGCGGCGGATCTGGCCGTGAGTTGTTCCGGGGAGTTCCCTATGACTACCGCTTCAGGGAACGCAGCTTGTGTCAGGCTCCCAGCATCTTTATCTGCAATGGCAATCGAGCAGCGCCGTGCAATGAATAGAGGGTCGGTGTACCGCCTTGTCCGAAGGTATTTGGTGTCTCCGTTCTCTGTGATGCTCAGGATAAAATCAGAGTCTCTCATGCCCACGCTCACATCTGCGGACTCTGCTGGCCGCTGTCCTGCTCGGACAGGTATTGCCTTCGTAGCTCGTCAAGGCCGCAGCCAAATTGCTGCTGGCAGTATTCCTCCATCTTGGGTAGCAGGAGCGCTTGCTCCTCCTTGCTCAGACGGTACTTGCGATCCTGATCTGAGCCATTTCCCCGCACGAGATAGACATCCAGCGTGTCGCAGACACCGCCACGCTCCAGATCATAGTTGGCGTATATGTTCAGGTAATCATCGTTCTCGGCTGTGCAAACCTGCGTTCCAAAAACTGCATCGGCATCGAAGGACACCTCCATATAGAACTCCAGCAGGTGCTCGTTCTGCACGATTTCATCGAGGAAACAAATATCCTCTGCGCACAGTTCCCGCTGACCATGGAGAAACTGCGCTTCTGTTTCAGCGGTGAGCTGCTTTCCGTCCAGCCGATTCAAGAACACTCTCCATCGTTCCTCCCAGGATGCAGCACCTGTCTTCATGGCGTAGTAGGCGGCCGTAGTGATATCCTGAACGCGGAACTGCTGCCAACCGTCTATGATGTGCAGTGCAGCAAAGGTGCCCTTGTCCAGATCGATGTCATAGGCGCCGACCACTCTGCATGTGTTGTCCAGCCGCTCCTGTACATAGGTGTTGAACTGCTCAGGTGTGATGCGCTCACCATGGGAGAACATTCCAAGGAACCACATTGGAGAGCATTCAGGTGATTTACGAGTATAACTTCTCAGCTTCACAGCGATCTGGAGCATCTCCAGATTTTCCTCCGCCAGAAAATAGACGGACTTACCATGCTCCGTCACATGGAACACAGCGAAGCGCCGTCTGGCTTCCCGTGCCTGTTCCTCCTGCCAAATCTCCTGACTGATGCGCTCGTACTCCTGCCGGGGAAGCTGGTTGCACATTTCATCGAGGACATTTTCCAGATGCTCCTCCAGCGTTTCATCCTTTAAGTGCTTACTCAGGGCATCATACCAACGCTCGTCAATCCAGATGGTTATGTCTCTGCTATTCACTGGACCACCTCCGATTTCTCAATAGGCTTTGGTGCAACTGGTTTCGGGTTGCGCCTGGGCCTGGGAGCGGCAGGAGCTGGTACATCCGTTTCGTCAATGTACTCCCGCACAGGAGCGGGAACATATTTCTCATAGAGCTTGGCCAGCGCATCGGCCAGCTCCGCTTCCAGATTCAAGTCCTTCCTGCCCATGTAGCGCCGCAGTGCGGCAAGTTTCTCCTCATCAAAAGAAACTTCCAGATTTCCTTGTTTCATCTCAGACCTCCTCAGTCATAGTCGATGTATTTGATCTTCAGCCAGTGGGTCCAGCCGCGATCTTTGAGCTGCGTCTTGACCACACCGTATTCAGTACCCATAGCCTCCACCACCTCACCATTGCCCACATAGACTCCGATATGTCCATCCATCCAGACAGCGAGGCCTGGGATATCCGGCATGGTACTGATGGGGCCGCTGACCTCCGCACTGTGATACATGGCGTTGGCGCCGATGTCCGGCATCCCGTTGGTCCCATACTGGATGGTCATACTGTCCAGGTCAAGCCAACCGTAACCCTTGATCAGCCCCACGCAGTCAGTGGCCCTGCCGCCCAGCCAGTTGATCCGAATGAAGTCCTCATGTTCTCCAACACTGTCTGGGTACTGCTGGAGCTTGTATTCCAACAGAGTGTCTGTGAGGATGTTGCCATAGGTCCCCCACACATAACCCCAGCCGGAGTTCCATGCATGGAGGGCATAGGTGGCGAGGTCCGCCGCATTTTTGGCGGCTGGGTCAACGAACCGGGAGATGTCCAATTCAATATTCGGATCACTCCCGCGCAGGTAGCTCCCATCATAGCTGCCGCCGCCTACGGGCCCTGCGATCATGGTGTAGATATGGCCGATGTTGCTGCGGTCCTCATCTGTGACCGCTCTGCCGATCTCGGATGCAAGATTGGTGTATGCGGACTCCGGCGAGAGAGGGACCGCCACGGTATAGCTCTCCTCTATGGCGCTTGTCGTCCCGTCCTCGTTCTCCACCGTCACGGTTTTGGTCCGTGTTTCTGTGGTATAGAAGCAACCAACGAAACTATCCGCAGCCCTTGAGGATGGCACATCCTCGCCAAAACAGAGGGCGAAAAAAACAGCCTTGACCCAAATTGGGTCGAGGCTGTTGCCGCTCTCCATCTGACTATTTGCACCGGCGACCGCCGAATCCAGAAGGGAGAAAGCAGTGCGCATATCCTCCACATGAGTGCGGTACTCGGCGGGAACATTTTCGGCCAGTTCCGTGGGATAGAAACAGGTCTTCACCGCAATGTTGTTGCTCTCGGCGCTGCCGCTTCCGAAGGAACAGAGAAAGGCAACAAGCAAGATGACCGGGGAGAAAATCGCCGCCAAGATCCAGCCGATGGCTCTGCGACCTTTCTCACTGGTAACGAGAGCAACGATGGCCTTTGAAGCTATTATGTTTCCTATTTTTTGTACCCCCTTTGTCTTCTCTGTAGGTATAAAAAGATAGCCACACCCAGCGGCGTGACTACCTCGTTCAATATGTGTCGCCAAAAATCAAACTGTCAACAGCAGTGAGCTCCTGGATGGGGATCTGGGCACCGTCCTCCATGATGAGGATTTGCCGGAGTTCATCCGCCTTCTTCACTTGACCCGTGGTAGTGACATAGCTGCCGCCATTCTTTTTGCTGTCCGGTCGGAACCAGGTCACCGACACCTC
Source organism: uncultured Oscillospiraceae bacterium (assembly GCA_950075865.1). GTDB lineage: Bacteria > Bacillota > Clostridia > Oscillospirales > Oscillospiraceae > Vermiculatibacterium. The sequence continues at coordinate 111,033 of CATMVA010000005.1, read as the reverse complement.
GGCGTCCAACTCTATTGCCAGACGGAGCCGGGCGTCCAGCTCGGCCTCCTCGTCCTCGGTCAAAACAGGACGCTCATCGGTGAGCCGAGCAGTCTCCTTGACCACCGCTTCGTATCCGGTGAGAGCAGCGAAGGGAGAGAATTGTGCTGCCCGATCCTGCCGGGACATCCGGGGATGAGTCTTGGAGGTGGGATGGGGCAGATAGAGGATGTCATCGTAGTTGCTCATGCCCGGTGTCCTCCGATCTGACCGTTGCGGTCCTTGGTAGTGGCGCCATCCACCAGGTTGGCCCCCTTGAGGATGGCGTTCTTGCCGAACTTCTTCTTGATGGTCAGCACCGCCTCCTGGCGTTTCCGTTCCCGCTCCAGCTCGGCGGCCTCCACTTCACGCCGCTTTTCCTCGGCGGCCTGGTCGGTGAAGAGGTCGAGCTGCTCCACTACTTCCTCTTGGGGGAAGGAGGACTCCGGTACCACATGGGCCGCCACCAGATAGACCCGCCGGGCCAGAAGGTCAGGATCTACGATCCGTGTAAACAGTTCCATCACCGCCTGGGTGATGAGCTTGGTGGAGGAGGTGTACTGCTTCAGGTTTTCCGTGCCGTGGGCGTGCTTGGGGATGGCTCTGCCATATCGGTCTGTGGTAACTTCTCCATGGTAGGACTTTCGTTTGGGGGGATCTTTCAGGTTTTCCATGTCATAGCCCACGGTGAGAACAAGCTGGTTGGTCACCAGCCCCTTGTCCACCAAGTCCAGAGAGAGTTGGTCGGCCATCTCCCAGACCACCAGCTTGGTTTTGTCGTAGGTATAAGGGCAGTGAAGAACCTGACCGGAGCCTATAGAATTGGACTGGGGCTTGTATGCCTTGATGTCCGCAATGGTGGTTGGCTCCCAGCCCCAGGCGTGGTCAATGAGCAGTTCGGCATTGACTCCGAACAATTTATACAGCAGCTCCTCACTGTACCGCATACCTGGCACCCCAATAGAGCACCGGGCGATATCCCCCATGGTGTAGAGGCCATTTGCCTCCAGCTTGGAAGCATAGCCTTTGCCCACCCGCCAGAAGTCAGTGAGTGGTCGATGGCCCCACAAGAACAGGCGATAGCTCATCTCATCCAGCTCCGCGATACGGACGCCATTGGGGTCCGGCTGGATATGCTTGGCCATGATGTCCATAGCCACCTTGCAGAGGTACAGGTTTGGACCGATCCCCGCAGTGGCGGTAATGCCGGTGGTGGCCAGTACATCCAGGATCATAGTCATGGCAAACTCCCGTGCCGTCTGCTTGGCGGTGGAAAGATAGTTGGTCACATCCATCATGACCTCGTCTATGGAGTAGACATGGATATCCTCCGGGGCAACGTATTTGAGATACACCTGATAGATCCTGGCGCTCCACTCCATGTACTTGGCCATCTGGGGTGGGGCCACAATGTAGTCCAATGCCACTGAGGGAGAGGACTTCACCACGGTGTCATCTGAGGATGCATCGGTGAGCTTGCGGCCCGGAGCCTTCCGTTGCCGCTGTGTATTGACTTCCTTGACTTTCTGCACCACCTCGAACAGCCGGGGCCGTCCCGAAATACCGTATGCTTTGAGACTGGGCGACACCGCAAGGCAGATGGTTTTCTCTGTCCGGGATTTGTCTGCCACCACCAGGTTGGTGGTCATGGGGTCCAGCCCACGTTCGGCGCACTCCACGGAGGCGTAGAATGATTTGAGATCGATCGCGATATAGGTGCGCGCTTTCATCATCTGCACCTCCGTTTCCACACCAGATCAGTATGCCCCTATTGTAGCAGATTCAGGAACGGCATGCAACAGTTGTTCGATAGCATTTTTTGGATTTATTGGATGCAGATTTCAACTCTTTTGAAAAGAGAAGGACGCCGCTAAATCGCGGCGCCCTTTCAGCGCATATCACATAATAGGTTCTCCAAAGGTTTGCTGTTCCTGTTCTGACACAGCCAGTTCAAATGACGGCTGTAAAATCAGTTCATACCGTGCGGAGATATACTTTTTATAAAACCTCTTTTGTAAGTCCGTAATATGCGGAACGCTGTCAATGAAGCTACTGATCTGCTCTATGTCCACTTTAGGGATGATCCTTTTGAGGGCTGCTCCACAGTCTGCATCCTGCTGTGTGGTCAGGAAATCATAGTAATTGATTTTCCTGCTGTTAAGCTTGATGGCGGAGGTTGGGAATTGATACACTCTCGTGTTCAACATATCCTCGTTTTCCAGGACAGAGGCCATGACCTTTTCATCGGCTTGGGGAAGCAGGCAGCTCCCACAGTCGAATACCGGAGCAATACCGCTTTCGCCGGTACTCGGATCGTGCAAAAATCCCCAGTTTCCGTTGTGACGGTCGAAATTCCCTAAGAGAGCATCAGCCACGAACATATCCCAGAAATGCTTCAACAGGACATCTGGGGCAACAAACCCCTGCTTTTCGATGGTATCCATGATATCCGCAAGCTCTGTGCCGCTTCCGTTGGAGTCCGAGTCCAGAACCGTATTCTTGATGGAGCAGAAGTCAAAAAGCTGCTTGCCGTCTGCTGTGAAATCCTTGCAGGCGCACACGACCTTGGTTTTCCCACCGACCCCAAAAGTGCCAAGTATTGTCTCCTGAGCCTGTATCCCCAGCATATTGAAGATACTGCATGCGATATGCTCACTGATGCAACTGTTGGTATAGGACAACTCCGTGGGTTTCGATTCCCCGGAGGGCGGGAACTTCAGCATATACTGTTCGCCTTTATACTCAATGGCGATTTTCTTTCCGTTGGCACCGTTATATGCCTTATGAGGCAGTCTTGGACAATTCGTAAAATCTATCATCGCTGTGTCCTCCACAGATATTTTTTTCGCAGATAGTCTGCATGTTCCGGCGTGATAGCGCCATCGCTGATCTCCGCCATATTAATGCTGCCGTAGAGTTCACCCCACAGGCAGTCCATCAGGTCGGAGCTCTGTGCCAGCCCCTCCTTATAGGCGTCCAGATCGTGCTGGAGATAGTTTGGAAGACCATACTCATACGAACGCTCCCGTTGGGCGGCACGTAGTTCGCTCTCCACCAAAAGCTCCACCGAAACGCCCAGAGCCTTTGCCAACTTATACGCGGTTTCCGTGCTGCACTTTGCCAGCTTTGTCTTGCCGCTGCAAATATCGCTCAGTGTGGCATGGGGAACGCCAGCGTCCACCGCCAGCCGGTATTTGGTCATTCCTCTGCGCTGAAGCAATTCGTCTATGATCATACAACCGCCTCCTTCATATCTATTATATCGGCAAGCCGAAATAATAGCAAGCAATTTTTGCAGATCAGCGGCCGCCCGCTGTACCAAACAGCTTTTCCTTATACGCCGGGGCGTGGACCTCCAGCAGATACCGTTCATTGCCGCACTTGTACAGGCAGACGCCCCGCTGGGGGAACTTGATGAGGTTGTACTCGCTCTCCTCCAACTGGAGCATATCCATGTAGGACTTCTTGTCGATGGACCCTGCATTGAAGAGGAACTGGTGCGGCGGGATGGAGAACAGGGGCTTGGTCATCTCACGGATGCCCTCCTGGTCGAAGTCCTCCAGATTCTGCGATGCCAGCAGCATAGCGGACTCTTTCTTGCGCACACGCTTGAGGCTATTTCGTATGTACTCGATAGCGGTGGGGTTGCTCAGCCAGATATATAGCTCGTCCAGCGCCGCCACGGTGTTGCCCACGGTGATGAGCTTGTCCGACATATACGAGAGGATATTGAACAGCATGGCGTTGCACACATTCTTCGCCGCCGACAGCAGACCCTTGACACCGAACACAAGGAAACGGGAGCTTGTGATGTTGGTGTGCCCGTTGAAGAAGTGGGCGTCGGCACCCTTACACATGGAGTGGAGGCCGAGGAGTATCTCCCGTAGGAGCTGTTCGGTGTAGAGCTGGTGCTGTCCCGGCTCATACGACTGGAATTCACGCTCGATCAGGTCATAGAGGTCGGAGAGAACGGGGTAATCCTCCGGGCAGAGCCGTGCGAAGTTGGTGCGGTCGTTGATGCCGAACTTCTCATACAGCCTGCCCACCATGATTTCAATGACATCGATCTGGGCATCACTGAAATCCTTGTACGCCCTGAAAAAGTCCTTGAGAAAGGAGATGTGCTGGGCAAGGCGTGTGCTCTTGCGGAAGGGCTCGGGCGCGGAGGGGTCGTCCGGGTCGCTGCCCTCGTCCCAACACTTTGGTTCGAGGATGTTGATGAGATACTCTCCCGCCATAAGGTCAACAAAGCAGCCGCCCACAGATTCGCACAGGTCCCGCTGTTCATGCTCCACATCCAGAGAGATGGCGGACTTGCCGGACTCCAATAGGTTCAGGAGAAGGAGCTTCATCAGGTAGGACTTGCCCTGGCCGCTGTTGCCGAGGATGAGGATGTTGGCCGAGGTCTTGTCCTCATCCCGCTGGTCGAAGTCCACCAGAACATTGCTTCCGTACTTGTCCTTGCCAATGTAGAAGCCCTTGGCATCGGTCTTGCCGGAGTAGTTGAAGGGATAGAGGTTTGCCACCGAACTGGCAGGCAGGACACGCTCGAACTGTGTGCCGAAGGCGTTGTACCCCACGGGGCTGACACTTCGGAAGCCCTGCTGTTGGCGGAGCAGGAGCCGGTCCACATTGAGCTTGCTCCGCACCAGCTCCGTCAGCACGTCGGTCTGGAGCAGCTTGAGGGTGTCGAAGTCCGGGGCGGTCAGCTCGATATATACTGCACAGTGGAGCAGCGGCTCACGGTTGCGGTGCATGGAGGTGACCAGCGTGGCCACATCCTGCAGATTGCTCTCGGCGGTCACGGTCTGCTGGAGGTCGTTGGTGTTGGAGCTGTTCATGCGGTTCTTGTTGGCCGCATTATGAATGATCTTTTTCTCCTCTGCCGGTGTGACCTGGCGGGTATAGATGCGCAGGGTGACGCCGTCCTTTTCTCCCAGGTGGCGGAGAATGGCCTGCTCATCGGTACTTGTGGGGTACTCCCTCAGTGCCCAGACACAGCGGTAGGTATTGCCGAAGATGAAGTGGTCGGTGTTGAACTTCACCACCGAGGGTGCGATCATGTCCAAATAGGACTTGATTTGAGGTTCCCCGGCACTATGCGGCGCAGGGGCTTTCACCTTCTTTGTCAAAATGGATACCTCCTTTATTCGCCCACGATGACCCAACGGTCTCCATCGTAGTCCTCATACTGCTCGGTGGTCACATCCTGTTCGAAGTAGATGCCCAGCATCCGCTTGAGCTCCTGTTCACCGGCACGGGCGACGGAAAAACCGTTGTCCTTGATGGTTTTCTCAATGCGGGAAAGGTAGGGAAAGACCTCCGACTCCTTCTCGTTGCGAAGGCGCACGATGATATAGAACTCACGAGCGGATGCCATCAGCGCCTGAATGCGGTCGAGATGGCTGCCGTCCTGCTCCAGCAGGCGGCGGAGGGCGGGGAGTTCCTCGGTTTCCATCCTGCTGGCGTAGAAGCGTTTGTTGTCCTCAAAGGACTCCTTGGAATTGAGAGCCAGCATCTCGATCTCCGCCAGCCCCTTCACCACATTGAGCAGGGCATAGATGCGGGCGGTCACGCCGGAGTCCGGCAGGACGGAGATATTGGTGGGTTTGATGACGAAAAACACAAGGTCACCCATTCTGGTTGCGATGCAGTAGTCTTCGATACTCTCGATGCCCATGAGCTGACGGGTGGACTGAACACCTTCGCTTTTTTTCTTTCTGCTCATGCATCAAACCTCCACTCGTAGAATTGCTGTTTTGTGATCAGGAACGCCGTGGCGTAGCGCAGGAAGCTGAGGATGCTCGTCCCCTCAAATTGGATGCTGAGAAAGGCATAGACCGCCGTTGCGATCAAGGGAATAAAGATCCCCGTCTGGGTCAGTGCCAACACAGAGAACAAAAGTCCCACGCCAATGCTCCCAATGTCCCGCAGCTCCCACAGCCACATGGTGGCCCTTGCGGTCAGGTTTTCCGGGTAAATATACAAGCTGTCACCTCCAAGAGAAGGCCGCCGCAGATATGGTCATCTGCGGCGGCTTCGGTATGCTGATGTTATTCCTTCTGGCCCTGCCCAGGGTCAGGAGAACCATTTTCCTCCTCGGCCTCGTCCAGCACTCTCTGGATACAGTCGAGGAAGAAGGCGTTCTGCTTGATGCCATTGGCCTTCAGGTATTCCTTGAACCGATCAAAAAGGTCGGCATCTACCTGAAAGGCCACAGTCCTTTGATTTCCGATTGCCATTGGTTTACCCTCCATTTCATAAAAGTTGGTAATAAGGTCGGTCATGTACTCGCTGAGAGACTTCCCGGAGTTCTCCTGCCGCTGCCGGACTTTGGCGTGCAGGGACTCTGGGATCTGGGCACAGAGATTCTTGGTTTTCTCTGCTGTCATGGTTGGCACCTCCTTTGCCTGATTTGCAAGCCAAGTATATCGGCAAAGCAATGAAATAGCTATTCACAAGATGTAACAAACAATGTGCCGCAAAGCTATCACGATCAGAATGTTTTACACATCAGCTCTCAGTGCCAGCGCGATCCCGCTCATAATGAATTCCACGCAGGGAATGGCAACGCTGTTACCCAGCGCCTTATAACGGGCGGAGTCCGAAGCACCGGGGATATCCGTCCAGCCATCGGGGAAGCCCTGGAGCCGCTCACACTCCAGAGGAGTCAGACGTCGGATCAGCAGGGGTGTTTCCACGATGAGCTTATCCTGTGAGACATACTGGATGTTGGGGCCATGACTGTCCCCGCAAGTGAGTGTGCCAACGGTTTCCTGGTAGATGAGGTCGGTGGCATCCTTGTGCTGCCGTGCGCTCTCGGTGCTGACGACTTCTCCTGGTGCAAAGATATCCACCCTCTGACGGCTGAACACTTGGAGGGAGTCAGCCGTTTCCTCGGCCGTAACGAGGGGCAGATTATTGCCGCCGGTCCCGGCCCGCGCGGAAATGGTGGGGACGACCTGATGCGGGCCGGTGTATCGGGCATCGATGCCGTGATTCTCAAAGATGATGGGCTGGTGCCCATGCTCCTGTGCCCGTAGTGTACCGGTCATATCCTCGGTGCATTCCATGACCTGCCCACCCTGGTCATTGAGGCAAACAAGCGGCTGGTGGCTCCCCATCCCGGCCCGGAGCGTCATAGTCTGATCCACGGTCAGGTCCATCCGATCTCCACCCTGGTCGTTGAGGCAAAGGAGCGAGGGCATACAGTTTCCACTGGCAGAACCCTTCAATGTGGGAGCCACCTCCTCACTGTACCCAATGCCGCCAGCCTTGGAGCCAGCACCTGCGGAGAAGGCCGCCAGCAGGAGTCCTCCTGGGTTTCTGCCGCCTCCACCATCTGCCCCTGCAAGGGTGGGCGCAACGCCATCAGGGAGGAAGATCCGCTTCTGTTGTGTATCCCATGGGGTCAGGCATTCAGGCGATACGAAGGTCTGCATCTGGAGGTTGTTGGTGGCCATGAGTGCCCCGGACACCTCACCCAAGTCGATGCCCTCATCCCGCTGGTTGATGTGAAAGGCTTTCACTCCGTCTTTCACAGTCGGGGCAAAGCACAAGCCCGCCTGGGCCATCAATGCAATGCGAAGTTGGTAAGGCAATTCCTTGCCCCGTTCCCAAGCTCGCCGCAGGATACCCAGGCAGGCTTTCGGGCTTAAATAGTATTTGCGGGGCGGTGAGTCCTCCAAAATCGGCGACAAGGAAGATCCTTTTTCTTCTCTGGGGGACACCCCAGTATTGAGCATCAAGGCATCGCCACACCAGGGAAAAAGTGTTTCCCAGTATAGCAGCCCCAGCAGATCCCCAGGGCCCGCCAGGTCGAGGAACATATACGGTATCGCTTTTAATTCGGCAGATCTCTTCGAGGACGATACGGAAGTCTTCACCTTTGGGTTCTCCTGAACTGAAGGCTCCTGGCACGTTTTCCCAGAGCATAAATCTGGGTCGAACAGAGTGACCTGTCCGTCCAGCTCGCATATCTGCATATCTCATCTCCTTTACGATGCGGACCTGTTCCATGAAAAGGCCGGAACGAGGGCCAGCTAACCCAGCCCTCGCCCCGGCCACGGAGAGATCCTGACATGGGCTACCGCCACAGATGATGTCCACAGGCGGCAGCTTCGCTCCATCTAATTTTGTGATATCCCCGACATGGAGCATATCGGGAAAGCGCAGCCTTGTCACTTCAATGGGAAAGGCTTCGATCTCACTTGCCCACATAGGGGTGATGCCGTTCCGCACGGCAGCCAGCGGGAACCCGCCAATGCCGTCGAACAAACTACCCATCGTCATTGCAGGGGCACTCATTTGGCCACCGCCTGTGCAACAGTGCGTGTGGTGTTGACAGCCGCCTGCGCCGTGTAGACCGCGCTCATAATGTTGGCATGAGTCGTGGTATCCAGCCCAAAGGTGCCGGCGATCCTGGGGATCTCACCGGCTGCAAGCATGAGCCCCAGACCGAGCAGGGCGTGGTCCTTGAATACCATCAACCCCGCGATAAGTATCGTGGCTTGCAAAAATGCCGTCAGGCACAGGCCGATGACCTGCTTGCACCACTGGATAAAGCCGTCCGTGTACCCTCTGGGGACACTGAACATATACAGGCTGCCTACTGCAATCTGGATGAGCAGGATACCGCCGCGCTTGAGGTTGGCAAAGAACACCTTGATCACAGCGTATGCCATCATGATGATGCAGAACAAGATCATGATTGGGCTGGTGATGGCCGAAAAGCCAAGTGTGGAGGTTGAGGTCATCTCTGTCAGGCTGCCGGAGCCGCCCATCGTGTTGATGATCTCACTCGCGGCATCCCCAATGGATGCGCCATAGCCTGTGATGCCTGCGGTCAGGCTGGACTGGAGCGCGATGGACAATTCATAGAGCCGCACGGGTACCACCGTGAACAGGCTTACGGCGAAAAAGCCCTTGATGGCGTTCAGCGCCATTTCCTTGAAATTGCCCCTGCCGGAGTTGTACTCAATGCCGCACTCAAACATAGCGACCACAAGTCCGGTCACATACAGCGCCCATGCCAGATAGGAGAAAAACAGCACGATGCTCTGCACCCAGCTCTGCTGGAAGAGCTCCACGCCCATGTTGCCCATCTCGGCAAAGAAGTTGCCGAGGAAGCCCACGACCTGTTCATAAAACCAGTCAATGATCCCATTCAGCACCGTGGCGGCAACGAAGTCCCAAATAAACATTCGATAAGGTCACCTCTTTTCGAGGACCGTATCGCCTGCCTTCGGGTCTTATAGGGAGAGCCATGCGGACGATACGGCTCTCTTGTTTTTACTCAGATCCCGATGATGCGCCAGATATAGAGCGGCGCGGTCAGGGTAAAGACCAGGCTGGCAAACAGTATCGCGGGACCTGTCCACTCAAACTGGCCGCTTTTCCGAAAATCAAAGTACGCCGTACCCAACTTGGCAAAGAAGAACACGGCGAGGATCAGGTCGATGGCGGGAAACACGACCGTGTTGACCACGGTCTTGATCTGCTGAGATGCCGTATGCCAAGTGCCCTGCACCGCACCGGCCACATCAACGGTACCGACCGCAAACGCCGTGGTGCTAAGGATGCAGCACAGCAGGAACACAGCGAGGAGTATGGGGATCATTTTCTTACATTTACGCATAGCGTTCACCTCTTGAACATGAGATTTTTTAATGGCTGGGAGCGATGTGCCACTCCTCCCACAGATTGCCGGAGACCGTCAGGCTGTCGGTCAGATTCATACTCAGCATTCCCGCTGGTGTCCAGCAGTCGAGCAGCCAGGTATAGACCCTGTATTCTCCGTCGGGGTACCATATGGGCGTGAAGTGGGTCGTGCGGTGGTAGGTACTGTAGGGATTGGCTTTGAATGTCAGTGTGGACCGTTTTCCGCTGACGGTGCAGTACAGAAGCCGCCAGTAGTCCTTGTACCCGAATTCCGGGAAGTAGGTCACGGCATTCTGCGCCGCGGTGACGGCATAGCTCTGATCGGTGGACACCCTGGCGGTCACTTCCTCCTGAACGCCATAACCGCTTTTGAGGCTGACAGCAGTTGCCGAGGGGGAAAGACCGTCCGGCGTGATCATCATGCTTGCGGTCAAACTGGCGGAGTAGCTGTTGTAGTCAAACTCCCACCAGCCCTGATCCTCCCAGTATCCGTTGTCCACCCAGTGGTACCAGTCGTCCCAATAACCGCTTCTGATCAGGTTTCCTTCGTCATCAAGGTGAGAGGTATCCACCCAATCGCTGTGCCAGCATTTCTCCCATACCGGCACCCAGACCCAGTTTTCTTTCCACCACGGAGTCCAGATACCCCAGAAGGCGGAGGTCACCTCCGCATTGGTCGGAACGGATGAGGCACGGAAGCGGTCATTGCGGTCATCCGCCACGGGATTGGGCGGGTCGTTGCCGTCCAAGTCCACAATATTGGCAGTAATCACGCTCTGTGCCCATCCACCACCCTGCGTATTGACCCGGATCGTGCAGATACAGGGCTCGGAGGGGGTATGCCACCTGACCCAGGCAAGCTGGCTGTCGCCCTCCGGGTAATAGACATTGCTCACCGTGTAGGTCGTGCCTTGGATGATGAACTCCACGCTTACGGGATTGTCCGGGTCAGACTGGCCACCGCTGACCTCCACCGAGGTAATGACATCGGTGTCTACACGATACTCATAGTCGAACTCGCCGGGATCTGGCGGCGCTACGTGCTCTGTAAAGCGCACGATGCCGATCCCCAGAGAGGAGATGATGTCTGTGTTGGATGCATGGGTGGTACGGCTGCCGCCCCACGCAGGATAGCCCAAGTCTGGAGTCTCCAAAAACAGTGCAAGCGGCAGATTCTTGTGGGTAAGGGACCCCATGTTGTTTCTGAGATCACCGCTGACTCGCTGGTCGTACAGCGCCGCTTCGGTGGCGGTCATAACAAAAGGCGTTCCCTTGTAGAGGAATGCCGCCAGCGGCTCAATGAGCAATTTATAGTTTCCCGAGATCAATGTGTCATAGTTGAACCCGGTATCAATGCAAATGCCTCTCAGGATCTGCTCATCGCAGAAGTAGTTCTTGATCGCCGTAATGCTGCCCGTGCCGCTGCTGGTAGCAATGATTTTGGGAAGTTCCTGAGAAGGAATGGAATAGTTGTAGCTGCCCACGGTTGGTGTCAGCTCCTTACCAGCGTTGTACTGGACCTTTGAGACCTTGCCGAAATGGACGATGTTGCTTTTGTTCCAGTCCAGCACATATTCAGGTGGTTTGATGTAATCTACAGGGGCAGCTACAACCGTTGCCCTTTCTGCATTGATAATGCTGATTCGGACACCGGAATCGCCATGCCAGACATTCCCGGTGGAGCCATTGCCCAAATTACCGCCTCCGGTGTCAATGTTTGGGTCACCAGAGGCGTGGGCTGTCACGCAAAGGCCAAGGCATAGAGTGGTAGACAGGATCAGGGAAAGAATACGCTTCATATCATTCACCTCCAGAATGAAGAAGGAGCGCAGCTATTAACTGCGCTCCTTGGATGGGCCGTTGATCAGTCCATACTGCCGACCTTATTGCCGTTTTCATACATATCGTCATTGACGGTTACCGTACCCTCGCCGCTGCTTTCAATATACCCAAAGCCCGGCACATAGGTCCCGCCCTGGTCATAGCCGCCCTGGGTGTCCGGCTCCGGCGTGGAGGTGACCGCAGTCTGCTCCGGGGAATAGCTGGGCGGAGCCTCCGTGTTGCGGTCCTCCTGCGGTATATCCTCAGAGCTGTGGCCAGTGGGTAAAGGGGTCGCACTGGGCGGGACAGGCTTTTCCGGTTCCTCAGGCTTGGCCGGGTCCGTCTGGATGTTCTGTTCTGTGCCGGTACTGCTCGGGTCTGCACTGGGGACAGGAGTACTGGGAGTGGGGGTCTGCTCTGGTACCGTAATATCCACCACAGGCTCAGTCTCCTCTGGGGTTTGAGTATTTTGAATGTTTACCACAGGCTCTGTTGCCTCCTGTGTGGGGATAGGATCAATTTGGGGCGGGACTTCCGAATGACCCACAAACCGCAGCCTGATCGCCGCTATCAAGGCCAGACAAAGGACGATGGCTCCTACGAGCACAAGGACCTTCTTCGTTTTCTCTGTCATATCGAGTGCCTCCTTTTCGGTTCCAACAGCACCATACCACAGAAGAAGTGGAAAGTCTATTGAAACATTGAAATTTTTTCAAAACAAGGGGATATATTTTGCTGCCGTATGGAGCTTCATCTGTGCGGGAGGGAATGCAATGCCCAGAAAGCGAACAGGGACAGTCAGTTTCAGTTCCGCAATTGCGGCATATCCCGCGCTCTGTCCGGAGCGAAGGCCATTGTTCTGGATCTCCACAGTCAAATCGGAAACAGAAAACTCAGCGTAGCCTCCCGAATACTTGATATAGATCCCGCCCTCGCTGGAAAGCCCAAGAATGCGGGAGAGCTGTGCGTAAACATTTCCCTCATCCACGCTCTGCTCCCAGCCGCCGCGGTCATCAGGCGACCAGCCTGCGGCATAGCCCTCCCGCACCGCATGGTACACATCGTTATAGTTGTCGTTGACGGTGGATAGGACCGCCTGCTGGGTTGCCTCCTTCACTCCCTGGGAGATGATCCAGATGCGGCTGTACTCCGCAACGGCACAGATCAGTATCAGCAGGACAAGGACGATGGCAAGGATCATAGGCGTACCTACGCCAGAACGCTTTTTGAATCGATACAGGTCATTCATTTCCAATACACCTCACTTTTCCCTGTGGCCTGCGCGGTGAGCGTTACGGGAAATGAACCAAAGTCTCCGAACAGGCCAATGTTGGCATAAAGTCGCACAGTGACTGTCACCTCTCGATTGAGCTGGATGTTCCCGGTCTGGGACCACTCCACTGTGGGCGTGATGCCCATGCGCTCGTTCAGGACCTGCTCCCGCAGGGTCGTTTCCGTGCCCACACGCCCGGAGATCTCAGCCTCCCGCACCAGCTCTGTGGCATAGGTGTTGAGCTGCTGCTTGGCGATAAAGACGGGCAGCACCCGCAGCGCAAAGGCGACCACCAGCATGGCACAGACCACAAGGACACAGACGTCGATGTACCCCTCGCCGGGGCGTTTCTTCAGTCGTTTTTTCATAGCTTCGCCCCCTTAAAACAGAGTGGCCATGGAGGTGACGATCTGAAATAGGATGATCACGATATAGGTGAGCATGAAGCAGGCCAGCATGATGAACGAGAACACACGGATCTTGGGCGGGATCTTCGCCGCCTTCGCCTTGAGCCGACACAGCTCCACCTGCTTCAGATCGTGGGACAGCATCTGGAAATACATCCGCCCGTCATCGCCGCGCAGGACCCCGATGAGCCCACGGACGATGTCCGAAACCGTGGCGGAGCCCATGCGGGCCTCAAAGCGGATGAGTGCCGCCTCGTAAGAGGATGAGCGCATATCCGCCGTCAGAACATCCAGTTCACGGGCAAAATCTTCACCGGCGTGCTTCTTGTAATTCTCCAGGATGCGCAGCACATCACGGCTGGAAGACAGCTCCTGCTCTACGGTCGCCACGAACCGGGGCAGTTCGCCCTCAATCTTGTCGATGCGGCTTTTGACCAGTTCGTCCGCCCTGCGGCTCTCCTTGAAGTAGACCAGCAGCGCAAGGATCAGCACCACCGGCGAGAGAATGGGCAGGACCATCAGGCACGGGATAATGGCAAGCAGAATGAGGCAGGGTTTCAAAAGTCCGTAGGCCATATAGACCTCCGGTGTCATGTCCAGACCTGCGGCGGTCAGTTTCTGCTCCAAGCGGCGGTGCTTGTATTCGTCCAGCCGGACAAACCGCGCAAGCTTTACCGCCCACCCTAAAAGCAGAGCTTCAGTGGACTTGACCAACTTCTTGTCGCTGCGCCCCGCAGAAATGAGGGCTCGCTCAGTCGCCAGCTTCGGCAGCTTCAGCGCATCGGCAAGGATGAAAAACAGCCCCGCGGCAAGCGCAGCGCCGAAAAGAAACAGCAAAAACATCATGCGCTCACCTCCGGTATTCAATGGGCTGGGTCAGCTTGATGACAAAGGCAAAGGACACGAACACCGCCAAAACACACAGGGCGATCACTGCCTGCCCGGGGAGGGTCTCTGTCAGCGTAGCGTACCAATCGGCGTTGATGAACCGCACCAGCGGGATATTGCCCAACACCAGCACCGCCATAGTGATGAACTCCTTGCGGGGTGAAAACACGAGCTGCTCCAGCTCGCCGTTGACGATGCGCATATCTGAGAGCTTTGCCACGATGGGCGGCAGCGTGGTCTTGAGACTCCGGTCGCCCTGGCAAGCCATGACGCCATCGCACCACTCCTGCCAGACCTCGTTGTCAATGGCGGCTTTCAGCTCGGTGAGCGCCGTATCCATGTTGGGGTCAATGTGCTTGATGCGGGTGAGAAACCGTTGGAACACACCCTGTACCGGTGCCTTGAGGTAGCGGACATTTTCCTCCACCGCCATCTGAAAGTTCTCCGTGCGCAGGTAGGCGGTGGTGACCACCGACAGCGCAGTTTCCAGTTCGGCGGCGACCTCCTTCTTAAAGCTGCCCGCCGTCAAGCGAATATACCAGAACGGGACGAGCATCAGTCCCACGGAGAGGACCGGCACGAGGAAAGCGTTGCCGAACAAAATGGCGGCGGCAGCGCCTACGATGAGCAAAAGCATGGACACAGCGCAGACCATGGGGAACTTCTCCATGCGCCCCGATGCCTCCAGTGCGCTCTGTGCCTCCAAAAGCTGATGGCGGAAGACACCGGGCTTTTTGCGGTCAGTCGCCTCGTTGATCTCGTCCCGCAGGCTTCCGGGCGGGTGCAGCAGGCGGTAAAAGACACCGTCCGTGAACTCCCGGAAGGAAAGCCCCAGCAGAAGAAAAATGCCGATGATCATACCGGCGCAGGCTGCAAGCCTGATTGCGATCATTCGGATTCCACCTCCTTGGGGAATAAGAATTGACCCAGCTCGGAGCTGGGCATACCATTTTCAATGAACCTCTTTTGCAGACCATCGGACATCTCCTCAACCTTTTCGTGCTGTCCCTCCACGATGGAGCGATCACCTTCCATGCGGTTGGCCGTGATGTTGTACTCGTAAAGCTTACGGAGCCTCCGTGTGCCATCCGGTAGGATCTCGCACTCGGAGATATTGGTGATGCGCCGCTGCTTGTTTTCGAGCTGCCGACAGTAGACCACGATGGGGTATGCTTCGGTAACATACTGCATCAGCGTATCGTCGGGGGTATCCACCGCCCGCTTGCACAGGGATACCATGCGGCGGTAGGTGCCCTCACTGGAGTTGGAGTGGATGGTGGTCAGCACCGCCACACCCACACGGGCGGCTTCCTGGGCGGCGTTGGCCTCGGGGCCTCGCATCTCGCCCACGCAGATGATGTCTGGGTTAAAGCGCAGGGCGATGTCCAACAGTGCGATTTGGTCGATGCGCTGTCGCTCGTTCTCGCTGTCTCTCGTCTGGGTGTGAATGACGGAGTTGGTCACCCGGCCATCCTGCTCCCGGACGAGCTGCAACTCTCTGGAGCCGTCCTCGATGGTAAAGATGCGTTTGTTGTCGGGGATGGTGGATAGAAGCCAGCCTGCCACCGTGGTCTTGCCGCTGCTGGTGGCGCCCGCCACGCAGATAGACACGCCGTAGCGCAGGCAGGCGGCGAGAAAGTCCAGCATTTCGCCCGTCGCCGTACCTCCGGCAACGAAGTCCTCTTTGGAAAGGTTTCGGGGGTTGACGATACGGATGGAAGCCGCCACTCCTGCATCCTCGTCCAGAACAGGGGCCTTGATGACCGCTATACGGATATTCTTCGCCAGCCGCGAGGTGATGACCGGGCTGGCATTGTCCAGCACCTTGCCGGAGTTCTGGAGCATCCGCCGCACCACATTGGCGGCGTGTTCCGGGGAGTCGAAGTGCTCCTCCAGCTTAATGGTGCGCCCATCGGAATACTGCACCTCGATGTCCCGCCAAGAGTTGATGTCGATCTCCTCAATGCCCTCCGCAAAGATATACTTGGTCAGGAAGCCATACTCCGCCATTTCGGTGTAGAGGGTGTCCACCAGACTGTCGGTGGTAAAGCCCTCCACACCGAGGCGGTTGTCCTGAAGGTAGCGGGCCATGAGGCGCTTCATCTGCTCCTTGCTCTCTGTGCTGCTCTCTGTAATGAGAGAGGCATACTCGCTGGCCAGGTAGCCCTGCACCTGACTGAGTGCCTCAGAGAAGGCTACCGTATCCTTGGTGTCAAAAAGCAGGCCACTGGTTTTGGGCGCTATGCGGTCCTGGGAGAAAAGCTCCTGATGTCCGGTATTCTCAGCGGGGGCTTCTTGAACGGGCTGCGGCTCTTTTGCGAATAGGGAGGTGTTTCGCTTATCGCCCAGCATCAAAACACCTCCTTGCAGATACGTTCGATCTCCTTACGGAAGGCGCGGCTATCCTTCATGGCGAGGTCATCCAGCAGGTTGCCTGCCAAATACTGTTCCTCCAGCTCCGCAGAGTAAGGAAGCTGAAAGGCCACACTGCCCAGCACCTGTCCGATACGGTCCGCCGCCTGCATGGGCTTGATATTGGCGGCGGTCTTGTACTGCTTATCCTCGTCCCAGCTCAGTCCCTTGAGCAGTGGGAGCTGGCTGGAAAAGTAGCTCACGGATTTCAGGTCGCAGTTGGCAAGGCGCAGCACGCTGTCTGCCTCCATCAGCGCCACGGCAGAGAGGATGTCGTTGGCGATATAGCTGGAGCAGTCCACCACCACATAGGGGGCGATCTCCCTTAAGCCCGCCAGAAGCTCCTCCGCCTGCTCCTTGGTACAGGAGGCGTAAGTGTACTCGTTCTCCCCCTTGCGAAGCCCCAGCACGGTCAGATGGGAGAGCTTTTTATGGGTGGTGAGATTGTGCTTGATGAGATTGACCGGGATATGCTGGGCGGCAAAGATGCTGCCCAGAGAACGGTCACACTCCAGATTGGTGGGCGGGCAGATACATGGCAGCATGGGGGCGGTCATGTCGCAGAGCAGGAGGATCACATTCTTCTTCTGGGATGCCAAGTGCTTGGCCAGCTTCACTGCCGTGACCGTTTTGCCGCTGCCGGGACTGCCCCAGACAGCGAGGACGCCACCCTGGGCTTCCACGGCCTGCACTGTTTCTGGCTCACCACTACTGCGCTTGAAAATACTTGTTTTCTTAAAGTTCATCATCCGGTGCCTCGCTTTCCCCGCCCTGTTCAGCGCCCTCGCTTTCATCAGGTTGATTGGCATCGTCAAGTTCCTCCACCGGCTCGGGATAAAGCTCCCGGATCAGAGCGTCCTGCGCCTCGATGAAGGCGGCGGACTTCTCCGCAGTGCCACGGAAGACAAGGGCCAGATGGAGTTCGCTCTCCTGTTCCAGCTCTGCCAGCATCTTTGCCTGCTCAGTAGTGACCAGGAATGTGACGGTGGAGGGGAGCTCCTTTTCTTCTGCCAAAGGCTTGCCAGTATTGGCATCGTAGCCAGAGGCGGCGGTGACCGAAATCACCTCCACATACTGAAGCTCTGCCGGGATGACCGTTACCCCTCTGCCTTTATAGTCCGCCACGATGACCGACACGATATCTCCACTCTTGAGCTTGCCGGAAAGACCTGTGGCAAAGCTCTTGATGGTAACGGAGATGGCCTGCTTGCTTCCGTCCAGATTGTAGAGATAGCCGTTCTCGGCGGCAGGCTCTGTGGAGAGCTTGGAGGCAAGGACATAATCTCCTGCCGCCAGCTCCGCCGTGGCATACTTGCCGATGACCTCGTTTTTATCTGTCAGCACAGCGGCAGGCAGGTTGTATGCGCCCACCTCCACGGTCTGCACCATAGAGGCTGTGATCTCATCACCCTCATGGATCTCCGATGCCACTCGGACGACCGTCGCCTTCTCGCTGGCGCTACGGGTAAACAGCGGCGTGACGCCGAAGCAGATCACCAGCGAAAGCAGGATGCAAAGCACACCGACCACGGTGCGGTTGCGAATGATCTTCATATTGCGTTCCTCCTCATGCAAAAAAGTACGCAGGGATAAACCCTGCGGCTAAGAATGGGGCAAGCGGACAGCTTTTCACACAGGGCCTGTGCCGGAGCCATGCGATCAGGGTATTGGCTAACACATAAACCCCGTACAGCACGACAAAAAGCATCAGCCCCGCTGTCATACGGGACGGGCCGAGCACAAAGCCCACAGCGGCACACAGCGTGACATCTCCCGCGCCGTTCATTCCAAGCCCCGAACCGATGTAAAAGGGTGCGGCACATAAAAACGCACCAAGAAAGGAGGCGGGGCTGAGTGTTATCAGCCCCGCCATGGCTATCAGGATACATACGCCATCGCTCACTGTCCGTGTACGGATGTCATAAACCGCAGCGAAAAGAAGCCCGCCGCAGAATAGGACAGTCTGCAAAACCTGTACCGCTTAGTGCAGGCCGCCTGCATAGTTGAACATATCCTTGATCTTCTGGGTCACGGTGGGCATGATGGTGTCCTTGAACAGCGCATACAGCAGGCCCAGAAGCAGGGCGCCCAGAACGACAGCAATGAGGATCTTAACGGCGGTGTCGATGTAGCCCTCTCCGGCGTTGCCGGTCAGGGCGCGGCGGTGGAAATCGGAAGCCTTCATGGCGGCACGGGCGGCGGCGTTGGAAAGCCGGGCACGCATAGTCTGGATAAACTTTTTCATGATGTTGTTCCTCCTAAAAATGATGATTTGGTTTGATTGGACCGTACCTTCCCATTGTGGAGAGGTACGGCCTTGCCGGGGAAAAGAAAGAGCCGGGCAGCGTTTTGCTGTCCGGCTCACATGGTCGGTTCTTGCCATTGGGTCTGCTCCTGGGGCACAAAGGCAATGGGCTGAAAGCCGACACGGTCGCAGTAATAAAACTCACTGCCACCTCTGTCATACAGCTCTACCACATCGCCCAGCCCCATGCGGTGTCCACAGTAGTCCTTTGGCTTCTCATCCCTGAACAATGTATAAATTGCCTCAAGGTCGTTTGTTCCGGGTATTCCATCGTAGACCAGTTGATACTGCTCCATCTTCGGCTCTCCGAAAAGTTTGACCATCTGCTCATAAAAGATGAAGCGCATCTCCACCTCTGTGTCCGGTCGGAGCTGCCACACACGGCACCGCTTGAGGGGTGTACCTCTGTCTGGGGCAAAGTCGCCGGATATGATGCGCTCGTACAGGTCCTCCTCCCATTGAGGCGCCAGCTTCAGCCGCTGAAGCTCCGCTTCCAGCTCCTGACCTTGGAACAGAATATCCACTGCGGCGGTCTGCTCTCCCGGACGGATATAGCCGATGGGGTTCCCGTAAAAGATGAGGCGGTTTTGTTTATCTATGATCAGCCGGGGCATCATTAACACCTCCTGCGCCTGCCCGAGCCATGGTCACATGGACATTCCCATACCGGACTCGGGCGCTTCCTCGGCTTCCTCCCGCTGGCCCTGCTTCTCCAATTCTTCCAGCTTCCGGGCATAGGCGGTATCTACCGCATCAAAGAGTGCGGTGCGGGCCTCGGTGGTGATGGGATGAAAGGTATCCGTATATTTCTTCTCTCTGTTCTTGGTGTAGGACTCCTGGGGCATGGAAATAAAAAAGCCCTTCTCCGCATCGAGCTTATCGATAATGCGAATGCCGTGGATAGCGAAAGAACCCCCGATGGTGGCGCTGGCAAAGGCTTTGGTCTTGCCTTCGCCAGGAAGAATACGGTCGATCCTCGCCTCAATCTCAGGCGTGGAGTGGGTCTGGTCATTGGTCTGCTTGGCGGTCTGCTTTTTCTGCACCATACTGTTTTCCTCTTACATTAAAATTTTATTTCCGGGCCGGGGCAGTCATGCGCTTCCGTGATCTGCTCTCCGGCCTTGAGCTGCTCCACCTGCTCCTTTGCCCAGTCAGGCAGGAGCTCCTCTTTGATCGACCCGATAAAGTCAGTGCGGTTCCAGCGGGCATGCTCACCATCCCCAAGGCAGGTGCAGCGGATGGTGCGCCCGATGGCATGGGGGTCACAGCCGAAGCCGTCGTGGGCGTACCAGAGCTGGTACTTCGGCTCCCAATAGCTCTCCTGAAAGACCCCGGGGCGCATGACCAGCACCTTACCTTTGTAGTCCAGCTCGGCGGTGTCCGCCTCACAGTGTTCCGGGGAAAACAGCCCCAACTCGGCATACGCCTCACGGAATTCCTGAATGAACCCATCCAGGATAGCTGGGTGGCTGCTCACTGTGTACAGGTAATTGTGGATCTTATCGATCGGGATATAGATCTGCTTGCCCCATGCCTTATTGCTCTGGCCGAACCGCCCGTCATGGGAAAGCTCCTGTAAGGTGCAGGCAAGCACAAAACCCGTCCGCTTGTACCCGTAGTCGGCGATCACTCTTTTGGCGCATTCGGAGTCCAGATGCATCCCATCGAAGTCACGGCTGATAGCGGCTTCAATGGCCTCCTTGCAGGCAATGTTCATCCTGTGGCTCCGCCGCCAATGGTCCAGCTCGTCCCTGCGCCGGGCTTCCTCGGCAGAGTAGGGGTAAAGATAGGCGTGGCCTTCAGTCATCGCCCGATTCCTGCTCTGCGGTGATGAGCACCGCGCCATCAATGCTCTGAACACGCAGGACCTCGCCCCAGATACCAGCGTGCTCAAATACTTCGGCGGGAATGCGGAGTTCATCACCGCAGGCATCCGGCTCGTATTCATTTTCCTCATCCTCCTCCCTGCTGATCGCATCATCAAAGCCGCTTATCATATCAGCAAGCAGGCTGTTGGTCAACCGGATTAATCCGCTTGCGGTCTCCATCTTCTCCATAGGAGTCATGTCCTTCTTGAGAAGGACGATGGTTTTCTCAAGCGTTTGCATTTCCAGCGTTTCTTCTTGGTCCAGCCCACTTAGGATCAGAGCGGCAGGCTGAACAACGGCACTGCCGTCATGGGTGTACTTGATAAAGGTCATATGCATTCCTCCATATTCTCAGATTCTTTTCAGGCTCATGGATCAGAGTGTATTGGCCGTCCCCGTCGGGCTCGTCATCTTCCATCTGAAACAGAGTGATCTGCTCCGCACGATGGGTGGCATAGGGGCGAGGATCATAGTTGGTCATCACCACCTCCTCATACTCGCTCCCTGCCGTCTGGGACATACTGTTGGGGCGTGTGGTGTGGAAGATATAGAAGTCCTGATACAGCTCGCAGATAAAGGGACAGTAGTTGTAGGACACCATGACGAAACCCTTGCACCGGGTTAGGGCATCATGGAGCCGCTGATGGTCCGCTTTGGGAAACTCCACGGTGTAGCACTCCGCGTCATAGTAGGGTGGGTCGCAGTATATGAAGGCGTCCGGCCGGTCATACTGCTGGATCACCCCTTCAAAGTCCTTGTTCTCCACCAGCACGTCTTTGAACCTGCGGGAGCATTCCCAGATAAGGTAAAAGAAGCGGCGGATATCGCAAGGTTTCCCGGCAAAGGATTTCGTGCTGCCACTGAAGCTGTATCGCACCCGTTTGAAGTAGGCCGCTGCCCGCCGCACATCGCCCAACCTCGCTCGATCCAACAGAAGTTCCCTGACCATTTCCGCCTCCATGGGGGACAGCAATCTTTCCGTAAGCTCCAGTTCTTCTTCGAGGTATTCCTCGGTAAACTCCTCTTGATCGAGAAATTTGCACAGAACATTGAACTCATCCCGTGCATTCAACGGTAGGAAGCCGAGCTCCTTCAGCAATGCCATTGGGCGCTCCTTCACACAGTGGAAGAGGTTGGTAAGGTCGCTGTTGTAATCGTTATAGACCTCCATGCAGCCGGGGGTCGGGGGGTGGTTGAGGGTCACCGTACCGCTGCCGCCGAACACATCGATAAACCGGGTGTAGTATTCCGGCGCGAGTGTATGGATCAGCCATAGCAGCTTACTCTTGCCGCCCACCCAGGGAATGGGACCTTTCACGGGGTGTCACCCCCAAGATCCTCCATGTCGAGGGTGAACTGTCCGGGATCACCTAACGCCTCCAGCATTTTGGTCAGCCCGCGCTCCGCGTGAGCGATCTTCTTGATCCGACTGCGGAGCTGGCGGACGGTCTGCCGTATTTCATCCTCTGTCTCGGCGTAGTAGTAGCCGGAAGCGGAGCTGCAAATGGGGACACCCTCACCGCGGAGGCGGTTGATGATATGGCGCAGGTCGGGCCCCCGAATATGAAAAAGATTCTCCAGCGTGCGGCTGGTGACCGCCGCCTGTTCGCCCCTACAGAAGGCTCTCAGGTATTCGGCAATGCCATCATCCAGTATCATGACTGCTCCTTTCCGGGACGTTTCCCGAAAGGAGCGTGCAAAAAAGAGGAAGCCGTTTTCCCCTTTCGGAAAACGGCCCCTTATGAATTATTATATGATCCTCTGCTTACTCAAACAGATTCTCCAGATTGTCGGCAGTCCCTTCGATAAAGGAATAGCCCACCGTGTAACTCAAGCCCTGAGAGGCGTTATTCAAACAACTCTCATGGCCATCTGCCATCACATAGCTGAAAATGAGCTTGGTATATTTCGCCCCATTCCAGCCGGACCAATTGGCGGTGCTGATGGTATCACCGCTGGCTGTGTACTTGTAGCTGCCATTTGAATCGACATGAACATATCCATTGTTGGTTTGGAAGGTCAGAACACTTTCCTTTGTTCCATCTTTGGTAATACCATAAATGGTGACCACATCCTGACAGTTTGAGCTATGCCCGCTGATAGCCGGGATATCGAAGGTGAACCGCTCAATGTACGCCAGCGGAGTGGCTCCGTCATAAATGCCTTCCTCCTTGACCGTGGTGGACAGAGAGGTGATGTTTGCCGTCTCACTGCCCACGGATGAGCCGATCACAAAGAAGCGGGAGGCATAGCCGGTTTTCCCGAACAGGTTTTTGACCTGCACGACCATCAGATGGCGGCCGGGTTTAAACTGCCCCCAAATCGTCCCGCCCTGATTATTGGGCGTGACTGTGTAGCCACTGCCGGGGACATCATGATCCACTGCGGAAAGCTGATAGGGATGGTCAGATGTCACAACAGCGGCGAAGTCCACCTGTGTGTTCGTGGTACTGGCGTTCTCGCCCAGTGTCTGACTGGTCAGCGCCACCTTGGGGGCATCGCTCTCAACGCTGAAGGACTGGGTGCTCCATTCGGATACTTCACCCCACTTGTCCATGGAGCGCACCTTCACTGTATAACTGCCGAGCCCGTAATACCCGGTCCGGGCAGAGTCCGGGGCGTATTCATAGGCAGTGCTGTCACCGTCAGGATCATCGCCGCCAGTGAGGGCAATATTCACCTTGACCTTGCAGCCGGTGGTATAGGAATTCTGAGCATCACCATATTCCACGTTCACAGCGATTTGTGGCGCTTTCGGTGCGGAATTGGTAATACGGATCTCATCATGGGCTGTGGCTGTATTGCCATGCCGGTCTGCCACAATGGCGGTTAAGAGGAAGTCGCCTGTGGCATTGACCACGATCTCACCTCCGTCCAGCCCCAGTGTGCCCGTATATGGGACAGTCCCAGCTTCATCCGTCAAAGTCCATTGAATGGTGCAGCCGTCCAGATTTTCTCCCTCTGCCGAAACAGCGAACGTCGTCCCGATATGGCAGGACTCCGGGATGCTGATACGGTATGTGGGAGGAGGGGTGACAGTGACCGTCTGGCTGTGGGAGAAGGTCCTTCCAAGCACATCGGTCATGGAGGCGGTCAGCGTGTATGAGCCATCCTCCGGAAAAGAGAGCTTACCTCCATAAGCATTCAGTCCGCCGTTTACAGTATCCGACAGTGAGATGCTCTGACCGTTCTTAGTCAGTGACCATTCCACAGGCAGAATATTGTTGTTGCCTCTGGTACGGATGTCCGCTGCCTCATTGACCGCAAGCTGCTGCGGCAGTTCGAAGCGAATGGACAAAACAGGCTGGACCTCACATTTGGCGCCGGACTCATAGAGAAACACCCGGCCGGTGGCATCGGTGATTTGGGCCACCAGCTCGTAAACACCGGCGCGCTTGAAACGGAGCGTACCGCCTTCATTGGACAGGTTGCCATCCACAAAAGTGTTCCAGTCCTGGTAGCCATAGGTGTTGTCCACCAGCCATTCAATGGTCACAGCCTCTGTACCGGTGGTCCGCACCGTCACGGGAATCTCCGTGTCCGTCCAGGCTGTGGCGGGGAGGCTATACTCCACGGTGGGCACAGGATAGACGGTAAAGCTATGTTCGTAGCTGTAGGAGCGCCCACCGCCGTCCGTATAGGAAGCTGTCAGGGTATAGCTGCCCTGTTCCTTGACACGGATCTGTCCGCCATTCTCTGTCAGGGTACCGTCTATGGGTTTATCCAGAGCAACGGCTTTACCGCCGCGCTTCAGCGTCCAGACAAGCTCGTTCTCTGCAAGTTCGGTGATCGCGGCCTCCACCAGCACGGTGTCATCGGTGTGGAAAATGGTGGGAAGGAAAAAGCCGACAGAACCCACAGGATAGCAGGTCATGGTGTCTGTGGAAGTGTAAACGCGCCCCGTTTCGTCCGTGACGGTGGCTGTCAGGGTGTAGGTTCCGGGAGCAGCAATCGAAATCTGACCCATGTCGATATATCTGCCGCAGAGATAGTTGCCGGGGTCGATCTCCTCACCGTTCAGAGTCCCTGTCCACAAGATAGGCAGGTCACCCAGATTCTCTGCATCGATAGACAAGGTAACTTCCTCATCCATGTGTGCAATATCTGGTAGGCCGATGGCGATGGAAACGACAGGATAGACTGTGACTGTCTGCGTGCAGGATGAGACAGTACCCAGAGTGTCCTCAACGGATACCGTCAATTCATATTCACCCGGCTGGGTAAACTGCAAAACGCCGCCTGTATTGTCCAAGCTCCCGACTGCGGCTTCCGCAAGCTCAACTGGCTGACCATCCCGTTTGATGCTCCAGACCGCCTTGGCCTCTCCCGCATTCTCCAGCAGAAGATCAACAGGCAGCGAAGTATCGGTATGAGCTGTGGCAGGCAGTGTGAAAGCAACGCCTACAACGGGATAGACGGTGATGGTCTGCTCATACTCCGCCGTTTTTCCTCTGCTGTTAGTTGCGGCGGCTTTGAGCTTGTATTCGCCCACATCAGTGAAGGTAAGAGTACCTCCCGAAGTGGTAAAGCCCTCCGGTGTTTCGGGCACCTCGTCTTTGGTCAGTGTCCACTCTATGGATGAGGTATATCTTGCGGAAGCAGTCACCTGGACCTCGGTGCCGGTATATGCCATTTCAGGCATGGTGAACCTGATCTGAGGAGCCGGGATGCTCCAGCCACCTGTGGAACTGCCCGAATCAGGCTTCGGCTTTTTATCGTCCGTGTGCTCCTGCAGCTTCTTATGGGCTTCCAGCAGCCGTACCAACATGCAGAAGCCTTCGGCACGGCTGGCTCCCTGGTATGGACACACTCTGCCGTCAGGGTAGCCGACGATGATTTCATATTCAGCGGCGATATTGATGTATCCACTGTCAGTGTCGGTGATCTCATTGTCGTCCTTGAACTTCGTCTGCCCCTGCTTTTTCTCTGCCTCGGCCTCTTTGCCAAGGGCCCGCACCATCATCACGACCATCTCCATGCGGGTGGTCTCTTTATCGGGCACGAAGGCGGCACCGTAGTCAGTGGGCAAAATGATCCCCGACTCTACCAAGGCAGTGATATAATCAGATGCCCAATGGCCTGAAATATCGGTAAAAGGTTTGGCGGATGGATCTTTAGCCGTGTATTTCATCGCCCTGACAACAAGGGTCGCAAATTGCCCACGAGTCATGGGGGCATCGGGATAGCATTTCCCATCCTCATAGCCATTGACGACCCCACTTGCGGAAAGTGTCTGAATGACCTCTGCCGCCCAGTGTTCCTCTGTATCGGGGAAGGCGAACCAAGCGGCCAGCGCCGGACAGCAGAGCGAGAGCGACATGGTTACTGTCAGAAGCAGACCGCAGAGCCGTCTGTTCATATTCTTCATTGTTTTGACCTCTTTTCGTAAAAATAAGCGCCGGATCAGTCCGGCGCCTGCGGTATCAGGAAATCTGCATGTGTTACATGGTCATTCCAGCTTGAGGACCTTGGTCATCCAAGGCAGTATGCTTTGGTTCCTGCCCATCTTCTCTGGAGACCATTCCATACTCGGTTTGGACACAGTTCTGCTGTTTCATCAGAGCCTCCCCGTAGCCGAAGAGATTGACGAAGCCGGAGAGAGTGTCTAATGCCCGCTCACCCATGCTGGAGGCCAAGAAGTCCCTTGCCAGATCCTCCGGGTATATGAGTTGAGGGCTGTACAGGTACTCATCCAGAACATCAGCGATCTGGGTGGCCCCCAGTACGGAGAGCTCCTCCACTGCCTCCAGCACAGCCTTGAACTTCCGAACCTCTTTATCATTCATCTCCTGTATGACCTGAGCCAGACAGTTGATGTGGGCGACGTTGTCATCCCCGCCGATGTGGGGGATGAGGGAAGGGACCCGGCAGTCCAGACAGCGGATGCCAGCTTCCATCCAGTCCCATGCGCCGACCGCGGTCAGTGCCGCATCCATCGCCGCTGGCTCGGCCGGGAGTGACAGCAAGACTGTTTTTTCATTGTCGTTAGTAGGATGCCCCTTGGAGATCTCCAAAAGAATGGTGTAGTCTGGATTCGGAGGCG
Source organism: uncultured Oscillospiraceae bacterium (assembly GCA_950075865.1). Lineage (GTDB taxonomy): Bacteria > Bacillota > Clostridia > Oscillospirales > Oscillospiraceae > Vermiculatibacterium. Next base: position 84,338 of record CATMVA010000005.1, on the reverse strand, counting down.
GGGCAAATTCCATGCTTTTGGATACCTCCAACAAGTCGGAGGTCTGGGTCACATAGCCTCCCGGTGCCAGCATCCCGCACTCCTCCATACTGAGCTTTCTGCCGATCTCCTCATAGTTCAGGAATGGCAGCGCCGCTTCCGGAACATCCTTCAGTTCCGGGAGCATACCGTTTTCCACATAGAAATGCCCCAGTTCTTTATAAGTATCTACGCCAGGGTGGACCTCACAGCAATCTGTGCTGTATGCGAGGTCCAGCAGCTCACGGATCGGGATGTTGCTTTCCTCACGCTCCAGCCTTGTGAATACAAGGGCATGCAGAGCGATCATATCCTCCAGCTCGAATTGAGAAAGCCGCCGGGCAAGAGCGTTCAGTTCAAAGAGATCAAGGCCATCCTTCTCCATGACCTCCGATAAATTCTGGAAGCCGTCTCCATACTGGTATATGTCGATAGTGGGTTTCACTGCCTGAGTGAACCCCAGCTTGTCAATAGCATCCAGAAGCTGGTAATCGGTGGCAGGGAGCCAGAGGTCGACAGCCATATTCCTATAGCAGATCTCGATCTTAAAAATCTTATCCAAGCTCCATTCCCCCAATCTGATGATCATCATTCTCCAGATATTGGGCAGGGTCAGCTCCGGGGACGTCCCAGCCGCACATACTGCCGACCTCCATGGCCTTCCGCTGCCACATGGTCACACCAAGTCGCTCGTTAAGCTCATCTGCCAGTTCCACATTCCACTCCTTGTCCCCGGTATCCCACTCGGAGGGGTAGTAGCCGGTTTCCCCGCGTTTGATGCAGATGAGATCGCCACTGGTCAGCAGGGTTGAGAAGCACAGCTCGGGAAGTCCCTCGGCCAGTTTGGGAGCGAAGCGTTCTTCCTCTGCACTGTCACCGCCCGATATCTTGTGCGTCTTGAGTTCATGTGTCTGGGGAGGCAGAACAGTAAAGCTGTCCTGGCCGATGACCAGCCCCAGACCCCGGCCATCGTCCCACTTGACATGGAAGGTGCCGATGTCATCGATATGCTCCAGTGTCCCCATGCTGCCTGGCTGAATAGGCTGGGGATCGTCAGAGCCCATCTCACGGAGCCGGATGCGGCTGCCCTTGGGGTACTGCTGCCGGAGAAACTCCAACCATTCCTTTGAGATATGTTCCATTCACATTCCTCCAAACTGCATTTCCATCTCTTCATCAGGTTCGTCACACTCACTGATTTCTTCATTTACTGAAGTGATGTTGACATATTCTCCGATAATATCCAGAGCCTTATGGTAGCTATCCGATTGGTAGATGCGATCACACATCTCCTTTGCTTGGTCGTTAAGACCGTTTTGCCGCAGGGTGCGGGAGGCAATACCCATTAGATTGAAGATATTGCCGTCCTGTCCGATCAGCGGGCAATCCGGCTTCTGCGCTTTCTCTGTACTGGAAACGAATCCGCCCAGTCGATTGGGAACATAGTCCGACAGCCATGTGCCGCCAAAATTACCATGCGTCTGGAGCCGCCACATGGCGAGTTTGCCTACATTGAACTTAACATCATCACTGAACGGGAAAAGCAGACAGGTCGTACCTTCATTCTCAAAGGTCGAACAGTCGTGAAATCTTGTGCCATCCAGGAGAATACCATCCTCGGTAAGCATGCCGTTGACGCCATCTACCCACTCGTCCAAGCTGCCGCCACAGTCCAAAAGGATCAGTCCCTCCAATCCGTTCATACGGCGGAGGTCATCTGTGGAAATCGTTTTAACGCTCATAGCTCCATTCCTCCCATTGCTGCCCCTTGCTCAGGCTGTTCCTCATAGTCCTCCAGCTTGCGGGGATTTTCCTCACCGTACAAGTCATAGACCATGTCGTCCACTGTCTTGCGGACCTCCGGGTCGCTGGTCAGCGTTTCAAAGTGGAAACCGGTGGTGGTATGGTAGGGCAACTCCTCTTTGACCGTCTTGAGGTATTCCGTAGGGTTGGTATATTCGATCTGCTCTCCACTGGCAAAGCGGACCCGCCCAACGAGCTGCTCCTGCTTATCAAAGCAGGAGAGATATGCCTGATAGTCGCCCTCAATGGGATTGCATCGCAGAAGGTAGCGGTACCGCTCGGTTTCTACGGTATAGCCGTAGTTCTGGGTGCAGATGCCGCCCTCGATCTCACCACCGTGGCTCCGGCAATAACTTCTCATAGAGGGCAGGTCATGGAGGACAGTTTCCCGAAACTGCCCGACCACCTCGTCAAGTTCGGCTTTGAACTCGGGGGAGTTCAAAGCCTCCGGACCTCTCGGATGCCAGGTGGGCCAGAACTCTTTACCTCCATGTCCGAAATCGATCCGCACATGGCCGATGGCACCGAGTTCCTCGTCCTTCTCAGGTGTCTGGGCATAGAAAAGCCCCGCTTCCTCGGGAGAAGCGGGGCTCACCAAGTATTTCTGGTGTGTCTGCATTTTTACATCTCCTTCTGGGGTGGCAGCTACAGCAACTGCCACCGTTTTGTGGGAAGCCTACTGAAAGCTTTGCCCCTGCTGTTCAGACGGGAACGGTTTGCTGAGTCGGCGTATCAGGCCAAACTCGGTCTGTCGGACACCATCCTCATTCATCATATCTTCACCGAATTTCTCAAAATCCATATAGCCGTCAATGGTATCGATGATCTCATCGTCTGCTCCGATGCGGCGGAGGACACTCTGCCCGTATTCATAGGTGCCCTCGATGATCCGCTCATAGTCATTTATGTTACAGGCAATGTCAAGGGCATCCTGAAATGTAGATGGATCTTCTACACATAGTGCCGAGAGGTATTTCATCAGTCCGCCATCGGTTTTCATCATGCCCTCGATTTTCAGGGCCAGCTTGTCTGCGTCCGTTACGAAGGCACAGCCCTGCGGCAGAAGTTCGGTCAGATATGGGAGGGAACATTCCAGTTCTCTCAGTTCCATTTCCCAGAACTCCTCAACCTGAAGTATCCTCTTTGCGGTATCTCGCCCTGCATTTGAAGCAGGGAGCTTTAGAACACACTGCCTGTCACCGGCCCGGAGGTAGGCGGTAAAGACCGTCTTTCTGTCCGTATCCAGCTTCGGCGCCGCATCCTCGCGCTGGACGTACCCTAATGGAGTGTATGCCCCACCAAAATCCGAGTAATACTCTGCCCCGATGCTTGCGTAATTGACATATTGCCGCAGGCGTTCAGGAACGTCAATATATCCCGTATCGACCAAAAAGATACCCAGTTCCTGGTCAGAACAGATGTTGGGCTGGAAGACATAGGAATCCAGACTGTCGGCAATGGACACCACATCGTCCAGGCCATTGACGGTTTCTGTTTCCAATGCACCCGTAAAGATCGCGGCCTTTTTGCCATCCATGACATTGACCTTCTCAGCCAGTCGGTTCAGTTTGTCGATCTCACTGGGGTCATTTAATTCAACATGGCTCAGATAGTCTTCCAGCTTCTTAACAGAGCTTACCACACCTGCGAGACGTGTTGTTCCGCTGTGGTCAAGCGTATCCAGCTTGGCATATACCTCTCTGACCTCCGCAGGTGTAGCAGGGAGACGGAGCGGTACGCGCATGGAGCTTTTGCCCCGTGTCAGACATATGATCATAATTCCAGTCCTTTCATTTGCAGGTCCTCCAACTGATCCTGTATTGGTGTTATGCCCTGGAGATACGTTGGGTCAACGATGACCTCCGCTTCATCCCTGCCCAGAAAAACAGCATATATATGATCTTTCTGGATTTGGGCCTCATAGACTGCGCCTTGCTCACCGAAGCGGTGAGCGAACCATTCGGCGGTATCCCTGTTCAGTGTCCAGGACAGTGCTTTCACGTTCTTGGCATTGTAGGATGTCAACCCACGGTAGACCGTAACCATATCGTCCAGACCGCGGAAAAGCCCATACTCCTTCTCGTCCATCAACTTCTGCGGGTCGATGGAGCGAAAGAGGGCCAACAGCTCCCGTTTGTTCAGATTAGGGTCGGCGTTCGGAGCCTCCGTGGTAATCCACACTTGAGATAAAGCCTGCGCTGCATCCTGCTCTGACAGGTATGGCATCGCGTATTTCAGAAAGCCCAGCTTGTACGGTTTGGTGATCATCTGGAAAAGTTCAACTGGCTTTTCCGCTTTATTGATCAGCTGACCACATTGTTCGCGCCACGCTTGAAGAGAGGCGGGGTCACCTATCAGGTCAGCCACTGCCATGCATCCGTCATCTTTGCGGATCATTGCAACTCCGCTGTCGGTGAACGGGTGCTTGACCACCAGCGGGGACATTTCGGTGGGCTGAATGTCCAGTTGCAGGAATGTGTGAGCCAGGGCTTTCAGCTCGGTGAGGTCAGTCTTTGCCGGGCGGTTCCGCTTCGATGCCATCACTGCATCCCGCCCATCTGAAATCCTTGCTCTGGGGAGCTGGCCATCAGTTCTTCCAGCCTCATTGCTCCCTGATAGGAAATATAGCCCTCCTCCACAAACCGTCCCTGCTCCTGGCTCATTCGCTGCCTTGCATACCCCTCGTAGTCATAGAACCCCTACAGATCATCATCGTACTCGAAATGCCCGGACTCACGGATCATGTATCTGCCGTATTCCTCCAGGGTCTTGACCTTGGGGATGAAGTCAAATAGAT
>CATMVA010000005.1:0-79710 GCA_950075865.1 uncultured Oscillospiraceae bacterium | reverse complement strand
GAGAGTGATGGCAGCACTCAGTTTCAGCAGATCGTTGTGTTGGTGGAATGCGATGGCTCTGCACATCTCATTCAGAGCGGTCAGGCTTTCCTGTTCCAAATCAGGAACGCTGTCCAATTTTTCCACCCAAATCGAATCGATATTGAAGTACACCTGGTCCATGTCCTCGATTCCACCTCTGGTAAGGGCGCGTTCCAGTTGCTTGTCTGTCATGGGGAGGTTGAGGAAGGTGATATTTCTTGCATCCTCCAGTCCAGAAAGTGGGGATGCCTCCAGTACCATGGGGTGAGCATCGTACAAATACGATGGAAAGGTTCCTCCAAAGTACAGCGGCTCCAACTCCATGCCATTGTCGTAGACCACGCCGTAGGGCGTGACAACTCCCGCACCGCTGTCGATCAACAGACGGGCGGTTTCTTCACCGTCCAGATTCTCCAAATCCTCTGTGGTGATGGTGCCTTCATTCAAATGCAGATAATGTTTCTTGCCGATTTGCTCCAGATTGGAGAAGTCTGTGATCACTGTGGCCTGCTGACAACAGAAAGTCAGGTTGATGAAGTCCTTGATGTCGGTCAGGTCGAGCTTCTCAGCCATCGCCTGGAATTGGTTATCCTCTTCCTTGCAGAAGCTGTCCAGCCGCTTGGCCAGATAGTCCAGCTCATCCACATTGACCAATTGCCCCTCCAGTCGCTTGAGGACGGGATAGCAAGCTGTGATTTCCCCCACTTTGCAGTCCTGCCTGACCGCATCCCCAATCCCCAATGCCTCCAGCACCTCCATGGAGTGGTCATACTCCTCCATGGGCAGCGGGAAGGAGATGGTGGCGATGCCATACTCCGGGTGGGTGGGATTACTGAGTATCGCTTGAAACTGCATCCTTCTTCGACCTTCTTTCTTCATTTGATTTACCGCCGCTGCTCTTTTCTTCTTCCGGGTCATCAGGTTCGGGGCGTCGGTCTGGGGACATCATCATCCGTTCATAGAACTCGTACTTAGTCCCACCCATGAAATACTTTGGCATCTCTGCTCCTTTCCGTCCGTGCTCTGAAAGGGCAGCAAAAAAGGCCGCTGTTCCACTCGGAACACGGCCTGTGTAGTAAGTATTGGTCTGTTCTTGGTTAGAACTGCTGCATCATGCTGGGTCCTTCCATAGCATCACTCCCTTCAAGTTCCTGTTGGTTGGAGCGGTGGACCAAATCATCCAAATCCGGTACTGCTTCTTCGATCTGTTCTATGATGCCCTTGAGCATCTTTTCCCGCTCCGCAGTCATGGCGTAGACACTTTCCAGTGTTTCATAGATACATCGGAAAATCTCCGCATGTTGCTGGTCGCTGAAAATCCGTACCTGCGGGAAAAGCCCAGAGCGGGTGATAAAATCCTGTTTGGCCGCATCATAATCCTCCCCGTAGTAGTGCCCCTGCCACAAGGTAGTGTGATTTTGGACCCATTCCCAAGTAACAAACTCCATCCCGAACCTTGTCTGATGCCCCGCCAGCACCACATTGTTGAACTCCGCCAGCCTGCGGTAGTCGCCCTCCAAACCGCTGGCGTGGATCTGTGGCGCTTGTTCCATCATTGCCTTAATATCTCCTTCGTGCATTGCCGTTCCTCCTGATTTGATTTTATAAAAAGCGGCTGCCTCCAATAGGAAGCAGCCGCTTTAAGGGTAAAAATAGATTAGACCAGAATTGTACCAGAACGATTTGATACGGGAAGGTGTGTACCTTGATTAGCTCCAGATATCCAATCCTCCCATAGATGCAACAAACCACAAGGCTTCCCTTGTGGTTTGTTGTTGGTGGAGATAAGCGGGATCGAACCGCTGACCTCTTGAATGCCATTCAAGCGCTCTCCCAGCTGAGCTATACCCCCACATAGCCGGAAACCCAGGGGGTCCAGGGTTTCCGAACCTGTGAATTATTAAATTGTTTGATTCCCTTTGGGGCTGTTTCACTGGTGACTTGCTCTCCCAGCTGAGCTATACCCCCAAATATCATCGCTCGGAACTGTTGTACCGAACGAATGATATTTTAACAAATGTATCTCTCATTGTCAACAGGAAAATAGAATTTTCTCAAAAATTTTTCTCAGTTGAGGAAATCCTTCAGCTTCTTGGATCGGCTGGGGTGGCGCAGCTTACGAAGAGCCTTGGCCTCGATCTGACGGATGCGCTCCCGCGTCACATTGAACTCCTTGCCAACCTCTTCCAGCGTACGGGTACGGCCATCCTCCAAACCAAAACGAAGCTTCAGCACCTTCTCCTCACGGGGCGTCAGCGTATCCAGCACATCAATAAGCTGTTCCTTCAACAGTGTATAGCTGGCAACCTCGGCGGGCTCGGAAGCATTGTCATCCTCAATAAAATCCCCCAGGTGGGAGTCCTCCTCCTCACCGATAGGAGTTTCCAGGCTCACCGGCTCCTGGGCAATCTTCAGGATCTCCCGCACCTTGTCCACCGGCATCCCCATTTCCTCGGCGATCTCCTCAGGGGAAGGATCGTGGCCCAGCTCCTGAAGAAGCTGACGGGACACCCGAATGACTTTATTAATGGTCTCCACCATATGAACCGGGATCCGGATGGTCCGGGCCTGATCCGCAATCGCCCGGGTGATCGCCTGCCGGATCCACCAGGTCGCGTAGGTGGAAAACTTGTAGCCCTTGGTGTAATCGAACTTTTCCACCGCCTTGATGAGGCCCAGATTTCCCTCCTGAATCAAATCCAGGAAAAGCATGCCCCGACCCACATACCGCTTGGCGATGGATACCACCAGCCGGAGGTTGGCCTCGGCCAGACGCTGCTTGGCCTTATCGCCGGCCTTCACGGCCTTCTCCAGCTCAGCGCGGGTGGCCTCATCCAGTTCGTCTCCCGCCTCTTTGAGCTTAAGCTCCGCCTCGTTACCCAAGCCCATGACCTGAGCCAGTTCAATCTCCTCATCACTAGTCAGCAGATCCACCTTGCCGATTTCCTTGAGGTACATACGAACGGGATCATCGATGCTGAAGGAATCGGCCAGAGTATTGGGATCTACCACTTCCTCCTGGGCGCCATCGCTATCCTCTAATTCCTCAGGAGGAGGGATCAGATCATCATCCCCCAGATCATCCAGGCTTCCCAGCTCCTCGATCTCATTCAGGCTTTCTTCCTCTCCGGAAGCATCGATGCCAAGGTTCTCCATAATATCGTAGAGCTTATCCATCTGATCGCTGTCCAGATTGAGCTCATCCAGGGTCTCCATCATTTCAGTAGCAGACAGCTTACCCTTCTTTTTCCCTTTTTCCAAAAGCTCCGCCATCTTTTCCGCGCCGGGAACCCCTTCCAAGAACTGCATAAGCTCCTGCTTGCCCGCCTCCACCTGTTCTGGTGTAAGGCTCGGAGTTTTCATTTTTTCTGTATGCTTATTGATCTTTTTCTCGCTCATTGTCCATCCTCCATTGCTTTTTCTCTCTGTCTCTGACGAAGTTCCAACAGAGCGTCTCCGCTCTTTGGTGCCTGCCGCAACCCAGCCTCGGTCCGGATCACTTTTATGTAGTCGGTCAATGCTTCGTCGGCACGGGACGCTGTCTCCGGCTTAGAAAGTGTCTCCACCAAAAAGCTCATCTCGTCCGGGGTAAACTCCCCCGCCAGGGCCGGCAGTTGTACGCTCGATCCCCGCTCATGCCGGTCTTTCAGCAGACGAAAGGCCTTTCCAAGGGTCGGGGACGAAAATTGTTCAGGAGATACGTTCGCTTTATCAAGCAGAGTCGGATCCAACAGAATCAGCCGCAGGACCCCCTCCTCTGCCAGCCCGGAACGGACATTTTCATAGCGCAGCTCCCTGCTTTTGGGCTGATGGGTCATTGTAGGCGTCAGATTCTGGCGCTGCTCCTTCTTCTTGGCCTGCCAGGTCTGTCGCTTGCGCCAACGCGCTACCTCCTGGGCAAAGGAAGCACCAGAGATACCGGCCGCCTGGGCCGCCTTATTTCCATAAAGCTCCCGTTCAATAGGGCTTTGCAGGGTTCCTACAGTCTCCACCGCCGAACGCAGAAACTCCATTCTTCCCTCGTCTGTGGACAGATCCGCTCCTTGAAGCAGCGTATCGATACGGTAATCATTCTGACCAGCCGAACCATTCAGGCACTTTTCAAATGCCTCCGGGCCAAACTTTTTCACAAAATCATCCGGATCCTGCTTCAACGGATTACCCTCGGCATCATAAGCATTGGGCAATTGAAGCACCCGCACGCTCAAATCTGCGTTTTTCAGGATCCCCAGCACCCGCTCAGTAGACTTCTTTCCGGCCGCGTCGTTGTCATAGCAGAGAACCAGCTCTTTGGTATACCGGGAAAGGATACGGGCATGGTCAGCAGTAAGTGCTGTGCCCATAGTAGCTACCACATTGTCAAACCCCGCCTGATGCAAGGTGATCACATCAATATTGCCCTCCACCAGGATCAGGTTGGGCCGCTTGGTCGCTTTGGCAAAATTCAGAGCGTAAATCAGCTGTCCTTTCTTGAAGCACACTGTATCCGGACTGTTCAGGTATTTTGCTCCCTCCAGCCCCGGCAGAAGGCGACTGGTAAAACCCACCACATCCCCGCGGATATCAATGACTGGGAGCATAAGCCGGGATCGAAACTTGTCGTATACGCCGCCGTTTTTTCCGGCCACCGCAAGGCCCGCGTCAATCAGTTCCATCTTGGAGAAGCCCTTGGCTGTCAGTTCTTTGGTAAGCATGTCCCACTCGTCTGGGGCAGCTCCCAGGCCGAACCGGGTCGCAAACTTTGGACTGATCCTCCGCTGAGCGATATACTCCCGCACCTTTTCTCCCTGAGAAGATCGCATATACTCATGATAGAACCGGGCGGCAGCCTTGTTGGCTTCCAGGGCCCGATGATACTTCTTCCGTCCCTCCTCATTTCCCGCCGTCTCAGGAACTTCCATGCCGGCCCGTTTAGCCAGGTGACGAATGGCATCAGGATAGCTCAGATGCTCCATCTCCATCACAAAATTGATGGCTCCTCCGCCCTTGCCGCAGCCAAAACATTTATATATCTGTTTATCCCGGGACACCGAAAAGGAGGGTGTTTTCTCTGTATGGAAAGGACACAGCCCCCACAGGTTCGCACCCTTGGGCGTCAGGTGGACATACTCCCCCACAACCTCAGCGATATCACTTCGAGCAACCAGTTCATCGATAAACTGTTCTGGAATCGGCATATCCTCCCCTCCTTTCCCTATGATTTCCAGGATATGACAAGGTTATACCGTTAACACGTCTTTCCTCTTTTGTTGACTCTATTTCACCGCCCAGGACTTGGGAATAAACAAGTCCTGGTAAATCTCCACAGCAAAAGCATCGGTCATGCCGGCCACATAGTCACACACGGCCCGCTCCCGGCCCTCTTTCTGCCAGATCTCCTTATATTCCTCACCCAACAAATCCGGATGTTTTACATAGTACTCAAACAAACGATAAATCAGTTCCTGGGCTTTTCCCTCTTCGCCTTTTGCCACCGGATTAAAATAGACCGACCGGAACATAAAATCGTTAAGCTGAGCCATAGCCTCTCTTTTTTCAGGCGACTGCAGGATATTATTCTTTCCCCTGCTCTCATCGATAATATCAGTAATGAGGGTATTGAGCCGTTCCGAGTGGGTGGATCCCAGCGTTTGGACCAGCTCAGCCGGAATGTCCAGGGGGTATAGTACCCCACCCCGCAACGCGTCGTCGATATCGGCAGAGAGATAGGCGATCTTATCCGAGATCCGCACCACCCGGCCCTCCAGGGTTTCCGCGGTGTCAAAACCAGAATGACAGACAATACCCCGGCGGACCTCGTAGGTCAGGTTAAGCCCCCGTCCATCATTCTCCAGCCTGTCCACCACCCGAAGAGACTGTTCATTGTGACGGAATCCGTCTGTCATGATCTCATTCAAGACCCGCTCCCCTGCATGACCGAAGGGCGTATGTCCCAGATCATGTCCAAGAGCGGCAGCCTCCACCAGATCCTCATTGAGACCCAAACCACGGGCAATGGTTCGGGCCACTCGTGCCACTTCCAACGTATGGGTCATCCGGGTCCGATAGTGGTCCCCCTCAGGGCAGAGAAACACCTGGGTCTTATGCTTGAGCCGCCGGAAGGCCTTACAATGAACCACCCGATCAATGTCCCGCTGAAAGCAGGTCCGCAGCGGGCAAGGCTCCACCACCCGTTCCCGCCCTTTGGACTCCCGAGCCAGGCAAGCATAGGGGGAAAGATTTTGCGCCTCTTGTGCTTCCCGTTCTTCTCGGATGGTCATAGTACTCCTCCTTCGTATTCTGGTTTTTCTTCTCTATTTTTCATATACACCGTAAAATCTAAAAAACCTCTTTTTCCCGCAAAAATTTTTCATCCACAGGATACAGCTTTCCAAACCATTCCTACTACACGCAGTTTCAGCTCCCCCGCTGACAGCTCCCGGAGCCGAAGGTCGAATGCCTCCTCGGCCCCCTCTGGGAGAAATGCCCGGAAGGTGATGCTAGTACCAAAACCGTGTTCTCCCTCTACGCCCTGAAAGGGTATGAGCTCCAACTTGAGCCGCTCAAAAAGGGCATACGGACAATCCGTCTCCACCTGAATCCAAGGCCGGACCACCGAAATTCCCGAGGCGTCCAGAGCATCCTTAGCACTCCTGCTGTACGCCCGGGTCAGTCCACCCGCTCCCAGCAGAATACCGCCAAAATACCGGGTCACCACACAGACCACATTGGTGACCTCTTCCCGCTGGAAAACACCCAGCATGGGCTGGCCGGCAGTACCCTGAGGCTCACCGTCATCGGAATACCGTTCCGCTCCGCCTTTCAGCCGATAGCACCAGCAGTTGTGGCGGGCGTCGTAGTGCTTTTTCTTCATCTCCTCAATGTGGGCTCTGGCCTCCTCCTCACTCTCGACGGGCCAGATATCCCCAATGAAGCGGGACTTTTTCTCCACAAATTCGCTCTCGGCGGCCTTTGTGGGAATGAGATATTCACTCATAGCGGCCTCCTATATATCAGCGGTTTTTCTCCCAGTCCTTCCGGGTGAGTGTATAACAGACATCTATACGGGTCTCGCCCAGCTGGCCGCAATCCACCTCCCGTGTCGTACGGTAAGTAAATCCAAGTTTCTCAATGACCCGTTTGGACTGGGTGTTGAAATCAAAATGGCTACAATGGGCCACCACGCAGCCCAACTCCTCAAAGGCATACCGCAGCATCTCCCGTCCCGCCTCGGGCACCAGCCCTTGTCCCCAGTAAGGTCGGGCGATCCAATAGCCCAGCTCCAGCTGAACGGCATCCTTGGGCAGATCCACCGGCTGGCAGTACTCTTCGGGCGGAAAGAGACCCATACTTCCCACCGGCTCCCCAGTCTCCTTGAGCACCAATGCGTATGTCTCAGGTTCCCCCAGAGGGCCGTGGATGATCTCCAGGCTGTTGGCCACGCTGGTGTGGACCGGCCACCCCGCCCGGGGACCCACCTCCGGGTCAGATGCCCACTTAAATAAAATCTCTGCGTCAGCGTCCTCCCACGGGCGGAGGATGAGACGCTCAGTTTCCAGTTTCATAAGGGTTCTCCTTCCATCCATTTCAAAGCTGCTTTGGTTATCATTTCTCCCGTAAATATAACTGTTCCCTCATGTGACACATAAATCATCCATTGGTGATTATCATCAAAATAGAAACTCTCCACATACCACGGAAATGTATAGCCAACTTCATCTCTTTCATAAAGCAGTTCCAAAAGATTCTCACTGCACCGTTTCATATTTCCGTACTGCATTTGAAATGATACGCACTGCGCTATTTTACATGTACTGATGTACTGATTACTTTTTCGATTTGCTCAATTTTGCCTTCTTTATAGATTCGGTCCACATCGTAGACCGCGACAGGCGCCTCTTTTTTAAGATCGCAAAACGGATACCAATATCGACATTCACTCCCCGTGCATTCTTTCAAAAGTCCATAAGGCGAGTAAAAGTCTCTTGGTCTTCTGCAGTTTCAAGTGCAGAAATATCATCCCTTTTTATTCCTCCCAAAACTCCTTCTGGGGCTGCCAGCCTTCCGTAACATACTCCTTCACCTGTCCCAACACCTTCGGCGTACAAACGGCAGCCACCTCAATAGCGTCACTGTACTCCACGCTTTCCACCTTGGCTTCCCGGTAGAGCATGTCCACCAATCCCCCCTGGTCATAGGGAATGGCCAACTTCACATGGTGTAAGCCCTGATCCAGCCGCCGGCGAAGCTTATCCATCAGATCCTCCATCCCCTGCCCGGTCCGGGCCGAAAGAAGCACCTTTTCCTCCCCTCTGGGCAGGATCTCTCCCTCCAGCAGATCACACTTGTTGAACACGTCCAGCCGGGGCGTTTCCCATGCTCCCAATTCGTTGATGAGCCGCTCCACCACCTCGGCCTGTGTCTGCCATTCAGGGTTAGACACGTCGATTACGTGGAGAAGCAGATCAGCGTATTCCAGTTCTTCCAACGTAGCCTTGAATGCTTCCACCAGCTGGTGGGGCAGCTTGGAGATGAACCCAACCGTATCTGAGATCAGCACCGTACAGGTATCAGAAAGCTCCAACGTCCGGGTTGTGGTGTCCAGGGTATCAAAAAGCCGGTTGTTGGCCTGGATACCCGCTCCGGTCAGATGGTTCAGCAAGGTGGACTTTCCCGCGTTGGTGTACCCCACAATGGCAACCACCGGGATCTCATTCTTCTCCCGCTTCTGCCGCTGGGTAGAACGTACCCGCCGGACCTCTTTCAGTTCCTCCTCCAGCTTGGTGATTTTCTTCCGGATGATCCGCCGGTCAGTCTCCAGCTGGGTCTCTCCGGGGCCACGGGTACCGATGGCACCCTCCTGCCGCTCCAGATGGCTCCACATGCTGGTCAGCCGGGGCAGCAGATATTTGTACTGGGCCAGCTCCACCTGTAGGCGGCCCTCGGCCGTCCGGGCCCGCTGGGCAAAAATGTCCAGAATAAGAGCTGCCCGATCCAGCACCTGAATGCCAAGCGTCTCGGTCAGGACCCGCTGCTGAGAGGGCGAAAGCTCATTGTCAAAGACTACCAGGTCGGCCCCTGCCGCCTGGACAAGCTCCTTGACCTCCTGGACCTTTCCCTCCCCCAGGAAAAACTTGGAGTCCGGGGTGGCCTTATTCTGGAGCACAGTCCCCACGCACACCCCTCCGGCGGTCTCCAGCAAAGCCTCCAGCTCTTCAAGTGAGACTTCATCCGCATTCTGCTCTCTGGACAGCACCGGAGAGTTTAGCCCACACAGCACCGCCCTATTGATTTTCTTCTCATCAAAGGTTTTTTCGAACATAGTACCTCCCAAAGAAAGTGGTGTTCTTAGAATAGGTAGCCTTTCCGCCTTTTATGAGCTGGCAAAAATATATAAAAGGGCCCGTACCGCATCCGGCACGAGCCCTTTGAAAAGATACCTGCTTACTTGTCCAGACCAAACTTCTTGTTGAAGCGAGCCACACGGCCGCCGGTATCCACCATCTTCTGCTTGCCGGTAAAGAAGGGGTGGCACTTGGAACAAACCTCCACGCGGATGTTCTCCTTGGTGGAGCTGGTCTCGATCACATTCCCGCAGGCGCAGGTAATGGTAGTACGCTTGTAATCGGGATGGATGCCCTGTTTCATGGTTGGTTCACCTCTTTCTCGTTCCGGCTGAAGCGGCGTAGCAAACCTCCACGCCTTATAAACGTAACTATTATAATAGCATGGGCTTTATGAAAATGCAAGTACTTTTTTTGTAATCCATAGCCCGCTTTATCCTAAAGCGGACACAAAGGAAAGTACGTCCTCCACCCCCCGGCGCAGGTCTGCCACTCCTCCTTCTCAACCTTCAGGACCTCCCGTCTCTTGCGGGTGATGTGGTAGTATTTCCGCTTCCATCCGGCGGTGGCCTCGGCTTCGTAGCACTCCACCGCACCGGACTTCCAAAGGCCGTGGAGCACCGGGTAGCGGGTGCCCTCCTTCATCTTGAACACATGCTCGCTACGCTTTTCCAGCTCGCTGATGATCTGGTCGCCGTACATATCCTCCTTCTCCAGCAGGGCCAGGAGCAGCAGCTCAGTATGGTCGATGGTTTTCTTCTTTATGATCGTTTCCTCCTTCGATTATTCGTAAAGGGTTCCCAAAGGAAAAATGTTATCGATGCTTCTCCTCAAAACAAACTCCCGGCTATGTAAACGGCGCCCCTCCTCATCTGACCTCGATCCAGTCTCCTTTTCCAACCGTATGAGTTTCTTTCAGACTTCCGTTCCTGTATATGTCTATCCGGACAGTAGCAGCCGCAGAATCGTTGATACGGCCATAGCAATCGGCCCACAACGTATAAGTCCTCATCTGTCGCGCTGCAATCATTATCATGAATGCAAAAGCCGACATAAAAGGGTTCGGAACCGGAGCAGTCCAGATAGGATGTGTACCAAGCTCCCCATCCCACTCTTACCCCATCTGTCATAATACGGAACGAGGCCGCTATCATCCCCTTTTCATTTGCCCGAACCTCAACCTCGTGGTATCCATCCCTCGGCAATTCTGCAACAAACTCGGTGGGGCCGATACCGCCCTGCCACTCGGCCTCCCGGATACCCCGGATGCGAAGAAAGTGATACTGCCCGTGGAGGGTTAGAAAAGCCGTCAAATGGACCAGGAGTGTCAGCCAACGCAGAGCTTTCCTTCGCCGTGTGGGGCATTTTCGTCCCCTCATGGTTCCATCTCTTCCCATTTCTCCCAGGTCAGGGGACAGCGCATGGTAGCTGTAACCCCAAAATAATCATAGGTCACGTCAATATAGGTATCCCCTTCCATCACTAACCCTTGATAGCACTGCTCCTGAAGCCCCCGGCTGCCATATGCAGAACCCCTCCTTTTGGCTCTCCCCTTTGCTTTCTGGTATTACACTCAGCCGCTCCAGCAGTTCCCCATTGGCAGGGCCAAACAGATTCACATTGTTCTTATGAAAATTTAAATGTTCCGGAATAGTATCTTGGCATCTCCAAGTCGTCATGCACAGGATGAAGCTCTATCCAGCAAAGACAGACCATCTCATCCCCCACCCGCATGGTCTCCCAGCAGCTCCATACATGGGTCGTTCCGCCATAAAAAGAAATACCTTCCTCCACGCGCAGCCCCTTACCCTGCCGGGCTTGGGCATTGTCCCAGGCTCCAACCAGCACCTCCCAGGTTCCGGTCCATGCCTTCTCGGAAAAAGGGAAAATTATACAACGACGATCAGCATAAGACATAGTGCTGCCTGTATAGCCCACTTTGCCCACAGCCAAAGGGGGAAAACTGGGCGTCCAAAGCCTGCGCCGTCTCGGTCGGGTCACCTATGGAAGCCTCGGCAGCGCCAAAGCCTCC
This sequence comes from uncultured Oscillospiraceae bacterium, assembly GCA_950075865.1. Lineage (GTDB taxonomy): Bacteria > Bacillota > Clostridia > Oscillospirales > Oscillospiraceae > Vermiculatibacterium. The sequence goes on along the minus strand of CATMVA010000005.1, from coordinate 68,334 downwards.
TCCGGATCAAGGACTTGTCCCTCCGGTGCCGCAGCGCGACCCTCCACATAAGCAGACAACTCCCTGCCGATCTCCCTCCGCTCATCCCTTGTGGCGCGGTGCAGCAACGCCATCACCCGGGACACATAACCTGTTTCCATCTGATTCATCTCCTAAGCGGAAATACCTTGTTATTCTATGTTATTAACATAGAACGGCAAGGTACATCAAAAACCTTTTCCCGCTCTCCATTCCCCTCCCATCTTGCACAAATCCCCTTCCGTTTCAAGGGCAAAAATCATCCAAGTTTGCCGCTTGCTTTTTCACCCAGAAGAATTATAATCATCTAAACCTCACAGGGAGGAGAAACCTATATGATGAAGGACATGACTCAGGGAAGTCCTATGAAGCTGATCCTCGGCTTTGGCATCCCTGTTTTGCTGGGATATCTCTTTCAGCAGCTATACAGCGTGGTGGATACCGCCATCGTAGGCAAGACCCTAGGCGGCTCCGCTTTGGCGGCGGTTGGCTCCACCGGTTCGGTGAACTTTCTGGTCGTGGGCTTCTGCTGCGGGATCTGCGGCGGCATGGCCATTCCGGTTGCCCAGCAGTTCGGTGCTGGCAACGAGCGGTCACTGAGGCAGTATATGACCAATGGGGTTTGGCTCTGCGTGATCATCGGAGTCCTCCTGACCTGCTCCACCGTCGTTTTTTGCCGTCCCATCCTGACCGCCATGCACACCCCCGAAGATATTTACGAGCGAGCCTATTTCTACATCGTCACCATCTTTGCCGGCCTACCGGCATACTTCCTCTACAACTTCAGCGCTGGGGTCCTGCGCTCCTTGGGGGACAGCCGTACACCAGTGATTTGGCTCATCATAGCCTCGGTGGTAAATGTAGTGCTGGATGTGATCTTTATTCTGACCTTCCATATGGATGTGTTTGGAGCCGCCCTGGCCACCGTCCTGTCCCAGGCCCTGGCCGGCTTTGGCTGCCTTGCCCGGATGTTGCGGGGCTACCCCATTCTCAAAACAGAACGTTCCGACTGGAGATGGGAGGGCCAGAAGATCAAAAACCTGTGCCTGATGGGCTTTCCCATGGGGTTTCAGTATTCCATCACAGCCATCGGCTGCGTCATGATCCAGGCTGCGGTGAACAATCTGGGCACAGCCTATGTCACCGCTGTCACGGCGGCCGGCAAGGTCTCCGGCTTTCTGTGCTGCCCCTTTGACGCCATGGGCTCCACCATGGCCACCTACGGCGGGCAGCATGTGGGGTCGGGCAAGCTGGAGCGGCTGGGTCAGGGTCTCCGCTCCTGCGTTCTTCTGGGCCTGGGATATTCCGCCCTTTCCCTCGTCGTCACCTGGTTCTTTGCCGACCCCCTCAATATGCTTTTCCTGGACAAGGCCAGCGCCGCTCTTCTGCCCTTGGCCCGTCAGCACCTGCTGATCAATGTGGCCTTTTACTTCCCTCTTGCCCTCGTGAACATCACCCGGTTTCTCATTCAGGGCATGGGCTTTCCCCCGCTGGCCACCCTGGCCGGGCTTTTCGAGATGGCCGCCCGGGGCGGCCTGTCCCTTCTGGTCCCTATCTTCGGTTTCCCTGCCGCCTGCTTCGCTTCTCCCGCCGCCTGGATCCTGGCCGACCTGTTCCTTGTCCCAGCTTACTTCCACTGCTTCAAAAAGTTGAAGCTGCGGCACCAGCCCATTCCGGCCCAAGCCTGAACAGAGCCTGTCCTGGTGGGGACAGGCTCTGTTTTAACTTCGTTTCCTGATGATTGTGTAGGACTGCATTCCCTGCCGGCAGCCATTCTTCTCGTAAAATTCCTCCAGGCCAGGCTGTGCACCAAAATACAGCATGGTCGGTGTATGCTCTTTTGCGAGCTGGAGCAACCTGCTTCCAATCCCCTGTTTCTGGTATTCCGGAAGGACAAGTATCTCGGTGATCGTTCCAAAATAATAACCATCCGAGAGAATACGAAGGCATCCCACAAGCCTTTTATCGTCATAAGCCGTAAGATTCAAAGTTCTTGACAACGCTGTCCGGGTTTTCTCCGCGTCATAGTTTTCCGGCCATACTTGCTTGACAAAGGAAAGAAATATTTCGGCATTCATGGTCTTATCATCTACGATGTATTCTATCATTTTGCCCTTATACCTCCACTTGCCGTCCTTCGGAGAAGAACCACAAAATCTTTCTCACTACCGGCTTACCTATGATCTCCTGTAAAGCTTCTCCATAGGCGTTCAGCTGAGGAGCGTATTCGGCGGCACGAATTGTCAATGTATCTCCCTTTACATGGTCTGTCTTAAAATCCACCACCGTGATGCCATCTTCATTCTCAAAGTAACAGTCCACCACACCTTGGAGCAGCACCTGTTCCTCCTCCCCCGCCTTGGGATAATACCGTCTGGCTGGAACCAACAGAGAAAATTTGAACTCCCGCCGCAGGGTGGGCGTTAACGCCACTTCCTGCCCCAATGGCGAGGCAAAAAACTGCCATATCCGTTCCGGGTCAACGGACTGCGCCTGCTGCGGGGTAAGGAACCTCCCCTCCTCCAGCCGGGCGATCTCGGCCTGTACTCCCTGAAGGGTACCACACGCCTCAAAGTCGATGTATTGCATCACCAGGTGGAGGGCCGTTCCCTTCTGGGCGGGCGTCAGGCCCAGCTTTTCGACAGCAAACCGTGGCCGATCAAACCGGACCGGCTTTTTCTCCACTTTGCCAGAACCCTCGGCACCTGCCTCCTCCGCCGCTTCCTGATCCAGGTTTCGGCCTTTCAGTTGAGTCGCGGTCAGCTTGGAGGGAATATCCACATCCTCCATATGTGGATAGCGCCAGATGAACCGGTCCAGCAGTTCCTCACCGACCATCTGCTCCTTCTGTGCTTGGATATTCTTTTTCACTGTTTTGCGGAGGGGTTTGACTCCAAAATCCACTCCATTCACCCAGAAAATATCCCATTTTGCGCCAAAATCCGTCCCGGGACGGACAGCCGGCAGAAATTCATCCTCCCAGAGACTTCTCGCCTCAGGCCGGGCCAGGGCTGCAAGCAGAACCCACTGAGCCGGATTCTGACTATCCAGCAAAGCCTGCGGCTCCACCGGCGCCCCCGCCTGTGGCAGAAGCTTTTCGATTTCCCCCTGTCCCCTGGTTAGCGAGCAGGACAGAATCAGCTTATCTTTGGCCCGGGTCATCCCCACATAAAGAAGCCGCAATTCCTCAGCGCACTGCTCCTGGTCCAGCTTCTTGGCAACCGCCAGTCGGGCCAGTGTCGGATACTCCACCATCCGTTCCAGGTCCAGCCGCTTGGGACCCACACCCAGCTCGGCATGGAAAAGCATAGGACGCCGGGCGTCGGACTTGTTGGGCTGGTGAGAAAGCCCACTCAGGAGGACCACCGGGAATTCCAGGCCCTTAGAGCGGTGAATACTCATAATGCGTACGCCGCCGCTCCCGCCGGTTTGAGGCAGAACGGGTGACTTCCCCGCCTCCTCCAACCGCCGGAGATAGGTCAAAAAGCCAAACAATCCTTTGTGGCCTGAGACTTCAAAATCCCGCGCCATCTGGACCAACAACAAAAGATTGGTCCGGCTTGTTTCCCCATCCTCCATATTGGCGTAAATTCCCAGCAGATTGGTCCTGTCATAGAGCCGCCAGATAAACCGGTCACAGCTCTCCTCCCCCGCATGGCTGCGGAGCTCATTGATCTCCGCCAGAAACTCCTTTACATCCTCCCCGTCATCCCGGAGAAGGGCTTCATAAAAATCTCTACCAAAGGCCGAAGCGCGGATCTGGGAAAGCCTGTCCGCCGAAAACCCCCAAACAGGGGAACGAAGCACGGCAATGAGCGGCACATCCTGACGCAGGTTATCTATAATCTCCAAAAAAGACAGGGCCACCTGGATCTCGCTCCGACCGAAGAAATCACCACTTCCCTCAGCCTCCCAACGGATTCCCTGCTCCTCCAGGGCCACGGCATAGTAGGGCAGCACCGGCCCCGGTGAGCGGAGCAGGATTACAATATCCCCCTCTTTCACCGGCCGCAACCCACCTTCTCCGTCGGTGACCGGAAATCCTTCATCTAACAGCATTCGGATCTTGTCGGCTGCAAACCGGGCCTCCAGCAAGGCTTTGGACGGTTTGCTCCCTCCATCCTCATCCTCGCCGGCCGAGGAACAGTCCAAAAGATCCAGCTCCAGAGCGTAATCCTCCTCACGCCCTGGAAACCCAGAATCCCTGGGGCGCAAGGCCTCCTCCTCTGTGTACTCCATCTCGCCGAAGGGGATGCTCATGATACTACGGAAAAGGTAATTACAGGCTTCCAGGACCTGAGGGCGGGAGCGGAAATTTTGGGAGAGAAGCACTTTTCGCGGCTCTCCATCTTCCGAATGGTCATAACTCCGGAAATTCCGGTACTTTTCAAGGAAAATTGCCGGATCAGCCAAACGAAATCGATAAATAGATTGTTTTACATCACCAACGGCAAAAAGCTTAGAACCGCAATAGCTGAGGGCGGCGAAGATGGCGTTCTGGACAGCGTTCACATCCTGGAATTCGTCTACCATCACCTCGGTATACCTTGCACTCCAACGGTTTGCCAGCTCGGTGGGGACGCCGTTTTCCTCCACCAGAAGGCGGGCGGTTAAGTGCTCCAGGTCGGAAAAGTCCAGAACGCCGCGGCGGCGTTTCTTTTCCGAAAAAGCACTTTCCAGGTCACGAACCAGGGAAAACAGGCCACGAACAGCCGGATAAACAACTTTCATATCCTCTATCAATCCGCCTGAATCGTTTCCGGCACCAAAAAGTTCCCCCATTTTTTTGGCCCTGTTTTGACACTGTTTTCGCAGGTTTTGGACCCGTTTTAGGGCGTTTTGATCCTCACAGCCTTTGGAGCTTCCCGCACGGGGAAAATCCACCTGAGCCACCTTCTCTCCCGTGGCATCCCATCCCTTTGCCACTGTCTGGGAAAGGGCCAGTAGGCTGTTAAAGGTGGCCTGAACACTGGGTGCATAGGCCTTGGCCAACACCGGGTCGCCCTGACAGATCTCCAAGGCTTCCAGCATCCGGCCGGTCCAGTATTCGGCCTGGCGGCCCACGTCCTCCAGCAAAACCCGGCCCCATTCGGTCTCCCCCACATCGGATATTCCGCCAAGGGAAAATACTTGCTCCTGTTTTCTCAGCCAACCGTCAGGGTCGGGGTGGCTCTGGATCCCCCGGCGGATGTCCATGACCATCTGGACCAGGCGGCTGTCATCCCGGCCGTCCGACATGGTGTCCACCAGGCGGGTAAAGTCACTCTCCCCCTCCACGGCGCGGTAGCGTTCCTCCAGGACCTCGGAGAGGGCTTCCTCCAGCAGGACCTGGGCCTCGTTCTCGTCGCACACCCGGAAATCATAGTCCAGATCCAGACGGTGACCCTCCTCCCGGAGGAAACGGGTGCAGAAGGAGTCGATGGTGGAAATATCCGCCTTGTAAACCAAGGTAGCCTGACGACGCAGGCGGGCGTCCTCGGGATGGAGGGCAAGCCGGTCGGAGATCTCGGCGGCAATGCGGCTTTTGAGCTCGGCGGCTGCCGCCTTGGTGTAGGTGATGATCAGGAAGGCGTCGATGTCGCAGCCCTCCTCCACCCGGCCCAGCAAACGCTCCACTAGGACCCGGGTCTTGCCCGAGCCGGCGGCAGCAGACACCAGCAGTTGACCGCCCCGGTTCTCCACAGCGGCCTTCTGCTCTCCTGTCAGTTGAAATCCCATGGTCTCTCCCCCTTCGCTTTTTCTATTCGCCTTGGTGGGGCAGCCAGTTAAGACAGAAGAACCCTCTCTGTCTTCGGGGTTCATGCAAACCGTCTCCCCGTCTTCCTCCGTCCTCTTCTCTAACCGCCACTGTGTCTTAACATTTTCCCACTCCAGGGGCAATGAGCGATTTGGATAAATGAAGATCCTCCATCATGAATTATAATACCGCATAAATGATGCTTTTCCGAAAAAACAATTATATCATCAGCCTCAAAAATTTTTTTAATATCGCCATCTATACTAAATTGTTCCATTTCCTTGCAACAATAATCCAAGTTATATCCTCCTTTAATAGGAAGACAAAGGTACGGTTCTTTTGTTTTGATTGACTGACCCGTGAAGGCAGAGTGCGCAAAGGTAGATGTCCATCAGCAATCTGTCTCCTCCACCACACCGGCCAGGGGGTGGCGGCAGATCTTGTGGTGCTCCACCTTTTCCCCGGAACAGGATGAAAGGCGAAGGCGGGTCCAGGCGGTGGTGCCGTAAGGCTTCAGATAAAGCTCCTTTGCCTTGGGGGCATACATCACCACGTACTGGGTATAGCTGGCGTGACCACCCTGGGGGCCCTCCTTCTCATCAAAGCTGGTATAGTGGTAGATCCCCTGGTTGTGGGGTTCGATCACCGAGCACATCAAATCGCCCCCCAGGGCCAGCATTTCCTGATCGGAAAAATACCGGCCCTCCTGGTTTAGATATTTCAGCATGGCCATGCGGACAAAGCGGTCACAGGAAGCATAGGAGGCGGGAAAGGTGCCGCTCATACAAAAATGGGGCGCCTCGGCATCCCCTTTCACCGTCATGCCGTTCATCTTCAGGCAGGGGGTGGTCTCCTTCCCCCAGTTCCACTCGGGGGAATGGGCCAGATACCAGCTCAGGTTCTGGAGCTGCTGGGGATAGGGTGGCGAGTTGGTCATGAGGCCCAGATTGTCCTCATAGGCCTCCATACAGCCCGGCACCGCGCAGTCGGCGGCCTCCAGGATGACGCACCGGCCGCTGGGCTCCACAAACATACAGTGCATACTGGCCGAGGACTGCTCCTCCCCGATGCGAACATCCAGAAGGCGGATCCGTTTGGCGGCACAGATCACCTCGTCTACCGTGGCGCAGGTACAGAGAAGCCGGGTGATCAGCTCCATCCCCACCACCCCGTCCTCACCGTCGGCGGCCTCTTTGGCACTGGTGGCCTCGTAGAGGGCCAGCAGGCCCCCTACCAGTCCGGCGTCGTTGACCCCATCCAGCAGCCAAGTATCCAGCGCGTTATAGCTCAGGCCCAAGGTGGCGTGGGAGACGATCATGGGTGTCTCCCGCCCGGTCATGGACACCTTTGCCCCCACCGGAAAGGAGACCGCGTGGGCCCCGTTGGCCCAGATGTCGCCCCCAATGTCACAGGTGCGGAACCAATAGGGGTTCCCGCTTTTGGCGGTCAGCTTGACCGCCGTACATCCGGCAAATTCCATGGAAGATCCCTCCGTCTTTGGTTTCATAGGAAGGGGGCCATACAGCGCCCCACCATCCTATTCTTCCCATTCAGGAGAGTTCATCCCAAAATTCTTCGGCCGTAATGGCCGCCATCCGGCGTTTTCTATCCCCGCCGTGGTTCTCCCGGAACTGACAGGCGGCGGCGTAGTCGCACCAGAGGCAGGCGTTTTTCCGATCGTTGCTCCAGATGGGGTCGGCGGCGATCTTTCCAGCCGAGAGCTCCCGGGCCACATCCTCCAGCGCCTGCTGGGTATGCCGCTGCAATTTTCCAAGCTGTTCGGCCGACACCAAGGCTTTTCCGGTGATCTCCCCGGAGCTTTTGACCTTCAGGGGAAGGAAGCGAAAACCCTCCTCCCCGTGCTCCATGGCAGAAAGCACCGCCGGGTCAGAGAGCACCAAACCTTTCCGCTCCAACTGCTTGTCCACCGCCTTCTGCCGCTCGGCCTCGCTCATACCCCGGTAGCCGGGCACCGCCTCATCCCGGGCGGGGAGATAGAGGACGCCAGCAGGCAGGATCTCCTTGCCGCCGAAGAGTTCTTTTCCTTTCTCCTCCAATGTGAAGAGGTAAATAAGCATCTGGAGGCCCAAGCCGTTTTTCACATCTGTAAAGTCAAAGGACTTACGGCCTGTTTTATAGTCCACCACCCGGAGGTAAAGCCGGCCGTCCTTCTCCCAGGCGTCCAGCCGGTCCACATACCCGGTGAGGGACACGGTAAGGCCGTCCACGGTCAGCTCCACCGGGGGCAGGGATGCGTCCTCACTGTTCCCGAAGCCCAGCTCGAAGGCGATGGGCTTGAAGTCGGAACGCTCCAACTCCTCGCAGACATTTTTCACCACGGCGTACACGGTCTTTTCCAGCCGGGCGAAGAGGTAGCGGAACCGGGCGGTCTCTCCCTCCAGCCCCCCAAGCTCCTCCTCCACATATCGCTTGATAAGGGCGGACACCTGGGCTTTGGTAGGGATCTCGCCCTCCTTCCGCTCGGGAAGGATATGCTCGAGGATATAGTGGACGAATGTGCCGTAATCGGTGGCGGCAAAGGTCGCCCTTTTCCGGGGTTTGGCCGCCAGACCGTACTGCATAAAATAGGAGAAATGGCAGGAGCGGTATTTGTCCATCCGGGAGGCCGACATGGGGACCCGCTGTCCATAGAGGGCCTCCACCGCCGGGCGGGTCAGGCTCCCCCGCTCCATAGTCGCCGCGCGCTCCATCCGCTCCACCGCCTCCCGGCAGCCGGGCAGGGCCTTCAAGGCACTACGCGCTTCGTTGTTCGCCCCGGCCAGCTCCAAGGCGGGGCGAGGGGCCCAGAGACGGGGATCCTCCTCCCCCGTGGCTATCGGAAGATCGGGGAACAGGGAACGCAGATACTTCACCAGAAAAGCAGGCCGCCGCTCTCCGCCGTCGCTCCCGGCGGTGGGCCAGCTCACCACCAGCCTGTCCGAGGGGAGGGCGCAGGTCTCGTAGACAATGGTCATCTCCCGCCAAAGCTTGTCGGTAAGCCGGGGGGCGCTTTCCAGGCCATAGATGGCCAGGACCTCCCTGTCCTCATCGGCCAAAAGGCCGGGCGAGGGCGCCACCGCAGGAATGTTTCCATCGTCCGCCCCCAAAATGTATAGCACTTTACAGTGTTTGTGAGCCAATCGGGGCATCTCCCCCGCTGTGATCCGGTCCAAGGAGACCGGAATGGATCCCACCTGGTACTGGGAGAGGACCAGCTTGAAAAGCCGAGCAAACTCCTCCCACTCCATAGGAGTATTCCCTAGGAGGCTGTCACACTGCTCCAAGGCAGCGCAGAGGATCTCCCAGAGTTGGCTGTACTCGGCGCACAGCACCGGGTCCTTCTCCTGAAGCTCCCGGGAGCGCAGGGAAAGCCGCCCGGGAAGGCCAATCTCCTCCAGAAAGCCGTAAAGGGCCAGGGAAAGGCCCGAGCCGGTCTTTTCCTCCACCTTCCGCAGACGCTCCAGGGGTTCTGCCACCTGACGACGGAGGGCATCCAGCCGGGCAACCTGCTCCCGCTGGAAGGGCTTCCAATCCAAGCCGTAGCCCTCGGGGTGCTTGTCCCAGTCCTTCTTCTGGGTCCAAGCGCTCCCCCGCAGGTCCCATTTGAGCACATAGTTTTCCAGCTGGTCCACTTGGTCCGGGATCAGAGAGGTCAGGCCGGTTTTCAGGTAGCGGAACATGTCCTCATACCGGTACTCCCCCGCCACCGCGTCCAGGGCTCCGGTGACCAGGGCCAGAATGGGCTTCTGGAGCACATCGTCCATCCGGGAGAGGAACACGGGCAGGCCGTACCGGGGAAAGATCAGGTCGATGAGAGGGCCGTAAGTCTCCATGCTTCGTGCGGTGACAGCCAGGTCCCGGCAGCGGCAGCCTTCCCGGAGCAGGCGGCAGAATAGGGCGGCGCACCGCTCCACCTCCTCATAGGGGGAGGCACAGCGGCACAAGCTGATCCCTTCCGGCACGCCCAGAAGGGGCTGGATAGGATGGTCAAAGAGGTGGGCCTCGGTCTGGACGATGCCCTGGGCCCCCCCGTCGGGCATGGTGAGACGGGTCTCCGCCTCACAGGCCACCCCAACGCTCCGGGCCAGAGAGAGCAGCTTATGGGCGGTCCGGCGGGCGGGGGCAAACACGTCCTCCTCCCCGCCGTTTAAGCTGTCGCAGGTGAGGGCCACCGTGACACTGTGGGCCTGCTTCAAAAGCCGCTCCAGCACCTGCCGCTCCTGGGCGGTGAAGTCGGTAAAGCTGTCGATATAAATGTCCTTATCCTCCGCCCAAGGACAGTCGTCCAGGGCATGGGCCAGACGGGTCAGCTTGTCCCTGGGGTCGGCCCCCCGTTGCTCGCAGAGGGCGTCGTAGGCGCCGCAGATGAGGGAGAGGTCGTAGAGCTTGTCCCCCACCTCTCCCCCGGCGGCTTTGGAGACCTCCAGCAGCTTTTCCGGGGTAATGGCCGCCGATTTGCACTCGTCCACGGTGGCGGCGAGCTGGGAGAGGAACTGGGGCTTGCGGGAGGGCTTGACATAGACCTTTAGCTGCTCCCCCACCGATTTGAGGGCCACGTCCATGAGAAGGAGCCGACCGCCGGCATCCAGCACGGAGTCGGCAAGACCGCCGGTCACCGAGAAGACCCGGCTGGCCAGCCGGGTAAAGGAGAGGACCTCGGCGTGGAGGCTTACCTGGTTGCCCGCCACGGCGCACAGGTGCCGCTCGGCGTCGTGGGAGTGCTGCTCGGGTACAATGAGCACCTGGGGCCGGTGGGCGGCCTCGGCGGCTATGGTTTTCAGAATGGCGGTGGTCTTGCCGGTACCCGCCCGGCCCAAAAGCAGCTTCAACATGGGCGGTCCCCCCTCTCTTTTTCTGTCGTTCTATTTTCCCCGGTTCATGTCCTCCACAAAGGCCAGGGGCTTTGCGGTCATCTCGGCCCAGGCGGGGCGGAAGCCGCTGCGGATGGCGTTGCGGACCGATCTCAGATTGCACCAGGCGGCACAGTAAAAAGGCACCTTGCCCCGCTCCAGGATCTCCAAAGCCAAGCGGCTGGTAAGGGCCGATGCCACCCCCTGCCGCCGGTACCGGGGCAGCACATCGATGCCGATCTGCCACATCGCCCCGCAGTCCGCCGAGCATCCGGCAAGGCCCACCAGCGTTTCTCCGTCGTAGGCCCCTACCCCCAGCACATCCAGCTCCCTCCGCTTCTCGCAGAGGGCATTACTCCAGGTCTCGGTGTACAGGCCAGCGAACTCGGAGGGCCCCAGAAGCCGGTATTCATAGGGACAGTCCAGCGACTTCAGGGCATCCAATTTGGGCAGAAAATACTCCGCCATAAAACAGATCCGCTGGCCCAGCTCCTCCAGAGCATCGTTGAGTACATGAAGGTTGGGGGTCTCAAAACAATGCGCGGGAGAAAATCGCTCCAGATATGCCTCTGTCAAGGCCCGAAAGGGCTCGGACACCGAGGCCACCACATTGTTCCCATAGGAAACCAGATCACAGGAGAAGGGCAGCTCCAGATATTTTCTGGCCCGAGGGTCGACCTTTGAGGTCACCACCACGGGGCCGGCGCCAAGAAAATCCTCCGGCGTGCAGCCCGCATCCACGGCAGACTGGGCCATGGCGATCTCCAATATTTTTTGATCCGTCCACCCGGTCATGCCATTTCCCTTCTTTCTCCCCCGGTCCCGTTCTTTACCGGGTCAATATCATCCTGCACTCCACAAGCTCCCGGCCCAGCTTGATGGGCTTTTCGGTGCCGTCAACCCGGAAGCCACACTTTTCGTAAAACCGGATGGCCCGGCCGTTTTCCTTCAGCACCCACAGGGCAATTTTCCTATGCCCAGACAGCTGCTCCAAAGCCGCCTGCATCAGGGTATAGCCCACCTGTTTCCCGTAATACTCACTCAAAACGTAAAGGGCGATCACCTCACCCGTCTCGGACAGATCCTCGTCCCGGCAGGGGCCATACCCCACAAAGCCGGCGACCTTGTCCCCGTCCTTGGCCACCAGCACATTATCCGGCCATTGATAGGCCATCTCCACGCACTTTTCCAAGGTCTGGCGTTCCAAATAATCCTGACTTGCCAAACCCGTATAGGCCTCCCGAATTGCCTTCCAGTGGACATAGCCCTTGCCCTCAAACTCAGCGGGAGTCTCTATCTTTTTGACCGTAATGTTCATAAAACATATTCTCCCTTATTCACACTTCCAGAAAAACACGCTGTAAGGGGGAAGTTCGGAGCCGCCGCCGAAGTCGTGCTCCTGCCCGGTGATAAGGTCCACCGCCCGGCCGCAGCCGGCGTCAAAGTGGGCCCAGTAAGGCTCAGAATCGGCGTTCACCGCCACCAGCACACGCTCGTGCTCGGAGCACCGCTGGAACACGGTCTGCCTGTTGGTGAGGACCAGGTCTTGAAAATCTCCCCAACAGAGGGCCTCGCTCTCCCTGTGGGCCTTCGCCATGGCGGCGATGGTGTCGGTGAGGCCGTTCCACTCCGGGGCATCAAAGGAGGGCCGCAGGGCATCGTCCCCCTGGGATTTATCGCCCAAAGCCCCCCACTCGCTGCCATAATAGAGGCAGGGGATGCCGGGCATCCCCAAGAGCAGCCCATAAATGAGAGGCATGTGAGCCGGATTCTGCAAAATGGAGGCCACCCTCGTCACGTCGTGGTTGTCGGCAAAGCACAGCAGGTGCTTGCCCTTGTAGAGGGTCCACTGTTCGGGGCCGAACTGCCGCTTGAGGGAGTGGACGATCTCAAAGAGGTTCATAGAGTTGAGGGCGGAGTAGAGGCCCTTGTAGCACTCGTAGTTGGTGCAGGAGTGGAGCAGGCCCTCGCCCGTCCACTGGTTGTAATCTCCGTGGAGGGTCTCCCCCACCAGGAAAAATTCCGGCTTGAGGCTATCGCAGAAAGATCGCAGGCGGTAGAGGAAATCCTTGTCCAAAGAGTAGGCCACGTCCAGCCGCAGACCGTCGATGCCAAACTCCTCCACCCAGAATTTCACGCAATCCAGCAGGTAGTCCACCACCTGGGGATTGCGGAGGTTGAGCTTCACCAGCTCGTAGTGGCCCTCCCAGCCCTCGTACCAGAAGCCGTCGTTATAATTGGAATTTCCGTCAAAGGAGATGTGGAACCAGTCCTTGTAGGGGGAGTCCCACTTCTTTTCCTGCACATCCCGGAAGGCCCAGAATCCCCGGCCCACGTGGTTGAACACCCCGTCCAGCACCACCTTGATACCGTGGGCGTGGAGGGTGTCGCAGACCGCTTTGAAATCGGCGTTGGTACCCAGGCGGCAGTCGAGCTTTCGATAATCCCGGGTGTCGTAGCCGTGGCGGTCACTCTCGAAGATGGGACACAGGTAGAGGGCATCGGCCCCCAGCTTCTCGATATGGTCGGCCCAGTCCCCGATCTTGGAAATGCGGTTCACAATGGCCCCGTCGTTCTCCTGGGGAGCGCCGCAGAAGCCCAGGGGGTAGATCTGATAAAATACGCTGTTTTCAGCCCACATGAATGTTCTCTCCTTGCTTGGGAAATGTCTCTGCCATTGTACCACAAAACTGTCGATAAGAAAAGAAAAAGAGGACGGCTCTTGCCGTCCTCTTTTTTACCATTTTCCTGATTCAGTAACCCTGCCCCTGCTGGCCTTTTGCAAGTTTCACCAGCCGGGAGGTGCCCAGGCGGTCAGCGCCCAGATTCAGGAAATCCTCGGCGTCCTGGATGGAACTGATACCACCCGCCGCCTTGATACGGACGCTGGGGCCGACGTGCTCCTTGAAGAGCTTTACGTCCTCCCGGGTAGCCCCGGCGGTGGAGAAGCCGGTGGAGGTCTTGATATAATCAGCCCCCGACTCGGTGACGACCTCGCACATCCGGATCTTCTCCTCCTCGGTGAGGAGGCAGGTCTCGATGATGACCTTCAGGATCCGGCCGCCGCAGCTCTGCTTGACCGCACGGATCTCCTCCAGGACCCGGTCCCAGCGGCCTTCCTTCACCCAGCCGATGTTGATGACCATGTCGATCTCATCGGCTCCATGGCGAACGGCGTTCTCGGTCTCGAACACCTTGACTGCAGTGGTGGAGTAGCCGTTGGGGAAACCGATAACGGTACAGACCTTCAGACGGTCCTCCAAATACTCGTTGGCCAACTTCACATAGCAAGGGGGAATACACACGTTGGCGCAGTGGTACTTGAGGCCATCGTCACAGACCTCCCGGATCTGCTCCCAGGTACACTCCTGCTTCAAAAGAGTGTGGTCGCAGTGTGTCAGGATCTCGCTTAATTCCATTGTAAAAGTCCTTCTTTCTTTCGATCACAGTTTTGCGATCACAGCTTTACGATCTCATATTTCCGCGTACCCAGTCCGATCTCCTCGCCATGCTCCAGGCAGCTTTCCCACTCGGTGCCTTCGCCGTTGTTGAGGAAATGGTCCCCCTTGTCGAAGAACCCGGGCTTCGCCATGATGTGGGCCAGCTGGCCGCCGGGCATAGGCTTCTGCTCCAGGCAGGCATCCACACAGGCCTGATCCAAGGCCACCGGGTCAAAGGAGGCAAACATACCTACATCGGGCAGGATGGGCACATCGTTCTCCCCATGGCAGTCACAGTTGGGAGAAATGTCCCGCACGAGGCTGATATGTAAGCAGGGCCTCCCATCCACCACCGCCTTGGCATACTCGGCCATTTTCAGGTTGAGCATCCGGTTGCTGGACCAGTCAGGATTTGCGATGGCATCAAAGTTGCAGGCACCAATACAGCGACCGCAGCCCACGCATTTGTCGTGGTCGACCAAGGCCTTGCCGTCCCCGCCGTAGGAGATGGCCCCCTGGCCGCAGTGCTTCGCGCAGATATGGCAGCCCCGGCAGGCATCCAGGCTCACCACAGGCTTGCCGGAGTTGTGCTGCTCCATCTTACCCGCCCGGCTGCCGCAGCCCATGCCGATATTCTTGATGGCGCCGCCGAAGCTGGTTGACTCATGGCCCTTAAAGTGGGTCAGAGAGATGAAAATGTCGGCATCCATGATGGCACGACCAATCTTGGCCGCCTTTACGTACTCGCCTCCAACTACAGGGACCTCCACATCATCGGTGCCCTTCAGCCCATCGCCGATGATGATCTGGCACCCGGTGGAGAAGGGAGAAAAGCCATTTTCATAGGCAGCGTCCATGTGCTCCAGGGCGTTCTTCCGCCGGCCCACATAGAGGGTATTACAGTCGCTGAGGAAAGGGATACCGCCCTTGGACTTCACATAGTCGGCCACGGCCTTGGCATAGTTGGGGCGCAGGAAGCTCAGGTTCCCCGGCTCTCCAAAGTGCATTTTGATACAAACAAACTTCCCCTCGAAATCGATCTGGTCCCCCACCGTCCGTTCCACCAAGCGGCGGAGCTTATCCAGCTGGCTGGTGCCCACGGGCACATGGAAATCGGTAAAATAGACCTTGGAAGCTACCATAAGTATGCCCTCTCTTTCCAATTTTAGAAGCCCAGACCGCCGGTAAGGCTTTTCATGGAGTTGGCGGCATCGGTCTCTGCGGCGCGCATGGCCTCGTTGACGGCGGCCACCACCATGTCCTGGAGCATCTCTACATCATCGGGGTCCACTGCCTCCGGGTCGATGGTCACCGAAACGACCTGATGCTGGCCGTTGACCTCGGCGGTGACCACACCGCCGCCGGCGGCGGCCATGTAGGTCTTGGCGGCCAGTTCCTCCTGCATCTTGGCCATATCCTGCTGCATTTTCTGGACCTGCTTCATCATGTTCATATTCATTCCGCCCATGCCCATGCCGCCCATACCACGGCTGTTAAAGCCCTTTGCCATATCCGGTTCACTCCTCGGTTATAATATCGCCGAACTGCTGCCCAAGGGCCAACAGGTCGTCCAGTTTGTCATGCCCTCCTGCCCCGGTATCCGGTGCGGACACCGGAGGAGTGCCCACCTTGACCATAACCCGGCAGGCCGTGCCGGAAAGGTCGGCCGCCCCCCGCTCCACCAGGGTCATAACACCGGGTTTGTCGATCATGCCCTTGATAAAGTCATTCTGGACCCAGACGGTCAAAGTCCCGCCCTCCATGCTTCCCTTCACCATGGCCGGGTTGGAGAGGAAACTATACTCCCCCATGGGGACCTTCCCCTTCAGAGCAGTTACCAGCTTGGGCCAGAAACTGCTGACAGAGGTGATCCCAACCTGTGAAGTTTCTCTCCTTGTCGGCTGTTCCTCCTCAGCAAACTCAGGTGCTTTGGTCTCGGCCTGATACACCTCCGGGAAAATCTGCCAGCCCTCCCCCAGCTTCACCGTGTCCTCCGGCAGAGGGGGCGGCTCCATATCCCAGGGAGGCATATCCGCATCCTCCGGGGCCTCCGTCGGGGCGGAGACATCCCTTTCCACCGGAGTCCGGGGCGCTGGCACTCCCGCGGCCAGCTGTTCTTCCATTCTGGAGAGCCGGGCGTTCAGGCCCACAGACGAATCATCCAGTGTTTCGTCACAGAGACGGATCAGGCACAGCTCGGCGTCCACCCGGCGGTTGGCGCTCCGGCCCAGGTCGGCACCCACACTCTGGAGCTTGCCCAGGATCTGAGAAAGCCTGGGAGCTGTGAAAGCCTCGTCCAGGCTGCGGAGGGTGGCGGCGTCATAGCCGCCGTTCAGCAATCCAGCCCCTCCCCGAGGCGCGGTCTTTCGGATCAACAGATCCCTTGTCAAGGAGGAAAGCTCATTCAAAAGACTCCCCACGTCCTTGCCGGCGGTATAGAGCCTGTCCATCCGCTCCAAGGCGGCACCGGTATCCCGGCGGGCGATCTCCCCCATCAGCGCGGCGGTCTCCACGTTACCGGCCAGCCCCAGGGAGGCCAGGATCTCCTGTTCACCCAGAGAAGCGCTCTCCCCTACAGCACACTGGTCCAGCAGGCTGAGGGCATCCCGCATACCACCGTCGGCCAGCCGGGCGATCAAGGCGGCACCCTCCTGTGTGAGAGGGATCCCCTCCTCCCCCGCCACATATTTGAGACGCTGGGTGATGTCCAGCGGAGAAAGGCGCTTAAAGGCAAACTGCTGGCACCGGGAACGGATGGTGGGCAGGACCTTGTGAAGTTCAGTGGTGGCCAGAATGAACATCAGGTGCTCCGGTGGCTCCTCCAGGATCTTCAGCAGGGCGTTGAAGGCCTGGGTGGACAGCATGTGGACCTCGTCCACGATGTAGACCCGCTTCCGCACCGCGGCTGGGGAGTAGACTGCCTCATCCCGGAGGGCACGGACCTGGTCCACGCCGTTGTTGGAGGCGGCGTCCAGCTCCAGCACATCCAGGATGGCGCCGCTCTCGACGCCCTTACAGGCGGCGCACTCGTTGCAAGGGTTGCCGTTCACCGGATGCTCACAGTTAACTGCCCGGGAGAGTATCTTGGCACAGGAGGTTTTTCCGGTACCGCGGGTACCGGTGAAAAGATAGGCATGGGAAAGCCGGCCCTCTTGCACCTGACGTTTAAGGGTCTCTGTAATATGGCTCTGCCCCACCACATCGTCGAAGGTGCGGGGCCGCCATTTGCGGTAAAGGGCCTGATACATGATCTCACCTCACAAGACAAAGGAAGGGGGTATCCCCCTCTTCCCGGTTCCGGCCTGCGGCAAGACCGCGCACCGACCTTTGAAAGACACGCTATGTCCGTTACCCTGGCAGCCGGCTCAAAAACGGCATCCCCACGGCACACACCCAGATCCGCTTAGTGCTGCTCGGTTCCCCGCCTGACACGGTTCACGGGAGAGCGTTGCGCAGGACCGGTCCATCATCACTGCTTACCAGGGTCAGACGACACAGCGCGCTTCCGAGGGTCGGGATTCACCCCTGCTGTAGCGGATTGCAGGTACAGGGCACCGCTATCTCCCCGGTTAGCGCGGCCTTGCCCCAGGCCGGAGGTTTTCTCCTATCCAGGACAGGCAAATACAAATTGAATTATACAATATTTTCTGAAATTTATCAACCGTCGAAACAGATTTTTCCGTTGCGAAATCTGATCAGGCGCCCGTCTTCTCCCCCAACCCTTCCAAACGGGCCGTCAGCGGGACCATTAGCTTGTGAAGCCCTATCCCCAACAGAAGATTGAGGGCACAAACCACTCCGTAATAAAACCATTGGTTCTGAATAAACCCGAAAGCCCCACGCAGAAGCGGATATTCACGGGTAAAAACCACATTCAAAAGATAGATCTCTAAACTGCACTCCCCCAACAGACGCAGGATCTGCCCGGGCGCTTTCCAGGGCAAACTGTGCAGAAGAATGGCTGCCAGAAGGCAGCATGGCACGAGCCCAGCGGCAAAGAGATAGCAGGAAGAAAGGTAGATCACTTTACGCCGGGTCAACTCTATAAGGATGACGCCTGCCACCGCCAAGGAACTCCACCCCACTGCATCCCGCTTGCTCATGGGGCTTCCTTCCGCCAACCGGTTTCCCCAGAGAGCCCCCAGCGCAAAGGCGGGGATCCGGAAAAAGAAATCGCTCATATAGTTTACGCCAAGTACGATAGACATACGGTAGAGTCCGTAGGAGAGAACCGATAGCGCCAGTGTCAGAAGCCATTTGCAGCGAAGGCGAAGAAGTCTGGCGTAAAACGGCGCGATAAGATAAAACGCCATCAGGGCTGAGATATACCAGTTGAAGGTGTCGGGAATGTGGAACCAGTAATGGAGCGTGGACATGCTCCAGAGCACGGTCACCATCCTTGTCTGACCACACAGACGGAGCCACAGGCCGTAAAGCCCTACCACCAACCAATAGGCCGGCAGGATCCGAAAAGCCCTCCTGAGAAGGTATTCCCCCAACTTTCGTCCCTTGGAGAGGGAAACCTGAAGCCCCATTCCTGAGAGGAAAATGAAAATATCCACACCAAGATATCCAAACGCCTTGACGCCGTTCAAAACAGCCAGGCTAAAGGAAGCATTGTAGGCATGGAACAGCATGACCCACAGTATGGCAAGTCCCATCAGTTCTCCGCGGTACCGGCTCAAAAGCGGATAGCCAATCATTTTTCCATTTCCTGACTCCATTTGTTCCACCTCCTTCTTTCGTGTATGGTGATTATAACGCACGGTGCAGAGATTATCAACCTGCCGGAAAGATTTTTAAAAAAAGGCTTTACACCCTGGATAATTGTTGCTATAATACTAAAGCGTTGCTTGACCGGGCGCAAATGTGTTTATATTCGGGCGGTTAGCTCAGCTGGGAGAGCGCAGCGTTCGCAACGCTGAGGTCGTGGGTTCGATCCCCATACCGTCCACCAGAACAGCAGGCTCCGAACCTTTAGGTTCGGAGCTTGTGCTTTACTGCTCGTACTCTGAAATGACTTGCAAAAAGATCGTTCCATATCGGAAGGCTTTGACTTCTCCCACGCCGGAGACCTCCAGAAACTGTTCCATTGTTTTGGGCGCTTTTTCTGCCATATCGATCAGCAAGGCGTTGGAGAAAACAATATACGCGGGCACCCTTTCTTCCTGCGCCAGGCGCGTTCGAGTCGCTTTGAGGGCTGCCAGTAAGCCGCTATCCGCTTGGGCGGGCTTACTCAAAGACGACCGCTTCTCTCCTTGATGTTTCTGTTTCTTTTCCTCCCGCGGCTCTGTACGGGTCAGCATGGTCACCTGTTCACCGAGAAACAGTACCGCTGCCGCCTTGTGCGTCGTCCGCAGGGTCGAGTGGGCAGCTTCGATCAACAATTCCTGTTCCACAAGTCGATCTATGTACTGATCGACCAGTCCCCTGGACGTTTCCTTCAGCAGTCCGAATGTGGACAGTTCTTCCAACCCCAGTTCTCTGATACGCAGGTCCCGGCTCCCCCGCAGGACCCGCACGATCAGCGCAGCGCCCACATAAGAGCTGCTCAGAAAGACCGCACTGATATTGCTCTCCCGCAGGGCGGTGACCTGGTCCTTCATGAGGGATATCGGCGGAGAAATAGCCAGGGTCGTTCCGGGCAGCAATAAAGCCGGGATCTGGTAACATACAGATTTTCCTCCTCCGGTGGGCATGATCCCCATCACATCCCGGCCGAAGCGGATCCCATCGATCAGGGTCTCCTGCCCTGGTCGGAATCCCGTATGGCCAAAATATCCGTTTCATACGGTTTTGGGATCCATAATATCCCCACCTTTTATGCAAAGACCCGGGCATCCTCATTGCCCGGGTCACTTTTTGCTCTGTTATGCCGCCGCACATCGCTTCTTACGGCTGAGCTCGCTTTAACAGCGCTTCCACAGCTTTTCTGTCCGGTATGGAGTTGATGCCACCCCGGCCCTGTACGCAGAGCATCGCCACCGCATTGCCTAACCGTGCAAAGGTCGCCAACTCCTCCAGAGACAGCTCCTCCGGCTTTTTTCCGGAACGCACCAGCCCGGCCAGGAAACCGCCCATGAAGGAATCTCCCGCGCCCGTGGTGTCCACCACATTCCCGGAGAAGGCCGGGACCAGCCTGTAGCCCTCCCTATTCCGCACCAGAGCTCCCCGCTTCCCCAGGGTAACGATGACGATTTTTTTCCCGTCCGCCACCAACTTTTCAGCCGCAGACAGAGAATCCTCCTCTCCGGTCAAAAGCCCGGTCTCCTCCTCGCTGCACTTGACAATATCCACGTAGGGCAGGACCTCACGGACCGCTGCCTCCGCAGCCGTTCTGCTTCTCCACAGGCTGTCTCTGTAATTGGGATCAAAGGATACTGTCACGCCGCTTTCGGCCGCGGACCGTACCGCCGCGATGGTGGTCCCCTTCACCGGTTCGTCCGTCAGGGAAAGGGTCCCAAAATGGAACACTTTTCCAGCCCTGACCAGTCCCATGTCCACCTCATCCGCGCGGAGACAGGTATCCGCTCCAGGCTTCCGGGCAAAGGAAAAGCTACGCTCCCCATCCGGCGCAATATTGACAAAGGCAAGGGTAGTGAATACCTCCGGGTCCAGGATTACATGGGAGATATCCACATGATGCTCCTCCAGAACGGTCTTCAGATACCGTCCGTGCATGTCATCCCCCACCTTGGCGATCATCGCCGTCTCACAACCCAGATGGGCCGCAGCCACCAGCAGATTGGCCGGTGCACCGCCCGGGTTCCGCTCGTACTCATTCATCCCCTGGGCCGAAACGCCATCCTGAGTGAAATCGATCAGCAACTCTCCCAACGCAACGATATCCATTCACAGCACCTGTCCTATTTCAAGGTTTTAGCCCCAGGCTCCTCTTCAACGTTCCGGAAGACGTTGATAGACCTCCATATCCCGGTAAAGGCGCTGAGCCAGCTCACTATTCCAGGCGCCGGGCATGGCCCGCCATTTCCAGTTGATCCCCAGTGTGGAGGGAATATTGATCCGGGCTTCGCTGCCCAGCCCCAGAATATCCTGAAACTGCATCACCGCCAGATCGGCCGGAGAGGCCCAGGCCGCCCGCATCATCCCCCAGTGGTAGCCCTCCTGAACAGAAAGACGCAAATAGTCCCGTGCAAAGCGGACATCCTCTGGATCGGCCGAGGCCATCCAGCCCTGGATGGTGTCATTGTCATGGGTCCCGGCATATACCACACAATGGGGGGTATACCGGTGGGGCAGATAATCGTTTCCTCCGTCCCGACTGTCAAAGGCAAACTCCAGCACCTTCATGCCGGGATAACCGGATTCCCGGAGCAGCTGGTGCACCTCAGGCGTAAGAAAGCCCAGATCCTCGGCAATGATGTCCTTCTGCCCCAGGGTCCTGTTCACCGCCTCGAAGAAGGCGATCCCCGGACCAGGGCGCCACCGGCCATTACGGGCGGTCTCCTCCCCGTAGGGAATGGCGTAGTATGATTCAAAGCCCCGGAAATGATCGATACGCAACGTATCATAGAACCGGAACTGGAAGGCGATCCGGCGCAGCCACCAGGCATAGCCGTCTCCCTTCATCTTCTCCCAATCAAAAAGGGGATTGCCCCAAAGCTGGCCATCTGCAGAAAAGCCGTCGGGCGGACAACCGGCCACCTCGCTGGGGCGGCCGAACTCATCCAACTGGAATTGTTCGGGATCGGCCCACACGTCAGCGCTGTCCCCGGATACATAGATGGGCAAATCACCGATGATGGATATCCCTCTTTCATTGGCGTACCCCTTGAGCGCCGTCCACTGGTGGAAAAAGAAGTACTGAACTCCCTTCCAGAAGTCCACCTCCCGGGCCAGCTCCTTCCGGGCCTTGTCCAGGGCTCTGGATTTCCGCATCCGGACCCCCTCCGGCCAGTTGAACCAGGACACTCCACCGTACTTATCCTTCAGCGCCATGAACAGGGCATAGTCCTCCAGCCAGAATGCCTGCTCCCGGCAGAATTCTGAAAATTCCGGCCTGTCCTGCGCCAGCAACCGGGTACATCCTTTCCGGAGCACCGGATAGCGGGTCTTGTACAGCAGTCCGTAATCCACACACTCTGGGTCGCTGCCCCAGTCAAGATCCCGGAACTCCTCCGGTTCCAACACCCCCTCGGCCACCAGGGTATCCAGATCAACAAAATAGGGATTGCCCGCAAAGGAAGAAAAAGACTGATAGGGGGAATCCCCGTAGCTGGTGGGGCCCACGGGAAGAATCTGCCAACAACTCTGCCCCGCCGCCGCCAAAAAGTCCACAAAGGCTCTGGCCTCCGAACCCAGGGTACCGATCCCATAGGGAGAGGGCAGAGAGAAAATTGGCATCAAAATACCTGCTTTTCTCATGTTGTCACCGCCTTTTCATTGAATCAAGCGCTTTTATCATAGCATACCAAAATCCGGAGTGCAAGGCGTTTTCCCCGATTTGCAAATTTTTCTACATTTCCCTTGCATCTTTTTTGAAATATGATATGATATAATTGTTTAGAATTGGGCTATGTATCGTTAAGAAATACACTAACTTTTCATAAGCCCATTGGGAGTGCGGAAACTGCGCCCCCGACCATAGTATAAAGGAGGATGTATTGCAGTGAAACAGACCTTGATCACCGAAACTGTACTGCGAGACGCACAGCAGTCCCTGATCGCGACCCGTATGCCCTTTTCTGACTTTGAGGGCATTCTGAGTGAGATGGACAAGGCGGGGTATTACTCCGTAGAGTGCTGGGGCGGCGCCACCTTCGACTCCTGCCTGCGCTATCTGGGCGAGGATCCCTGGGAGCGGCTGCGGAATATCCGCACTGCCATGCCCAACACCCGGCTCCAGATGCTGCTGCGGGGCCAGAATCTGCTGGGCTACAAGCACTATCATGACGACGTGGTGGAGAAGTTCGTGGAACTGTCCATCAAGAACGGTATCGACGTCATCCGCATTTTTGATGCCCTCAACGACTTCCGGAACATCAAAACCGCCCTGGAGGCCACCAAGAAGTATGCCACCAAGAACACTGTAGCCTCCGGCTGCATCTCCTACACCCAGAGCCCCGTCCACACTGTGGAAAAGTACGTCCAGATGTGCAAGGAGCTTAAGGAGATGGGCTTTGACACCATCTGCCTGAAGGACATGGCGGGCACCATGAGCCCCTATGAGGCCGAGAGCCTCATCAAGGGCATCAAGGACGCTGTGGGCGATATGCCTCTTGTCCTCCATACCCACTGCACCACCGGTATGGCCTACATGACCCTGACCAAGGCTATTGAATCCGGCGTGGACGTCATCGACTGCGCCACTTCGGCCATGTCCAACGGTACCTCCCAGCCCGCCACCGAGACCATGTTCTACGCCATGCAGCAGTATGGTATCAACTGCGGACTGGATGAGAAGGTCATCAACAAGGTCAACGATTTCTTCAAGCCCATGAAGCAGAAATACATCGACTCTGGCCTCCTGAACCCCAAGAGCATGGGCACCGACTCCCAGGCTCTGGTGTACAAGGTCCCCGGCGGTATGCTCTCCAACATGATTGCCAACCTGAAGGATATGGGCGCCATGGACAAATTCGACGAGGCCCTGGCTGAGATCCCCTCGGTCCGAAAGGACCTGGGCTATCCTCCCCTGGTGACCCCCCTCTCCCAGATGGTGGGCAACCAGGCGGTGGTCAATGTCCTGATGGGCGAGCGCTACAAGCAAATCTCCAACGAGGTCAAAAACTACTTTAAGGGCGAGTACGGCATCGCTCCCGGCCCGGTGAGCAAGGAACTGGAGGAGAAGATCCTGGGTCAGGGCGGCCAGCCCACCGACTGCCGGATCGAGGATTCCAAGCGGACCGGCGAGGAGTTTACCAGGGCAAAGGAAGCCTTGGGTGATCTGGCCCGCAGCGAGGAGGACCTGATGAGCTACATCTGCTTCCCCGATCAGGCCAAGAAGTTCCTGGAGGACCGAAAGGCCAAGGAAGAGAACGTATGTACCTACACCATCGAGGAAGCGTAAGGGGGCGGAACAAAAAATGAAGATGCCCATTTCCGACGCTGCCATCGCTGCCCTGCTGGGCTATGGTGTGGTTTTTGTGGGACTTGTTCTGCTGATGGCGGTCATCACCCTCATGGGAAAAGTTATGACAGCCAAGAAGGGTGAAACAGCTCCAGCTCCCGCCGCCCCTGCCGTTCCAGCTCCCGCCAAGGAGGGTCCCGCGGCCCCCGGCTCAGCCGGTGATATCAAGCTCTACGACGTCGGCGACCGGGAGGCCGCCATGCTCATGGCCATTGTGGCCGACAAACTGGGCAAGCCCCTCAACGAGCTGCGCTTCAAGTCCATCAAGGAGGTCAAATAAGATGAAATATAAAGTGACTTTGAATGGAAAGACTTACGAGGTCGAGGTGGAGGCCGGCAAGGCTATCCTTCTGGATGAGTACGAGGCTTATGCTCCCGCTGCCCCTGCCACCCCTGCAGCTGCCCCCGTTGCTGCTGCAGCCCCCGCTCCCGCTGCCCCGGCCGTTACCGCCGCCGGCGAAACGGTAGCCGCCCCCATGCCCGGCGCTATCCTCCGGGTGGAGGTGACCCAGGGCCAGTCCGTCAAGTCCGGCGACCTGCTGGTGGTGCTTGAGGCCATGAAGATGGAGAACGAGATCCTCGCCCCCCGAGATGGCACCGTGGCTCAGATCGTGGTCCAGAAGGGAAGCACTGTGGAGACTGGCTCGCCCCTGATCGTTCTGGCATAAGGGGGGCCCATCCATGGATATTTTAGGAACCCTCTCCGGTCTGGTGATGGACTCCGGCTTCGCCGGCTTCTTTGCCGACGGAGGCTGGAAAAACCTGATCATGATCGCCCTTGCCTTTGTACTGCTGTACTTTGGCATTGTGAAAAAGTTCGAGCCCCTGTTGCTGGTAGGCATTGCCTTTGGTGTACTGCTGACCAATATCCCCGGGGGCGGGCTGTACCACATGCCCATGTGGGACGCCTATGTTAACGAGTCTGCCTACGACCCCGTCAATGACGTGGCCCTCTATGAGACGGTGGATGACGGCATCCGCCAGATCCCTATTGAGGAGTATCTGGCCCGCCTGACCTGCACCGCCGAGGAAAAAGCGGAGGTAGAGGAAAAGATCATTGAGCACCTGTCTTTCACTGACATCATCCACCACGGCGGCCTGCTGGACATTCTCTACATCGGTGTCAAAGCCGGTCTGTACCCCTGTCTGATCTTTATCGGCATCGGCGCCATGACCGACTTCGGTCCGCTGATCGCCAGCCCCTCTTCCCTGCTGCTGGGTGCTGCCGCCCAGCTGGGCGTGTTCCTGGCCATGTTCGGTGCCATCCTGCTGGGCTTCACCGGTCCCGAGTCGGGCGCCATCGGTATTATCGGCGGTGCCGATGGACCCACGGCCATTCTGACTGCCATGATGCTGGCTCCTCACCTCCTTGGGCCCATCGCCATTGCGGCCTACTCCTACATGGCCCTCATTCCCATGATCCAGAAGCCCCTCATGCGGGCTCTGACCTCCGAGGAGGAGCGGAAGGTAAAAATGAAGCAGGCCCGGCCCGTGTCCAAAGCTGAGAAGATCATCTTCCCCATTTTGGTGGCCACCTTCGTTATCCTGCTAATCCCCTCCACCGCCCCCCTGATCGGCTGCCTTATGTTCGGCAACCTGCTGCGGGAAACCGGCGTCACCGATCGGCTCAGTGATACCGCCCAAAACGCCCTGATGAACATCGTCACCCTGTTCCTGGGCATCAGCGTGGGCGCCACCACCGTGGCTTCCCGCTTCCTCTCCTGGGAGACCATCAAGATCGTGATCCTGGGCGTTGTGGCCTTCTGCTTCTCCACCATCGGCGGATTACTGGTGGGCAAACTCATGTATAAGCTGTCGGGTGGCAAGATCAACCCCCTCATCGGCTCGGCCGGCGTGTCCGCCGTTCCCATGGCCGCCCGGGTCAGTCAGGATGTGGGCCGGGAGACCGATCCCAACAACTTCCTGCTGATGCACGCCATGGGCCCCAACGTGGCCGGCGTTATCGGCTCGGCCATTGCGGCCGGCTTCCTGATCCAGTTGTTCGGCTGACAGCGCTTCTCTCTGTCAATTAAAATATTTGGAAAGGTAGGACAAACACCATGTCAAACATCGATCTAACCAAGTATGGTATCTCTGGCACCACCGAAATCATTTACAATCCCTCCTACGAGGATCTGTTCCGGGACGAGACCGCTCCTTCCCTTACCGGCTATGACAAGGGCCAGGTCAGTGAGTTGGGCGCCGTCAATGTCATGACCGGCATCTACACCGGCCGCTCCCCCAAGGACAAGTTCATTGTCATGGATGAGAACTCCAAGGACACCGTGTGGTGGACTTCCGAGGCCTATCCCAACGACAACCACCCCGCCTCCAAGGAGACCTGGGAGGCGGTGAAGGCCCTGGCCCAGAAGGAACTGTCCGGCAAGAAGCTCTATGTGGTGGATGCCTTCTGCGGTGCCAACCACGACACCCGCATGGCTGTCCGCTTCATCGTGGAGGTGGCTTGGCAGGCTCACTTCATCAAGAACATGTTCATCCAGCCTACCGAGTCCGAGCTGGCCAACTTTGAGCCCGACTTCGTGGTCTACAACGCCTCCAAGGCCAAAGTAGAAAACTATAAGGAGCTGGGTCTCAACTCCGAGACTGCGGTAGTCTTCAACATCACCTCCCGTGAGCAGGTCATCCTCAACACCTGGTACGGCGGTGAGATGAAAAAGGGCATGTTCTCCATGATGAACTATTACCTGCCCCTGAAGGGCATCGCATCCATGCACTGTTCGGCCAACACCGACATGAACGGCGAGAACACCGCCATCTTCTTTGGTCTGTCCGGCACCGGCAAGACCACCCTGTCTACTGACCCCAAGCGTCTACTCATCGGCGATGACGAACACGGCTGGGACGACGAAGGCGTGTTCAACTTCGAGGGCGGCTGCTATGCCAAGGTCATCAACCTGGATAAGGAATCCGAGCCCGATATCTATAATGCCATCCGCCGGAACGCCCTGCTGGAGAATGTGACTCTGGACGCCGACGGCAAAATCGACTTTGCCGACAAGAGTGTTACCGAGAACACCCGTGTCAGCTACCCCATCGACCACATCGAGAAGATCGTCCGCCCTGTGTCCGCCGGCCCCGCCGCCAAGAACGTGATCTTCCTCTCGGCTGATGCTTTCGGCGTGCTGCCCCCGGTGAGCATCCTCACCCCCGAGCAGACCAAGTACTACTTCCTCTCCGGCTTCACCGCCAAACTGGCGGGCACTGAGCGGGGCATCACCGAGCCCACCCCCACCTTCTCCGCCTGCTTCGGCCAAGCCTTTCTGGAACTCCACCCCACCAAGTACGCTGAGGAGCTGGTGAAGAAGATGGAGAAGTCGGGCGCCAAGGCCTACCTGGTAAACACCGGCTGGAACGGCACCGGCAAGCGGATCTCCATCAAAGACACCCGGGGTATCATCGACGCCATCCTGGATGGCTCCATCAACAAGGCACCCACCAAGACCATCCCTTACTTCAACTTTGAGGTGCCCACCGCCCTACCAGGCGTGGATCCCGCCATTCTGGATCCCCGTGACACCTACGCCGACCCCACCCAGTGGGAGGAGAAGGCCAAGGATCTCTCTGGCCGGTTCATCAAAAACTTCGCCAAGTACACCACCAATGATGCCGGTAAGGCCCTTGTGGAGGCCGGCCCTCAGCTGTAAGAATCTATACCGAAAGTCCGGCGGGATTTTCCCGCCGGACTTTTCTTTTTCCTTCAGATCAGCTCGGCACGGCCTAAAGCTCTTTTCAAGGGCGGGGCAATCACCGCGGTCACTGCAATCTTGACTGCCTCACCGGGGAGATAGATCAGACAGCCCGTCTTGACCACCGTCCATACATCCAGTTCTTTTCCCATATAGACATTCAATATCAGCCCCATATAAGGCGTTCCAATCAAATACCCCGCCAGGATCCCCACTCCTGCTGAAAGTCCGAGCCGGAGCACAGAGCAGGACTCCCCCGCCAGAAGTCCTGTCACCGCGGCAGTCAGCGGAAAACCAAGCAGAAAGCCGAAGCTGGGCTGGAACACATACCCCACTCCCCCGCCCTGGGTAAAGATCGGTAGCCCCAAAAGCCCCAGGGCCAAATACGCCCCCTGGGACACCGCCCCCCATTTCGATCCCAGCAGGATCCCTGCCAGTGCCGCCATCATGGTCTGCAGCGTGATGGACATGAACCCCAGCGGGATCTTGAAAAAGCCGCACACGGCAGTCAGCCCGGCAAAAGCCCCCGCCAAGATCAGAGGTCGAATTTGATTCCTCATATTGTAAACCCCTTTCTTGTTTTTGGTTTACAATAGGATAGCACAATCCCCGCTTTTTGTAAACTCTTTTCTTTATCTGGTTGACAAGCCAGCAGTTAACAGGTAAACTACCATCAGAATGGAGGGATGACCATGGTACGGGATGCTGTTCTTGCCGCTCTGCGGACCACTCAGGGAGAGATGTCCGGGGAGGAACTGAGCCGCCGGCTGGGGGTCAGCCGGGCCGCCATATGGAAGGCGGTGAATACTCTGCGCAAAGATGGATACGACATTCGGGGGCAAAGTTCCCGAGGCTACCAGCTCATCAGCTGCCCCGATCTGCTGAATGCGGAGGAGCTTCGGCAGCCCGGCCGGGTCGTCGGATGTGAAGTGCTTTGCCTGGACAGCATTGATTCCACCAATGATGAGTGCAAGCGGCTGGCCATGTCCGAGGCCCCTGTGGGCCTGGCTGTGACCGCCGATGCCCAGATCGGGGGCAAGGGCCGCCGGGGCCGGTCCTTCCAGTCCCTTGCCGGGAAAGGGCTTTACCTCTCGGTCCTGCTGCGGCCCCAGGTCCCCTTGGAAACTGTCAGCCAACTCACCGCCTGGACGGCGGTGGCCGTGTGCCGCGCCATTGAACAGGTCAGCGATATTCACCCTGACATCAAATGGCCCAACGATGTGCTGGTAGACGGCAAAAAGCTCTGCGGCATTCTCACTGAGCTGGGTCTGGAGGCCGAGACCGGCGCCCTCAGCTATGTGGTGGTGGGAATGGGAACGAACGTCTCCCAGACCCGGCAAGATTTCGGTCCAGAACTTGAAAATATCGCCACTTCTCTGTCCATCCTAGGTGCCCATGTTCAGCGCAGAGATCTGGCACAGGCCCTTCTGCGGGAGCTGGACAATATGAACGCCGCCTTTCCTCAAGACCGGGAAGGCTACCTGGCAGAGTACCGCCGACGCTGTGTCACCCTGAACAAGCCCGTCCGCCTGATGGAGCCTGACCGGGAGCGAACGGCCACCGCGTTGGATATTGAAGACGACTTCTCTCTCCGGGTCCGGCTGCCCGACGGACGCGAGGAGATGATCTCCTCCGGGGAGGTTTCCGTCCGGGGGCTGTTGGGCTACATCTGATTTTGTCACGTTTCGGACAAAAAGGTATCTTTTACGACTGCCTCCCTTGTGCTTCTATGGGTTTTATGATAAAATATTTTTATTATATAACATAAACATAGAAGAGGGATAAATCATGGCGCAGAATACCCCAGTCAACGAACAGCAGCGAAAGATGGTAAAAACCTATTTGGACGAGATCCCCTGCGGGGATGATGTCTTTCTGTCCAAGGAGGAGGAAAAGACCCGGAAGGAGCGAAAGAAGCTGCCCGAGGGGTGCCGGGACTCCGTTCTCTACAGGGACATCATGCGGATCGCCTGGCCTTCTTTGGTGGAGCTGTTCTTGGCCAGCCTGGCCTCCATGGTGGATATGATCATGGTGGGCCAGATCAACGAGAGCTATTTCAACTGCATCAGTGACAACGCCGTGGCGGCGGTGAATCTGGCCGCCCAGCCCAAGTTCATTTTTGTCTCCTTGATCATCGCCCTCAACACCGGCATTACCGCGGCGGTAGCACGGGCCCGGGGCGCGGGGGACCATGAGAAGGCCAACGAGACCCTGCGGCAAGGCCTGCTCTTCTCTTTTGGTGTCTCTATCTTCGGCTCGGTGGTAGGCTTTGTGTTTGCCGAGCCTCTGGTGGCTTTCATGGCTAACGGCGGTCTGAGCGAGGCCACCATGGCCATGGGAGCGGACTACCTGCGGATCCAGATGGTGGGCTTCCTCACTCTGGGCATCAGCTCTACCTATACCGCCGCCCTCCGGGGCACGGGCAATTCCAAGCTGCCCATGGTCTATAATATCATCGCCAATCTGTTCAATGTACTGGGGAACTATGCCCTCATCAACGGTCACCTGGGCTTCCCGGCCTGGGGGGTCGCCGGTGCCTCCCTGGCCACCGTCCTGGGCCAGGGGATCGCCACGCTCATCGCCATCCAGCGCTGCGGCACCGGCAAGTATTATTTCACCGTTCACATCACCGACTTTGTCCGGCACTTTAAGCCCGACCTGGAAATCATGAGACGGATCATTAAGGTGGGCATCCCCTCTCTGGGGGAGCAGCTCATCCTTCGGGTAGGCATCATTTTCTTTACCCGTCAGGTGGCCGGTCTGGGAGACACAGCCTACACCACCCACCAGATCTGCATGAATATCCAGTCCATGACCTTCATGCTGGGTCAGGCCATGGCGGTGAGCTCCACCACTCTGGTGGGCCAGTCCCTGGGAAAATTCCGGCCCGATATGGCCGAGCACTACTCCCGGCGGTGCTCCAAGCTGGGTATTCTGATCGGAGGAGTCATGGGGCTGCTCTTCGCCCTCTTCGGCAAGTATGTGGTGGCCCTGTACAGCAATACCGAGGCGGTCATCGCGGCCTCAGTCCCCATTATGATCATTCTGGGCATCAATCAGCCCATCCAGACCCCTCAATTCATCCTCTCAGGCTCTCTCCGGGGCGCCGGCGATACCCGCTCCACCGCCATCATCACCTTCATCGGGGTCCTGCTCCTGCGGCCCATCGTGGCTCATTTCACCATCGCCGCCTTTGGTGTGGTGGGAGCCTGGCTGGCCATCTCAGCCGACCAGATCGGCCGCACGCTTGTGGTGACCTTTATCTATGGCTGGGGAAAGTGGAAAAAGATTAAGCTGTAACAAAAAGTCTCCCAGCGCTCAAGCGCTGGGAGACTTTTTGTTTGGCGGAGCGGGTGGGATTCGAACCCACGAGACGTTGCCGCCTACCTGATTTCGAGTCAGGGCCGTTATGACCACTTCGATACCGCTCCATAAGTCTATCAGTTAGGATACCCCATTTTTGCCCGGTTGTCAATATCGGAAAAATAGATTATAATAGGAGTCACCAACTTGAGAAACGGAGCGACTGCCATGCCGAATATTTTGATTTCCGCCTCCAAAAGCGGCGCGGCCAACTATGAGGCTGCCATCCGGGCACTGGGAGGGCAATGTGCCGCCGGCTACTGCCCGGCAGCGGATGCAAGCTATGACGGGCTTCTCCTCGCCGGGGGAGCCGATGTGGACCCGTCCCGCTTCGGTCAGGAGAACCGGGGTGCTGTGGAGATCGACCAAGACAGGGACCAAGCGGAATTCGCCCTGATTGGGGCCTATCTGGCCGCCGGAAAGCCCATTTTGGGCATATGTCGGGGCCTCCAGATCCTGAACATCGCACTGGGCGGCTCCCTCATCCAGGATCTCCCGGAGCCAGTCAAATTCTTCCACACTTATGACAGCGAAAGGGAAACCGAACGGGTCCACCCTGTCCACGCCGCACCGGGAAGCTGGTTTGAGGAGGCCTGGGGCAAGGTGTTCCCGGTCAACAGCCATCACCACCAGGCAGTGGAGCGGCTAGGCCAGGGCCTGATTCCCCTGCTCTGGTCCGAGGGCGGCGTGGTGGAGGGCATGATCCACAAGTCCCTGCCCATTCTGTGCGTCCAGTTCCACCCCGAGCGGATGAGCTTCGAGCACCGCCGGGCCGATACCGTGGACGGTGCACCCATTTTTGTGCGTTTCCTCCGGATGTGTGGAAAATAAGCGTATGGACAACATCCGGGAAAAGCGTTCTTAAAAAGCGAAAGGCAAGATAAACCGCCTGGTTCATCTTGCCTTTTTTCTTTGTGTTTTCCCTGTCAGTCGCCCATACCCTCGATTTTTTGGCACACATCGTCGAAATCCGTGTCCCCAGAGATGACATGAATGTCGTGGGGTTCCCTGTCAAAGCAGCCATGCTTCTTCTCCAGCATCATCGCCACCGGAGCTGGCAGATTGCCATGCATCCGCTGCGCAAACCGCGCTTGAATGACCTCCAGATCCGCCGTTACCAGAATACGGATACTGCCTTCAGGCAACAGAGGTAAATGCTCCGGTTCCGAGATCACATAGATGATGTTTTCACCGTGGACAGCTTCCCGCAGCTTGGCCCGGAAGGCCAGCCTCGCGGCGTCTTCGTTCTTTTCCAGGCGAAGATAATCCTTGCCGGTATAGACTTGAGCGGTCATGGTTTCCTTCAACCGCCCCACAAGCGTGGATTTCCCCGTACAGTTCTCGCCAAAAATTCCAATTACCATTGTGATCTGCTCCTGTCAGATGTTTTTCATTCGCCAATACTCTGTGCCGGTTTTGCTTCTGCCCAAAAGCCGCTCACAGACCATGTCACGGCGAATGGTGCAAAAATCGTCATGGAATTCGGCGATGATAATATTTACTTCCCGCTCAGAGTACATCCGGTCAAAGTCAAAGGCCTCGGCGATGACTTCCAAAACAATGCGCTCTTTTTTGAGCTGGGTGGGAATTGATTTCAATTTCCCGTGTTGAAAAAAAGCGTCGATCACCCTTTGTCGATACTCTGCATCCCGCTGCGCCTGCTTTTTCGCCTCGTCAGACTCCTGCTGCACGATCTCCAATATGCTGGTCTGAAAGATCTCTTTGTTCAAGGAGTACATCATATAATACTGCGTTTTGTACGCCCTCACAATACCGGCATCCGACAGCTTTTTCAAATGAAAGGAAATGGTAGACGCAGTAAGGCCCAACCGCTCTGCCAGCCGCTCCACATACATATCCTCAACAGCAAGAGATTTCAACACTTGCAGCCGTGACTTATCGGCCAAACACTTAAACAGGCGGATCGCTTCCGCTTCGGTCATATCGCTTCCCCCCAAATTTGCCGGTACATATACCTGATTTCCCGAATCGCATCCAGCTTTATCCTTTCCATGTGCATTCTCTCCACATCCCCGTTTTGCTGAGCCGCTTCGTAAGCTGCCGTCCAGCTTGTGGGGATCTGCTCCACCTTTTCCATAAAAAAGCGTCTCACGGCCACATCGTCTTTCCCGCAGACCCTTTCCGCGGCAGAGAAAATGGTTTTGAAAATTTCATAGATATTTGCCCGTATCTTTTCAAAATTCCCTTCATCCATACGGCCATCCTCAGCCAGCAGCTTACTGCGCTGACGGCAGGCCGCAATCTGCTCCACCAGATAGGACTCGAATTTTTGTTTCTGCTCATCCATACCGTCACGCTCCATTTACAAAACTACTGTGCCATGGCCGACAAAATCTATGTGATCCGAAGCCTCGTTTGTCCCGCCGAACATCTGATTCGCCCCCACCGCAATGTGAAACGTACCCCACATCTTTTCGTCCAAAACCGTATAACCACACAGGTCTGTCACATTTGGATTCATACCAAAGCCCAGCTCGCAAACCACTCTGTTTTCCTGAGGCTGTTTTTCAAAAAAGGCGGTAATTTCAGGTTGGTTACTTTTGATAACCAGTCCATCCTTGATAAACAGCAAAACACCCTCGTATTTTATACCCCCCAGATAGAATGTTTCAAAGTAAACCGTACCTTGGGTTTTGTCCTCCACAGGGGCAATGTATATCTCACCGCAGGGCAGATCCCCGTCCCCCGCGTCAATATGCCATGCTCTGCCGTTTAACGAAACGGAAAGCGCACAGTTTTCCCCCGTACGGAGCAGCACCTTATGAACGCCCGCAAACCGGTCTTTTGCCTCCTTGCAAGCTTCATAAAGTGCGGTGTAATCAATGTCATAGGCCCTTTCCATACACCGGATATAATCCTGCGGGGCGAGCCCGGATTCTTCTGCATTTGCCTCGGTGGGAATTCTGATTTGGGTAAAGCGTTTGCAGCTCATCAGCCTTGAAAAAAGCTGCGCCATATACCTGCGGTAAAGTTCAAATTTCTCTTCACCGATCTCATATCCAAGGATAACAGGACGGTAAGCAAACACATCAAGCACCGCATCAAATCTGGTAAACAAATCAAAATATGCCTCATGAAAGCAGCTCTCGTTTGCGGCCAGGAACATATCCCGATTCATCGTGCGAGATTGCTGCAGCAATACGGGGGATGCTCCCATTTCCGCCACAGCTGTCATGAAGTTGTTTGCGATCTCCTTGTCGGCGTCCTCTCCCCAGAAATGAACAAGGACCATTTCACCGGCAGATACACCACTGGCCTTCACGATTTTGGATATCACGTTTCTGTTCATAGGCCCCAACTCTCCTTTTGGTCTCGATATCTCGACATCGATTGTATTACTATAATATTAAAATGTCAATTATAATTTTATAAATATCAAATTAAATTTGACATAAAGGGACGGTTTGCTTGTGCTGCGCTCTGCACAAACGAACCGTCCCCGTATATCCATCCGATCTCTCTTTCAGAGTTTATGCAATTTGTATCTGTTCGAAGATTTCCCCAATCTTGCCCTGGAGCACCAGGTCGGCTGACCGATCGGCGGGGGTGGGGGCCTTGTTGACGATGACCAGCCGGTTTCCCCGGTAGTAATTCACCAGCCCAGCGGCAGGGTAGACTACCAGAGAGGTGCCGCCGATGATAAGCAGGTCGGCCCGGCCGATGGCACTGACCGCTCCTCGGAGGATCTCCTCGGCCAGCCCCTCCTCGTAAAGCACCACATCCGGCTTGATGAGCCCGCCGCAGGCATCGCACCGGGGAACTCCCACGCTCTCCTTCACATATTGGGCGTCGAAGAACTTGCCGCAGTGGGTGCAGTAGTTCCGGTGGACGCTGCCGTGTAGCTCATAGACCGTTTTGCTCCCTGCCTCCTGATGAAGCCCATCGATGTTCTGGGTCACCACGGCGGCCAGATGCCCCTGGGACTCCCACTGGGCCAGCCGTTGGTGGGCGGTGTTGGGTTTCGCCTCCAGGCATAGCATTTTGTCCTTGTAAAAGCGGAAAAAGGCTTCTGGTTTCGCCTCAAAAAAACTGTGGCTGATGATGGTCTCGGGAGGATCGTCGTAGGTTTGGTTGTAAAGGCCGTCCACGCTTCGGAAGTCGGGGATACCGCTTTCGGTGGACACTCCGGCCCCGCCGAAAAAGACGGCGCTGTGGCTCTCCCGGAGCCATTGGGCCAGGGTCTCCAGTTCCACCGTCATGGTCTCACCCCCTTCCGCATTTTTCCGCGTCGATGGCCAGCACCACCATGAGGGAGGCCAGAGCGTTGGACGGGTCGGAAACGTCGATGACATAAGTATCGGTCCAGTTGAACAGCTCCTTACTGATGACGGCGATCAGCCCCTGGCTGGGACTCTGAATGGTGTAATCCCATTCCCAGAAACTGCCCTCCACCTCCCAGTCAGCAATATCCATGGAAAACCGGGGCTGGAAAGGGCTGAACTCCTTCTGGAGGCAGCCCCAGTACTCCTCTCCGGCATAGAATTCAAATTTGGGCAGGAAGGTCAGGACCTTCTCCTGAACCGTTCCGATGTGGTTCCCCTCCGGATCCAGGATATGAAGGCAATGTCCCCAGCTCAGCTGGCCCTCCACCGTGAAGACGGTGTTGCCCGCCTCATCGTAAATGTCATAGCTGTCGAACCAGGAGAAAAAACGCTGCTTGAACAGTAATTTCATAATTTCACCCTCCAAAAAACAGCGGGAGGCCGTTCGCCTCCCGCTGTCTGAACCGTCTTACTCCTCGCCCTCGGGGGCGTCCTCTTCGCCGTCGTGCCTGTGGCAGCAGCCATGGCCACCCTGGCCGCGTCCGCAGCAGCCCTTCTCCTCCTCGTCGGAGAGGTCAAGAGCAAAGGTCTCGCCGCAACCGGGGCACTCCACAGTGCCAGCGTCCAGCACATCCTGATCGATCACAATGTCGGCACCGCAGGAGGGACACTCGACCTCGAAGAAATCCTCGTCTTCCTCGTCGTCCTCATCCTCATCATAGACCAGCTCTTCCACATCGCTCAAGTCGTCGGAAACGGCGTCCAGCTCCTCACCCAGGGCATCCACATCGTCCTCCAGCTCGTCCACAGAAAGGGCCAGCTCCTCCAGAATGCCGATCATCACGGAGATGAGCTTGCCTTCCTTGGAGTTCTCGGTATCCAGGTTCAGGCCTTCAGCCAGACCCTTCAGGTAAGAGACCTTTTCAGAAATCGTCATAAGATGCTCCTTTAGTTTTTGCACCGCTCCAGGTACTCGCCGGTGCGGGTGTCAATCTTGATCTTGTCGCCAGGGTTGATGAAGAGGGGCACCTTAATCTCGGCGCCGGTCTCCACAGTGGCGGGCTTGGTCACGTTGGTGGCCGTGTCGCCGCGGAAGCCGGGGTCAGTCTCAGTGATCTCCAGTTCCACAAAGTTGGGGGCCTCAACGCCCACCACCTTCTCCTTATAAATCATCAGCTTACACACAGTGTTCTCCTTCACGAAGGCAAAACCGTCAGGAAGGTCAGCCTTGCCCACAGGGACCATATCGAAGGTCTCCTGATCCATGAAGTAATAGAGATCGCCGTCGTTGTAGCTATACTCAGCGTCCTTACGCTCGATGTAGGCCGTCTCGAACTTGGCAGTAGGGTTAAACGAAGTCTCGGTCACGCCGCCGCCCAGAACATCCTTCATCTTGGTTCGTACGAAAGCGGCCCCCTTGCCAGGCTTGACGTGCTGGAACTCGACGACCTGCATGACCTTACCATCCATCTCAAAGGTCACGCCATTGCGGAACTCACCTGCGGTAATAGTAGGCATTGGAATCATCCTCCTCAAAAGTATTCAACAAAAGTTCAAACTTATGCGAAGATATTTTACCCTATATGCAGGTATTTTGCAAGGGCTTTTCCTCCTTTTTCTGCCACAGGTCGAAAAAAATCCGTGGAAAAAGGATACAAGCGCTATTGACACCGGGGGATGGTTATGCTAAAATAGCAGTTGCGTTTAGCGGCCACAAGGCCATATGTGGAGAGATGTCCGAGTGGTTTAAGGAGCCAGTCTTGAAAACTGGTGACTCCGCAAGGAGCCGTGGGTTCGAATCCCACTCTCTCCGCCATATATCGTTTCGCAATGTTGCGGCCATGCAGAAGTACCCAAGTGGCCGAAGGGGCTCCCCTGCTAAGGGAGTAGGCGGGTAAAACCGTGCGAGGGTTCGAATCCCTCCTTCTGCGCCAAAGAGAAAATTCCCGGAACCGCAATGGTTCCGGGGATTTTCTTACTCTTGCAGTAGTTTCTGCCTTCTCCTTGTCTGTTCGCACTATGGAACATCCGTTTTATTTCTTGGCGGTAAATGCCACTTTCCGGAAGAAAAACGCTCACAGAAACGCTCACGGCAGATAGCAAAAACCACCCCCGAGGGATGACCTCGGGGGCGGTCGTCATTTATCAGAAGGATCCTTTTCGGGAGCGGCGGCGTCTACCTGGTTCCGCATGGCGTTGACCGCCCACTGGAGCCAGGGCGGGATGCGGCCGCCCATCTTTTGGGCGTTCTCCAGGATGCTGCCGGCCTCGGTGAGCACATACCACACAAGGACCAAGGGGCAGAGCAGCGTGGTGTAGGTAAAGGGCAGCAGGTCGGGGACGGTGGCCAGGATCTGGCCCACCACAAGGTCCAGGATCCCCGAGACGGCCACGGCGGCGATGCAGGCCGCCTTGTGCCAGAGGCCGTCCCTGGCCGCCTTGGAGGCCCACTCCCCGTTCTTGGCGGCGGCCGCCATGCCAGTGAAGATGTCGGCGGTCATTAGGACCACCCAGGCCACCAGGAGCCAGCCAAACCAGCCCCAGAAGGCCGTGAGGGCGCCCAGAACGCCCGTGATCGCGAGCTTGATCTTGTCCATGTCAAATCTCCTCCTTTTTGATTGCGAGGGCCAGCTGGTGAAGCATAGCCCAGACCTCGGCCCGTGT
The DNA here is from genome assembly GCA_950075865.1 of uncultured Oscillospiraceae bacterium. GTDB lineage: Bacteria > Bacillota > Clostridia > Oscillospirales > Oscillospiraceae > Vermiculatibacterium. The sequence continues at coordinate 30,182 of CATMVA010000005.1, read as the reverse complement.
GACAGGCTCGTTGGGCTTGTCCGCCTTGATTGTGATGCCGCGGGCCAGGGCCCAGTCACCGTGGTCCTGATACCAGGGGGCCTTATACCCCGGCCACCCGGCCACCGTGACCTCCCTGCCGCTCCGGTTGTCCCAGCGGCCGCGGGTGAGCCTCACGTCCTCGTGGGTGAAGTCCAGATACACCCCGATGCCGCCGCTCTTGGGCATCAGGTGTTCGGCGTACTGGGCCACCTCCAGCGGGGTGTACCCCTGGACCACAATGTCGGCGGCGGTGCCAAAGGTGTGCTGGGAGTTTTTGACGCCGCCAACGGCGGCGTTGTGGGCCGGGGAGCGGTAGCCGCTGTGGATGATCACCGGGGCCTTGAAATGGTCCCGGATCTGCTGGAGCAGGATCACCAGCTCATCGTCCAGCAGGACCACATCGGCCCCGTCGTGGGAGGCCAGCTCCCCCAGAGTAAAGTTGGCCGCCAGCTTCTTCCCCGCGCCGTCCCGCTTGACGCTGTATGTACGGACCATCAGGATCCCTCCTCTGCGGTAGTTTCGGCCAGCGCCTCGGTCACCACGGTCCAGCCCTTGGCGGTGGCGATGGCGATGTCGGCGGCGGTCAGGTCGGCCGTGCCGGGGTTGCCGTAGACGATGATGGAAGCGGTGTTCCCGGCAGCCAGTGTGGGCAACGAGGAGAAACACTCCACCAGGCCTGCCCTATTAAAGGCGCAAGAAGAAATATTTAGATCGAACGCTCTCGTCCATGCAGTTGCCATTGGAGCAAACGTCAGCCTTCGCAATGACGGAAGACCCTTAAATATCGGTTCACCGTGTGATGTAACTCTGCTATTCCCCACAACAATATTTTCCACGGAGATCAGACCGAGGCATCCGGCGGTTATTTTTGAAATATTTGAACTGTTTGATATGTCTATACCTATAAGCCTGGTCAATGCTTCGCACCCCATCAACATCTGAGATTTGTTTACCATATTTTTGAAGGTGCGCGGAGAAACTCCAGTCATTGACTTACATCCCTCAAACAGTCTACTCCCAGAATTGTTTTTGTTCACAGTTGTGGCATCATCAGAGACATAAAAAGTCTCTATCGGATACGCTATGAGGGATGAGCACCCGCGAAAAGTCCCCATGAGCGGTGAATTAGTGGGCTGGCCCAAATCCATCACGCAAATCAATCCCGTGCAATATGCAAAGTAGGAACCGACAGTCAATATCGGATTACCAGTTGTTGCGCTGTTTTGATTTTTCATCTTAAAATATCGCAGCTTTGTCAGTTTCCCGGCAGAGGTTGTACTTCCCATTTGCGCTAGATAACCTTTGGACCCCATATCCCCATTGACTTCAAGGATATTGCAGTCACGATCTGGGTTGTTAGGATGCTTTACAACCTGGCACATTTTTGCTGAGGAAGTAAACTTCATCCGGATCATCACCTGCACGGTGGAATCGCCAACGGAAAATTCCGGGTAGTCCGCAGCGGCCAGCTCAGCTTCCCACGTTACACCGGTGGCCAACGTGAAGGTGTTTTTGGGGACATAAGCTCCATCTGTTACATGACCAACAGAAACCTCATAGGCCTCATCTGCCGTGTTGCTCTTCAAGGCAATTGCGGCGCTTCCGCCGGCGGGGATCTCAAACAGAAAGTAGATCTCCAGCGGGGCCGGCTCGGGCATGGGCATCCAGTGGGCCGGCCGGGTTGCGGCGTAGACCTTCTCGGGATCAGCCGGGGTGCCCCAGAGCTCATCGGCGGCGGAGGGCCCGCCCCCCGCCGGCAAGGCCCGAATGGCCTTGCCGTAATCAATGAACTTTACGGGCACAGAACCGCCCTTCTCCACAATAGCGGCGCCGATGTCAGCCTTGGCGGTAAGGATATTTTGGAGCTTTTCGGCCGTGGTGCCCATCAGACCACCTCCCCGTTGATGTTGTCCAGGATCTTGTTGATTTCTCCGATCTCGTGGGCGATGGTTGCGTCCACATATTTTTTGGTGGTGAGGTCACCGTCGTTGGCAATCTCTGTAGTATCCGCATCGATTCTGACACAGAGTCCGCTATAATTACTCTCTCTCAAGTGCAAAATAAACTGGGCGTAAGTATCATCATAAGAGAGCCAGGATTCAAGGAACGCCGGTGTCGTAATATTGGGGTCGTTAATATCTGACTGGAACTCAATCGCAAAAGATCCAGTCCCTTCAGATCCTGGCCAAAAACCATTATGGGGTTTCATCAACACAGCAGCAAACGAGCCGTTATTGCTCGCAAGAACGCCGTCTTTATCCATTACGATACTTGTTGTGGATTCTGGATCTACCACAGAGACCTTTTTGAACGTGGCCTCCTCCGGCAGAACGGCATCCTTTCCGGGCTCTCCCTTTGGTCCTCGGGGGCCTTCGGGACCGGGATCCCCGGTTTCCCCCTTGGGGCCCTGGGGGCCTTCGGGTCCAACGGGTCCTGCATCTCCTTGCGGACCAGCAGGACCTTGGGGGCCGGCAGGACCGGCGGGGCCGGTTTCCCCCTGGAGGCCGGGGAGGCCGGAGGCGGAGGTGTCGGTGTCCACATATTCCCCCGTCTTGGGGTCCCAAAGCCACCAGGAACCGTCCCGGATCTGGGGGGCATGGTCCAGGGCCTCCTGGGCCCTCTGGGCCGCCTGCTGAGCCTCTGAGGCCGCCTGGATGACGGTGGCCACATACTGGGCCCAGGGATCCGCGGTGGGGTCAGAGGGATTGGAGCCGTCCAGAGCCTCCTCCACATAGGTCTGCCAGATGCGGGACTTGACCACGGTCTCTGCCACCGAGTAGATCAGCTCGGCCTGGCCAAAGCCGGGGAAGGCGGTGTCTAAATCCGACACCACCCAGGCGACAGTGTCCCCGCGGTCCTCAAGGGCCACGGGGTAGGGCTGGGCCTCGCCGGGCCGGCGGACCAGCAGAGAGACCCCGCCGGGGCCGAAGGAGGACCGCCAGGCGGCCACGTCAAAGATGACCTCCTGGGCCCGGTTCTCGCCGGCGCGGCCGAGGGTGATGGACGCCTGGGTGCAGCTGACTATTTGGGTCCTCATGGTAACGACACTCCTTCCTCTTCCTCATCCACATGCCAATATACAAAGATCCCGCCGGGGCCGCCGTCGGAGCCGTCGGAACCCTTTCCAGGTACAGGATCATATCCGGCATAGCCGTCATTCAGCCATACCAGCGCCTTTCCAGGCGTGATTCCCGATGCATAACTGTTGGTAACCTGAGCGGTGCATCGCGCACCAACACCACCGCCGCCATTTCCGCCTGGACCGCCCTTGCCTATTGTGGTCTCAGCTGGGAATGGCAGGGCATTCGCTCCGTTTCCTCCAGGGGTATAGAGCTCGGCTACAATGTAGTCCACAGGCTCGACCCACTTCCGCATGACAGGATATTTACCTCCGCTTTGTCCTGCAACACCCCACATCAGTTGGGTGTCAGACGCGTACTCCTTTACAGGAGGAATCTTGCCGGGAGCGCCATTCGCTCCATAGGCAGCGCCACCGCCCGAGGAGCCGGTCAAAGCGCCCTGATAGCTTCCGTGGTCTTTGTTATAGGTTCCGTGCTCCATCCGCTGAATGGTATCGGCATAGCTCTCACCAGGGGACCAGGTCTGCCCGTCTATGGTGACTGGCTCACCAGCGCTGATTGCGTGCTGGCTATCATTGGTTCTGCCGGAGCCGTTGCCGCCCTTGATGCCGCGACGCCCTGTTGTGGCGTAGAGCGTCCCTGACAGAGCCTCTACCCATCCACCAGGCAAGATAGCGCCTTCCTCAGAGCTCAAATCGCCAAAGACCGAGTGCGTGCCTTCTGTGGCCGGAGCGGATGACGTTTCGCCGGCTCCACCTACACCGGGGATGCCATGGATGACCTGTCCGGGGGTTACGTCCATCTCCACAATACGGACCTTTCCAGGAGTTCCTGGATCCCCAGGCTCTCCACCTTCACCGCCGGCAGCAGCCCAGTAGATCTCGCCCTTACGGGTGCTCTCTGATATGCTTTGGTGAATCAAGGCACCCTCCAAACCACCAGTGTTGCCCTTACCGCCACCCTTTCCGCCCTGGATGAGGACGGCCCGGATCTTGTAAACGTTAGGCGGCACCACGAAGTCCTTCTCGGTGTCGATGAGCTCCACCCGGTTATAAACGCCGGCGTTGGGGTCGAAGGGACGGAAGCCGATGAGGATGGACTCCCTGGCCTTGATGGTATAGGAGAGCTCGGCGTCCAGACTCTCGATGGTCCCCTCCACGGTCTCTCCGGTGTAGGGGTGGTAGACGGCCACCACGTCGCCTGCGGCCTCGTTCTGCCGGGCCACAGAGGCTTGGATCCTGTCTTGGTGGAGATAATACTGCTCCAGCCGGTCCAGAATGGCGGAGGATTCCAGGATGGTGACAAGGGTCTGGTCGTCCACGGTCTCCACCTTTTCGGTGGGGGCGGTCTGGACCTCGCGGGACACCTCGCGGGTCTGATGTATATACTTCTTGCCGGTAAGGGTGCCGGTGCCGGCGCTGATGACGGCGTAGTTGGCCCCGCTCTCCACAATTGTAAAGCCGGTGGCCACAAGGTCATAGACCGGCTCGGTAAATTTGAGGGTGGTCTGCTCGGCAACAGAGCCCTCAAAGAGGTTGACGGTGTCGGCGCCCTGGATATACTGGTGCTCGGTGAGGACCACGCGGGTCACCTTGTCCGGGTAGTCCACGTTGGCGTCGTCGCCGTAGATCATGGTGGCGGGGATGGTGGCCCGGACCGAGCGCTTGAGGGCGGTGACATGGAGGGAGCCGTCCACCTTGGTCTTGAGGGCGGCGCCCAGGCGGAAGAGGACCTTGGCCAGGTTATCCCGCTTAGGAGCGATGGGGAGATAGCCGGTGAGCTTGGCGGCGGCGAAGGCCTTGTCGATCTGGACCGGGATGGGGCTGCATATATCGGTGATGACCTCTGCGGCCGAGGCGGCGTCGTAGATCCCGCCAAAGTGATCCACGCCAAGGAGGATATCGAGGCGGGTGGTGGCATCCATACGGTAAGAGCGGGTCCCCGTCCGCTTGATATTCTGGACATAGTAAATACCCACAGTGACCCCGTCATGGTTGTAGATCAGGGGCTCGTTGCGGGTAAAGTTGACGATGGTGGGGTCGTCCGACTGGATCTCAAAGGAGAAATTGCCCACCTCCAGCTTGCGGTTATCCAAAGACTGGACGTCGTACTGGCTACCCACGGTCATGTCGGCCTGGGGATAAGTGACGCCCCGGTAGGTGACGGTGTTAGCCATTGTCGTCACCTCCGGGGACGCGCTGGGGCGCCGTGGCCTTGAGCTGGACCTTCAGGCCCTTCCAGAGCCGGCGGCCCCGCAGCCGGCCGTGGTACTCGCGGGTGCCCGAGAGGACCTTGGCGGCATAGGTGATATCGCCGTCATCGTGGGGCATGACGACGGTATGACTGGCCACGGGGGCCGAGATGGCCCGGTAGAAGGCGGTATAGTCGGCCGGATAGGCGGGGTCGGGCTCCACATAGAGGGTGTGGTCATAGTAGGTGCCCCGGATGTCCCGGATGTCGGTGCCGGCCAGGGAGACCCCCACGTTGGGGCCGTCCTCGATGCGGAAGGATTCCTCCAGAGGCGGGTCATACAGGATGCCCACGTGGTAGGTGACGCCGTCCATGACGATAGGCGTGCGGCCCATAAACTTCCCTCCTCAGGTAGAAATGGTGGTGCCCGTCCGGCGGGCCTCCCCCTGAAGGTACGGGAAGATCAGCCGGGCGAAGGTGCGGCCGTCAAGGATCATGGCGGCCGGCTGGTTGCCGGTCTGCTGCTGACCGCCGGCCCGGAGCAGGGCTTCGTCCAGCAGCTCGCTGAGCATGGACTCGGGGGCGGCCACCTCGCGCTCGCGGGTGTTGTCTCCCAGGACGCCGAGGATGGGGCTGTTGGGCTCGAAGACGCCGCCCGAGGCGTAGCCCCGGATGCTGCCGGTGCCGGAGCGGCCGGAGCCGCCAGAGGAGCCTCCACGGCCCGAAGTGAGGGAGTCCACGTCCATGTTCTCCACATCGTCCTTTTTACCAAACAGGACGTTGAGGAGGGCGATCAGACCGGCCACGGCGGCCGTGACCAGGCCGATGATGATGAGCCAGTGGCCCAGGGACAGGCTGAGGGCCCCGCTGGCGGCCGCTGCTCCGCCGGAGGCTGCCGCAAAGGCACCCAGGGCGCCGGCGATGGCCGAGACGATGCCGGCAATGGGGCTGATGAGGGCCACCAGGGCGGCGATGACCACGATGGTCTTCTGGACGCCCTCGGGGAGCCCGGCGAACCCGTTGACCAGGCCGGCCACCATCTCGGTGAGGGTGGTGATCACCGGGAGGCCCACTTGGGCCATGTTGGCCATGGCCTGCTGGAACTCCAAGGTGGCATTGCGGTTGTCGATGAGGCCCTGATTGTTCTGCTCCCAGCCCCGGTAGAGATCCCCGAGACCGTTCTTAGCCAGCTCCTGAAGGGCGATGGTCTGCTTGCCCTCGAGGGTGGTGGCCTGCTGCATGTTGGTGTTGACGGTGTCCAGATTGACGCCCAGACGCTCCAAGAGCTCGGCATACTGGCCGGTGGCCTCGCCGGTGGCCAAGGTCTCCTGAAGGCTGTCGGACAGGCTCTCGATCTTCAGGGTGTCAGGGAAGCTGATGACGGCGCCCGAGATATCCTCAACGGCCTTGAGCAGACTGTTGTTGTCCAAGCCCGCGTTGAGCAGGTTGGAGATGGCCTCGATGGAGGCGTCGGTGTCACCGGATACCGCGTTGAACTTGCGGAAGGCCTGCTCCACCACGTCCATGCTGACGCCGGTCCGCTGGGCGTTGGCCTCCAACATGGACATTTTGGCCCGGAAGTCCTCGGTGGACGGGACGGTGGCCAGAGCGGCCGCGCCGATGGCCGTGATGCCGGCCGTGACCGGGGCCATGGCCGAGCTCACCGACTTGGCCTTGGAGGAGACGCCGTCCATCTTGCCAGCCAGCTCCTGGGCGTTGGCGGCGGCGGTGGCCAGCTCGGGGGAGAAATCCTCGGCGGCCTTGGCGGCGTCCTCCATGTCCTTCTTGGCCTCCACCAGCTCCCGCTGGAGGGCGTCGTACTGGTCGATGCTGATGGGGCGGCCCAACTCCTCGTAGGTGTCGGCCATCTGCTGCTGAAGGGCGGCGGCCTTCTTTTTGGTAGCGTCGATCTGCTTCTGGAGGTCCTGCATCTGGCTGGTGTCGGCGTCAAAGCCGAGGGTCTCCAGCTTTTTCTGCTCCTTGGTCAGAGCGGCCAGGGCCTTCTCGGTCTTGGTGATCTGCCCCTGAAGGGAGGACTGGGCCTGCTCCCACTTCTCATAGCGGGGGTTGGAGGCCGTGGACTCGTCCATGGCCTTCTTGAGGGTCTCGTACCGCTCGGCGGTCTGCTCCACGCCCTGGGAGAGGAGCCGCTGCTTCTGGTCCAGCAGCTCCACGTTCTTTGGATCCAGCTTGAGGAGCTTTTCCACGTCCTTCAGGTTGGTCTGGGTGGTCTTCAGGGACTTATCCACCGAGCCCAAGGCCTTGTCCAGCTTGGTCACATCGCCGTTGATCTCGATGGTGATGCCTTTGATATTGCGTTTGGCTGCCATAGCCTCACCCCCTGGCGAATGCGTCGAAGTCGTCCTGCGTGGCCAGCTGAGCGTAGGACCCGTCCCGGTCGTTGCTGAGTTCGGCGAACATGTCGTTGATCATGCCGATGGTCAGCAGGTCCAGATCCCGGATGGAGATGCCCAGCTGCACTGCCCGCAGGTGGAGCAGTGCAGTGGTCATCTCGCGCTCAGTGGGCCTCATTTTTTTTGCGGGATGTTGAGGGTCTCCATGTTGGCGGCCCACATCTCCATGATCACGGGGAAGATGGCGTAGATGGAGAAGGTGTCGAAGCCCTCCAGCCACTCGTCCACCGAGCTGGGGACGCCCTCCGGATCGGCGTGCTTGGCCATGATGTGGGCCACGTCCTCGAAGAGCTCCAGCGTCTCCACCGGGAGGGTGGAGAGCTGAGGCTCGGCGCCGGTCTCGGCCTTCTGGGCCTGGAGCTGCTTGTGGATGGCGGCCATGTCGGTGATCAGATCCCGGCGGTACTTGATGCGGTAGAGCCGGGGGACGGAAGCAGAGGCCCGGAAGCGGACCTCTCTCCCGTCAATGGTTACGGTGCGTTCCACGGCGGCCGCCTCACTCGTTGGCCGGGGTGAGCAGGTCGGCGGGAGGAATCACCACCGACTTGTACCAGTTGTTGTAGGTCTCCGTGGGTGTCGAGGACGTAGTGGAGGCCTTGACGATACCATCGGCGCGAGGCACCGAGGTGAGGGTCATGGCGTCGGTGGACGGCTCCTTGACGGTGGTGGTGGTGCTGGAGGCCACGTTGGGACGGGTCACGGTATTGTGGTACATGCAGTGCCGCACCGCATTCTGGTCGCCGTCAAACTCAAAGAGCAGGGCAAAGGGTGCCGGCTCAGCTGCGGCGTTCTCATAAAGGACGCCGGTTGTGGGATCCTTGACCTCCTTCAGGATGTCGATCCGGAAGGACTCAGGGATCAGAGCCACCTCCAGATCACCCTGATAGCCGGTGTTGGCGGCGGTGGCGTAGTAGAGGATGTTGTCGGCATAGAACTCCGCCGACTCACCCTGCGCGGCCAGAGAGAGGCTGACAGCACCCGGAATGGGCACGGGGGTGCCTATGGTTTCGTTTCCGTCCGCGCCCACAGTGATGGGGGCGTAATGTACGTTCTTCAGGCCAAATTTGACCTTGTTTTCAGCCATTTTGATCTTCCTCCTTGTCTGAGGTGATGACCACGTCCATCTCGTAGGTGGTCATGTGCATACGTTCCTTGTCCAAAAAGGTCTCCTCCTTGTAGTAAGGGAGATCCAGCGCCTCCAAGCGGCTCTCGATCTCCTCCTCCAAGTTAAAGGCCTTGCGGTCGGTGTAGAGCTCCAGATGGAGCCCCCGGATGCGCTGGAAGTTCTTGTCGTCAGCGTACATATCGTCGCTGCTGCCGAAGAAAAAGCAGAGGAAGGGAGGCGCCCGGCCAGTGTCCTGCGGGAACTGGTAGTAGCTGTATGGGAGCCCAAAGCTCGCCACCAGTTCCTTGATCTCTTGGTATGTCATAGGCCCCGGTACACCTCCTCCTCAAACTTCTCCACGATCTCCTTCTCCACGGTGGCGATATGGACCCGGCCGGGTGTCCTGCTGCCGTCCCGGTTCAGGTGGCCATACTCCAGCAGGTGGGGCAGGCCCGGCAGATCCTTGTTGTAGATGGTCCCCTGGGCCGAGCGCTTTCCGGTCTCCACGGTGGAGGTCCAGCCCTTGGCGTAGGCGCCGGTGCCGCCGAAGGTCCGCTTGGCCTCGGCCCGGAGGGCCTTGGCGCCGGCCTTTGTGACCTCCTTGACGGCCTCATCCACCGACTCCATGACCTCATCGCCGTAATCATCAAGGATGGCGGCGATCTCCGCCGAGAGCTTATCGACTGGCGTTTTGCGGGGCATTGGTACCACCCTTTCGCTCAACGTAAATCTCGATGTAATCGTCCTCCGGTCTCCGGTAGGTACGATACACGCTATATGTCAAACCATTAAAATTAACGGTCTGCTCACCTTGGTAGTCGGTGGCGAAGACGGTAAAGACATAGGACGGATTGAGCCCATTCCGGCCGGCTGCGGAAAACTCTGCCCTGGTGATAGGCCCCACTTGGCAATACACCTGCCGGGACATATTGGACGACGGCTGATGTACACCATCCTGATCCTGGGTGTAAGTCGTCTGGATGAGCTCAATCACACTGTCCATTGTCTCCCCCGCTTCCAGTGTTCCCAATCAGGCGATTGTTGAGCGTATAGCGGAGCATCCTCGGCATTCCCTCACCGGTGGACCGCCGCCGCCACAGCCAGGCTGCGTACATCACGATGAGCTGCTGGTCAACCACGCAGGAGACGTCAAGGGTGACGCGCTTCCTTTGGATCTCCTGGCGGGAGTAATCGAGATGCTGGGTCAAACGAGCGTCGTAGGCGTTGCCCGTGATTCCCAGGTCAACCTTGAGCATATCGAGCATAATCCCCATGGCTACTCCCTCCTTCCTGTTTATCTGGCTGCCAGGGGCCTATTTACAGGCTCCTGGCAGCGCTGATGATGGATCATTCGCCGAGCTTCTCGGGATCAGGCGGAGTGTTGGCCGTGTCAGGCGCGAAGGTCATGGTGGCGTTGGGGGTAGTCCCATTGATACCGATGACGACAAAGCCTGCGGGAATCACGGGCTCACCGTCATACCGGGCCACACCCTTGTAGACGGTCTGGTCCTGGATAAAGCGAGCATGCTCGCTGGAGGTGATCCGGGTGCCCTGTCGCTCGGCCAGGAAGTAGAGGTCCCCATACCCGCCAACAATGACGTTGTCGGGGATGAACGACAGGGTCTCCACGATTCCGCCCACCACGGGCATAGTGCCGTCGATGCCGGAAGCAATGACGCCGGCCGCATTGACGGACATGCCCTCAGCGATCAGGGCGGTATAGGTGGTCTCGTTCATGGCCCAGAACTTCTCGCCCCGGCTGTACTTGCCCTTGGCGGCCCCCATGTCCTTGACCAGGGACTGATACAGCTTGAGCCCGGTGCTGTTGGCCGCCGTGATGGACAGCACGTTGGAGGTATGGAGATCCTCCCAAGCGAGAGCCGTATCGGGATAGTCGGAAGGCTTGGCGGTCTGGACCAGCCGGGTCACGATACCCAAAGGCATCTTGGTGCCGGTGCCGTAAAGAATGGCCTTGTCCAGGGCCAAGCCGATGGACTGCCCAAGGGCGTCAACAACGGACACGATCAGCTCATCGCCGGCGTCCTCGGCCATGGCGTTACACAGGGTAAAGTACCCGGCCACCTTATAGCCGTCGGTATCCACCAAGCCGAAGCCCAGGTCGAGCTCGTTGAGGATGGCGCACATCTCGGTCCAAACGGCCTCGGGGACGTTGGCCATCACAGGGATTCGGGCGGTGCCGGGAACATACTGGGCGTTGACGTGCCGGTAGAGCTTGGAGTAATCGATCACGTTCTCCCGCAGGACGCCCATCACCACGTCGGGGATCAGGAGACCGGCGTTGGTGAGAGCACGGGTGTTGGTGATAGCCTCCCGGATGGTGGCGACAAAGCCTTTAACGTCCTCCCGCTCCATCATGCCGGGGCGGCGGGCCATAGCGGCCCGGATCTTGCTGCGATGATTCATGTTTTTTCCTTCCTTTCTCATATCACTTCTGGTGTCGGCGGCAGGGGCGGGAGCAGGTGCGGGGGTAGGGGTGGGGTCGTCATGCTCAGGCGCGGGGGGAGGCGTGGCCTCCCGCTCCGCCTCCGCAAGCTCGGCTTCCGCAGCCGAGATCTCACCCTCCATGGTGGCCACCTCGCTGTCGTAGGCAGACCGCTCCTGGTCGTACTTCTGGACCGCCTCCTCCACCGTCCGCTGCTCCTCAGGGGTAGCGGCTTCGGCGATGGCGGCCTCAAGTTCCTTGGCGCGGCGGTCAAAGTCCTCGGACTTAGCCCGCAGCTCCTCCAGACGCTTTCTGGCGCCGTCGATCTTCTTCCGCAGCATCAGTGCTTTCAGTGCCATTTCTTCAAAACCTCCTGTTGTTTGTTCTTCCATTCCTCGGCCCTCTTCTGGAGGACCTTTTCCCGGTCAGCAGTTCGGGCCTCGACATTGGTAGCCTCGTAGGCCGGGAAGGTACAGCAGCTGACCTCATACAGATCCACATCCTGGATCGTCCAGTGGATAGACCCGTCTTCGAGGAACTCGGCGTCTTCTCTGACAATGTCAAACCCAAAGGAGCACCCATCCACGTCCCCACGTTTCACCCGTTCGTACAGGGACATTGCATCCACATCGTTCGGATTGATGGTGATGCGCCCCCACAGTCCGTGGCTATCTTCCCGGAGCTCCAGCGTGTGCGCCTTGGTCCGCCCCAGGACGAGAGTGGTGTCGTGGTTAATAAGAGCCCGGATGTCACCGGACATAGATCTCGAAAAAGCCCCAGGGGCAATACTCTCGCTCATACCAGGAGCGATTTCATAGACGTCGCCGAATACGGCGAAGTACCCCTCAATGATGGGAGCGGATTGCTCCCCTTCCTCCCGCACAGTGAACGTGGTGGATACCATCCTCAGCTGTCTCTGCTTGCGTTCCATTCTCATTTCCTCCTTTACTGGTCAGCCGGTGTCAGCTTCTTCTGCTTGCCGGATAGGTCATACGGGATGTAATTCTCCAGCACCTTGAACTCTTTCAGGCCAGCGGGGGCCAGGTTCACCCGATCCCGCCACTCATCGCCATTCACAAAACCACGGTCAGCACCGGCCAGAAGAACATCAGACACACTCTTGAGGTCATAGTCCTTCAGGGACCAGACATTAAACCTCAAATACCACTTGGGGGAAAGGATCAGCTTCTTGGTCAGCTCAGTCGCGATATACTTGCAAATGGTCATGATGGTCGTCTCAACAAAGGCGTTGTATTCATCCTTCCTGTACTCCCCGACTCCCACCATGTACGCCGGAACGCCTACGATGGCAGCCACCGCCTTTTTGTCGATCTGGACAGAGTCATTGATGGCAAGGTCCGCCAGGGAGAGGGGTTTGACCTGCACAATGTCCATCTGCTCCGCCGGGATCAGCCAGGGCTTGCCTGCCTCGTTGTTGTCGATGTAGTCCTTCAGGATCTTATCTCTGCCCTGCGGGGTGGAGAGATTCTCGTTGTCCGAATCCACTTTGATCACCACACTGGGCTTCCACCGGGAGGAGAAAAATGCATTTTTGGTGGCGGATGCCTGCTTGAGATTCTTGGCCAGATCCTCCAGGGATGTGGTCAGCCCCTGACCCTTCCAGGGATACGCCCTATCGGGGTTATAGACAAAATGGAGGACATCATCCGGGGCATGCGGGATCCCATCAATCAGAATTTTGTAATCCGACCGCCCAATGGCCTGGAAGGACACCCGCCCCGGTGCGATAGGCTCCAGGGATTCCAGGTATCCATTCCGGGTATGGGGCAGCACTACCGCGTTCCCGCCGCCATAGAGCAGCATATCCATGACGATATACTCCATCCAGGTCGGCCGCGTCATGGTGGGACAGGGCGAAATATCGATGAGCTTGGAGAGTTCGTTGACGATCCGCTCATCGCCGTGGTCCGTGTTGGACATCAGGTGGATTGTTGTCGATCCAATCAGGGACGCCACCCGGCGGCAGGCAGTCACGATCTCCGGGACTTTATCCAGCGGGGTATACCCAGGGAGGCAGATCGGATCATCTGACAGCAGAAGACCCACCTGGCTCTTACTGCGCCGCTTGGAAAAGGGAAATTTCATAGGCCAGCACCTCCTCAGTGCGGTGTTCATTTTGAACACCATCCGTTATTAAGTCATTTGTCCTCGTTCTGGCCTTTGGAAGAATCATCAAACCAGCTGGTCTTTTGGACTTGCTCCATATCCTTGAGGTAAGAGCAGGCAGCAAACACCGCGGCGTCAAAGACATCAATGCGCTGGTTTGGCGCGATCTTCTCATACAGGACCATATCGTCTGCCTTCTCAATGGCCTTGACGTTCTGCACGCAGTACTCCATGGGCTCGGCGTGGAGATAGTAGAGGGTCCCTCGCTTCGCGGAGGCCTCCAGGTACCGGAAGCCCTCGCTTTTCACCGTGAAGAGCTGCGGCTGGTCCCGTATGGGGAAATGGGCTTTTTTCATGCCGACGAAATACTCCCGGCAGAATTTGCGGTCGTGGCCAATGCGGCGGAAATTGAAGCCGGCCTTACGCTTAGCTTTGTACCAGCGGACCACATCGGCGTGATTGAGCACGTTGTCGTTGCACATATCCAGCCACCCATCATCCATCCAGCCGAAGAGCGGAATACCGTCCTCATTTGCTTTCACAACTGCGGCCGCCCGAGGGAACCAGCAGTGAGGAATCAGGATATCCACCCCGTTATAGTGGCCGAACAGGCAGGCAGCCGTCAGATCGTAGAGCTTGGAAAGGTCGGTGCCGCCGTACCACTTGATGGGGAGCTTGGCCAGCTGGGCCAGCGTCCAGCTGTATTTCTTGTCCGACCGGCGCCATTCCTCAATATCGAACCAGGCCCGCAGGGCGGCGGTAAAGACGTTGAGGGATTTATGGTAAAACTCCGGTCGGAGCTGGGGGTCCTCCTTTGCCTGGGCGGCATCGTTGATCATCTCCTGAGGCCGGATAGACTGACCCCAGCCAGGGTTGCAGCTCTCCAGGATCACCGGGTTGGTATAGTCAACCTCGCCTTTTTCATCGAGAGGTGCCATGGCAAGGAACACAAAGATGCTGTCCGCCTCCTCGCCGGTGATGGTACCGTTGAGGATTTTTTTGCAATATTCCACCCGGCGGGCACAAAAGCCCTGGGGAAAGTCGCCGGCCGAGGAGATCCCGATGATCAGCTTGTTGGTATAGGCCTTTGTGGCGTCCTTCAGGATCTGGTACTGCTTGGCGTTCTTGTAGGTGTGCATCTCATCCGCAATGATGATGTTGGCATTGAAAGAATCCTGCTTATCTGTGGAACTTGCCAGGGCGTTGATGCTGATAAATCCGTCCTCGCCGATGTCACCGGAAATGGAGTGCTCAATGTTGTTGTCAACAATCCGAATCCCACGGACCGGATCATCATCCACCGTCAGGTGCTGTCTGCGGAGGTTATATCGGAGGAAGTCAAAGCCCTCCAGCGCTTGTTTCAGCGCTCCGCCCACCTCGTACACTTTGGAGCCGCTGCGCCGTTCCACCAGGGCGAGCGCCCAGGCCAGGGCGGCGGCGAAGGTGGTCTTGATGTTCTTCCGGGGGACAAAGTCCATGGCCTCCTTGAAGCGCCGCTCATTGGTGCCGGCCACATAGAACCCCATGACGTTGTAAACAATAAACTTATGGTAGGGGAGAAGGATAAAAGGCATGCCCCGAAGCGGCGTGGCGTCCAGGAACTCGCCCTGCTGGTGGCAGATGGAGGTCTCGATGATGGCAATGACTTCATCGGCCCGTTCAGGCCGAAAATCCCACTTTGGATTTTGCAGATCCCGGAGATACCTCTCGCATGCTTGCCGGATCTCCAGGCAGGCCACCCGCTCACCAGATATCACCCCGTTCACATAGCCGTCAACCTCCGCCTGGAAGTCCGCCCCGTGATCCTGGGCGTATGCCGCAGCGTTCTCCAGGAGTGTCTCAATGGCACCCTGGCTGTCGTCCGCCTGACTGCGCGCTTTGGTCTTTGCCCTGGCCAAACCTGTGGGGGTAAGCCCAAGCTGGTTCCGGAGGGAAGTGACGTCACGGCGCATCTGCTCCACGATGCTCCAGTTGGGGTCCTTGGCGGTGTAGGTGCCGCCGGTCTTGTTGACCAGCTCGGCCACCATCTTCCCACCGGACTTCTTCCACTCCTTCTCGGCACGGGAGAGCGCCCGCTCGGCCTTGGCCAGGTCATGGATGGCCTTGTCAAATATGGGAGCGTATACGCCGGCAGCCTCCATATCCGCCTTGATCATTGCCTCGCGGCCCATCTGCTCCCCTCCATTGGCTCGGCGGGGGCAGTCAGATCCAGCGATCTCCCCGCACGCATGATTCACCCGCGTCCTGCGCGTGTGGTTCCTTTCCGGCGCCCCAATTTACCCCCCGACCCGTTTTTCCCTCCGTCGGAAAGAGTTCTTCCCCTCTCCGGTCCCCTGATGGACCGAACGGAGGCCGAGGGAGGGGGGGGCTACCCTCCGGCACCAGGCCAGCCCTGCATCCGTCAGCTGCTCGCCGACCCGGTCATGCATGGCGTTGTGACAGTCAGAGCATAAGCTCACCAGGTTCCACGGCGCCCAGGACAGCTCGGGATATAACGCCGCTGGGTAGACATGATGGACCGTGTCAGCTTGGACCGCCTTGCCATATCGCCGGCACTCACGGCACTGGTACCCATCCCGCCGCAGTATTCTGGCCCGCAAAGACATCCAGCGCTTTGACTTGTAATCCATACCCTCACCCCCGGATAAAACAAAAAAGCGCCGGAGACCAAACCGCCACATGGACGGTCCGGGCTCCGGCGCTCAACGCTCTGGCCTCTCGGTATTGACTTGCTGGGCCGGCGCGACCTTCCCGGTCGTGGGCTATCACCTCCCGCCGGGAAAACAAAAACGCCGGATCCCACTTCCACCCGCTTGGGGTTTCATGGGCTCCGGCGTTCCACGCTCTGGCCTCTCTCGATGTTCAGGACGATGGTCTTCTTGCAGTCGCGGCAAAAGACCTCCAGGTTCTTGGCCTCGGTCTCATCCGTGATCCGGAGGAGCCGATGGTTTCGCCTGCACTCGGGACAGGTGATCCACCCATCCCTCACGTTGATTTTATCACATGGCATCCGCTTTGGCAACCCCCTTTCGAAAAACGTGTCTAAATAACCACTAGATTTCAAGATAGTAACGCGCGCGCACGTGCGCGTATTTTAGTAGGCAAGCCCATCAAACAGAGTGATCTGAGCGGCCTCCCCTTCGATGCGGTCCTTGGCAATCTGGAAATACCGTGGGTCCTTCTCGATACCGATGAACCTCCGCCCGGTGTGGATACAGGCGGCGCCGGTGGATCCGCTTCCCATGAATAGATCCAGCACTACCCCCCCCCCCGTGGGCAGCTCACACAGCACAGCCTCTCCAGAATGGACTCTGGTTTCTGGCAGGTATGCAGCCGGCCGGTGGATGGAATAGGAGGCACGTGCCACACGTTGCAGTGAGACTTGTCGCATCTATGGTAATTCCGAAGGGCTTCATATTCCGTCCGAAGGGCTTCATATTCCGTCCGAAGGGCTTCATATCCCCCGCGGCCTTCATATTCGATTCGGAAACCCAGCGGCTCATACACAAGGTCCCAGACCTTCCTGGTCGGGATCTCAAACTGGGAATTTTGAAAGTAGTGTCGCAGCATCCCAGGCCCGCGCCCGGTTGCCTCCACATACTTTGTCTCAATGTCCTTACTGGTTAGGCCAAGCCGCTCCTTCTCCGCGGCATACCACTCCTTCAGTGGCTTGTAGCACTCCGGATTGGAATTGATCCGCTCCAGCCCTGTCTTGCCCCAGGCAGCATCCGCCTCCTTTGGGGCGTTGAAAAAGTGGAGGCAGTACTCGCACACGTTGAACCAGCTCCGCAAGGAGGCATCTCCATCCGGATCCCGGTCCGCCCATGACTGCGCTCGGAAGCTGTCTCCCTTGTCCCAGATGCAGAACGAGACAAAAACCAGGCCGGTCCTCTTGCGGATCTCCACCAGGAGCTCGGCGATCTGCTCCATGTCGTTAACGCCCACATTGTAGGGCGGATCCGTCATAACCAGGTCCACGCTCTTGTCTGGGATACCCCGCAGGATTTCCATGCAGTCTCCTTGGTACAGGTCGAACCTATCATCCACGCCAATCACCTCCCCCCTCGATCCAACTCCCGAAGTAATAGGCCCCGAAGTCGTTCTCCATGCTCCCCCGCCGGGCCCAGATCGCATCGTCCGGGATCTCAATGACCCCGCTGCTGTCCATCCAGACCTCGGGCGCCGGCACCTTGGCGTTGAGGCTCCTGGAGCAGCTCCACGGGTGCCGGCCGATGGGGATGACGATCCCGTCGGTCCGCTCCTTGTTCAGGTACTCGGCCAGCCGGCGGAAGCCCCCGTCCGAGACCTTCACCCACGCCCCCGTCGTGGGGTCCTGGTAGCTGTGGGTCCGGAGCACCGGCTCATCCTCAATCCCGCCGTACCGCCACAGGTGCTGCACCTCAGTGGGGCTCAGGCGCTCGTAGGGACAGCAGAAGTGGACGTGGTAGCGGTGATCCCCGTGGAGCCCCTCAATGGCGTAGATGTAATCCAGCGGCGGCCCCGCGTCGCCCAGGTAACGCTTGACCCGGCCGAAGTATGCCCGGAGGTCAAGCCGTACGCCGTAAAAATTATCCGGCAGGTGGAGGCTGTCATAGGTCAGGGTGTAGTGGGTCCCCTGAGGCCCCAGCACCGCCAGGCGGATCTCCAGACGGTCCACCTGGCGGCGATTCACCGCGCTCTTTTGGTATTTCTTCAGTTCGGCCTTGGCCCGGTGGTCCAGGGCCGACTCATCGGGTCGGAACCGGGGCCGGATGGCCCGACACTCCTTGACCAGAGGCCCGGCCCTCTGCCGGCAGCAGTGCCACACCAGCGGGTCAGGCATCGGGATCACCGTCCGGAAGGTCATCCCTTTCCCACAGCCAGCTTATCCAACACTGTTCACAGTCTGGGGACGGCTCATCACCGTGTGGGATAAATTCACACGCCTTATTCGGAGGACATATCCTTGTCAAATGAAGGGCTTTGATGATCCCCTTTGGGGACAAGTACCGCAGCCTGTCTACCCTTCTGAGAGGGTGGGGTTCATTCAGATCGGGCATGTGGTAGAGCTTTTCTCGGATTTTCCGTCCATCAGGCGCCACGCCATAGAGAGTTTCCCCTACTTCGGCCTCAGTTTTTGCGGCCGGAGTACATCCGGCCGCCGCATCCAGACAAGCCACAATCCGCTTTACATCGTCCGGGCGAACATTCCCATCTATTTTTACCGAAGCATCTTTGCTAAAATAAACGGTCAAAGTCCCGTGTTTATCTACGACGGCCATATTAACCTTCTCGACGTTAAGCCACAACTCTCCAAGTTTAATCATGAGGTTCTCCCTCCTTCCCGGTGCTCAGTTTGGACACCGCTACGGGCTTGGCTCGCTTCACCCGCCGAACGGAACAGCCGTTGGTCAGCCGGTTGCCGTGGAAGTAGCTTCTGAATCCGCTGCCCTTCCCTGTCTTGTACGCGGTCTTTTTCATTTACCCTTCCTCCTCCCCGGTGTCCATTTTTGGTACCAGCGGCTTCGGGATCTCCATCCAGTGGGTGATCCGGTCAACCCTCGGCGGGTATGTGTACCAGACGGGGTGGTCGGCCACCATCTCGCAGTATCCCAGCAGCACGTCCTCCCGGTCGGTATAGAGCAGCAGCCGGCGGCTGCCCACATAGGGCATCCCCTCCACCACGCACATCTCGGGCAGCTCCTCCACCGGGTGCCAGGGCCCGGCGGATCGCTCCAGCTTGTCCTGGAGCTCCCACTGGTCCACACTCATCATCTTGGCCAGCTGCTCCAGCAAGGATTCTCGGTCGTGCTCCAGCTCGTGGAGCTTGTAAAGCGCCCCGTAGAGCTTGGGCGGAAGGGCTGCCAAGTCCACCCCGTCCATGCCCCACTCCCCGTTTTTACTCCACGTCAAATTTGCCATGATTGCTAAACCTCCTTATGCTCAACGCCCAGCGCCTCGGCCAGGCTCCGCCATACCTCCATGGGCACCTTCTGCCGCAGCCGCACCTGGGCGATCTGGTCTGGGGTCACGCCGGCCGACTCGGCCAGAGCGACCCAGCAGCCGGCGCCATGTGCTCGCCGATACTCCTCCAGGGCCTTCAGCGTATCACGCTTCAGTGCCGCGCCCGGCCCTGTGATGGGCTTATTTTCAGGGTCACTCATAGGAGGGATCACCTCCTGTGCCGGCATCCGGGGGCCGGCATAGGAGGGATCACCTCCTGTGCCGGCATCCGGGGGCCGGCCGTTTCCACCTTCGCCCTCTCTGGGGAGCTGCTCCGGCGATGGCCCACCGCATAAGAGGATGGCCCCACCATCCATGCCCCTCACACCGTTGCTTTTTCGGCGAACCCGGAAGCCCTCCAGCATGATCATGACCATATCCTCTCTGGAGATATCATTTGCCCAGGCCTGACAATCCGGACAAAGATCCAGGGCGACGCCAAGGATGGTAGCATCCAACTGATTATGCATCGGCAGGGATTGACCGCACACGTCACAAACACAGGTTTTCATTCTTGATCTCCTTCCTCCGCCCCCAACACCTCGCTGCTCGCTGCAAGATAATCGTCATCGTCCTCGTGGCCATACCAGAGGGCATCCATGTTGTCCTCATCGTCCCCTTCATCGTCGTCCTCAGCGTCCTCTGGGGCATCCTCCGGCAGGGGCCACCAGCCCACCACCTCGCAGCCCTGAGTGAGCCCGCCGCCCCCGGCCATGTGCCACTCAAGGAAACTATTCAACCAGTGGAGCGTCATCGACAACCGGTGGCCCTCACACTCTATCAGGCAGTAATACCGACCGGATCTGAATGGTTGCCCGGTCTGCCACCGTGGCTTTGCATCGGCGGATATTTCCGTCGGCGCCCCCTTGCTCCCACCCAGCTCATCAGTGCGGCCGAAGAGATAGTCCATGGACACTCCCAGCTCGTCGGCCAGCTTGATCAGATCCGGAGTGTAGATGTCCTGAAGGGGGTGATCCTCGGCGATCCAGAGGTTATCCTTGGTGACCTCGCCCCCATGGAGCAGGCTCTCAAACATCTCCACCCCATCCTCGTCAGGATCCCAGTCCAAGAGCTCAGTCAACCAGAGGACGCTCTTTCCGGCTCGATCCAAAGCCTCACCCAGCCGCCGCCACCCGGCGACCGCAAACCGAAGGGCTTCTTCACGCTGGGCTTTTCTCTTGGCGTCGTCCTGCTCCTTTACTTTCTTATCGGCAGCTTTGGCGGCGAGCATTTGTGATTTGAGGACCTCGATCTTATCCGCAAGGTGCGGGCAGGCGTTGGGGCAGGCAGCCAAGTTTGGGCACTCCCCGCAGCAATACAAACAAGGAGGAATTGCGTAGATGCTGTTTTGAAGAGCCTTGCCGGCGCGGAGTGTCCTATTGTCGCAGGTCTTCAAGCCGCAGGGAACGGCATCGGTTGTCTCCCCCGAATAGATAATCTCCAGACGGCGCCTGTACTCTTCCACAGCGGCTGCCCCATGGAAGTCCCAGTTATCGCCGCCCCGTATAGCCCAAATCTGATTGCGGAAATTCTCATCCATGCGGGCCAGCTTATAGGCACAATCCTCGTTGAGCGTCCCGGCCTCCCATGCCTCCAGCATCTTGCCCGTCAAGTTCTCCCGGATCACCTTCAGCCTGGCCAGCTTGGATGCCTGTACCTGGCAGACCGCGGCCACGTGGTCCCGCATCCTGCCGGGGAACTCGGTGCCCTCCTCCTTGAGCTTGTAAAGCAGTTCCTCCACCTTTTGGGCCTGGGTGGCCAAGTCCGCTGAGGTCAGCGTCCGGGTGGAGCTGTTGGCCATGATCAGCCGGAGCTGCCGCATAGCGTCGCTCTCCTGGTGGCCCTCAATGAGGCACGGGACCAGCCCAAACTTGCCCTCCTTGACCAGCAGCTCGATAGCCGCCCGGCGCCGGTGGCCGGAAACGATGATGTACTCGCTCTCATGCTCCGGATCGGGCCGGACCCGGAGGGGCTGCTGGAGCCCGATGAGCTCGATGTTGCCGGCCAGCTCCTCCACCCCGTCCAGGGAGTAGAAATTGTCCGGATCGGGATGGATCTTCTCGAGGTCTATGTACTTGAGCTGCTCCCGTCCATCGGCCCCGGTGTCCAATTCCGACACCGCCCCCAGCGCAGCCGCCAGGTCAAAGCCCTTTTTCTTCTCCTCAGCCATTGTCCTTCCCTCCTTTCACCAGCTCGCGCACCAGCCGGCGGTAGTCCACCCCGGCGGCGCTGCGGGGCGAGCTCACCAGCAGCGGCTCTTGGGCAAAGGTCATCTCGTCCACCTTGTCGGTGCGGCGGATGTGGTCAAAGACAGGCAGGCCGCTCTCCCGGAGGATCTTCTCCGACTCCTCGGTGCGCTGGGACTTGTACCACATGGTGGGCAGGCACCCCAGCAGCCGCAGGTTGGGGTTGATCTTTCGCATATTCTCGATCTGCCGGAGCAGGTTGGCCATGCCCCGGAGGGCGAAGGCGTCCAGCTTGATGGGGATCAGCACCTCGTCCGCCATCAGCAGGGCGGCCGCCGAGGCCGCGTTGAAGGCCGGCGGGCAGTCGATCAGGCACCAGTCCATCGGCTCTTCCTCTGGCGGGAGCCCGGCGTCCAGCTCCTCGATCAGCTCCCGGAGATCCCGGAGGATCCCCACATTGACCTCCTGACCCTCCACCTTGGACAGGTCAAGGTCCATCAGGCTGTCGTCCCCGCACAGGAGATCCACCCCGGAAAAGTTAGAGGGCCGGATCACCTCCAGAAGCTGCTGGGCCGGGTCAAAGCCCGAGGGGCACTTGGCCCTCAGATGGTCGGCAAGGTTCCCCACGCTGGGATCCCCGCCGAAAAACTCGGTGGTGTTGCACTGGCTGTCGGCGTCGATCACCAGCACGTGCTGCTTGTAGTCTTTGGCAAGGACGGCGGCCACGTTGATCACGGTGGCCGTCTTGGCCACCCCGCCCTTGAGATTGCATACTGCTATGGTCCGCATAGCTGCACCTCCTCAAAACTTAAATCCCTCCCGCAGCCGGACGCCGTTGCACTCATAGGCAACGTCATACCAGCGGTGGGCGGCGTTGATGTAGACGATAGTCCCGGTGACCACCCGGGGCATATCAAAGACGCTTCGCTGATCCTCCCGGGTCGCCTCGGCCACAAAGGCCGCCGGCCGGAACCGGATCTTTTCTCCCAGCTCAGGCATGGTCAGCTTCCTCCCCTTCGTTTTGTGCGGGCATCCTTTACCTGCCGTTCTTCGTAGTAATAAGTGCTGTCAGGCATATCAATTACATCCAGATTTGCTTCCATCGCCCAATGTACATGTTGCGTGGCGGACATGGCCTCTTTGTGATCGCTATATCGTTCAAGCACACAGAGCCGGTCATCGCCCGCCAAAACGGCTGACACTAAGGTGCTGTCCGGAGTATCCTGCAAAAAGATCCGTATCACATAGCGGGTATTGACGCACAGTCCGCTTCGGCTATTTATGATCCACATCTCATGTCAATCCTCCTATTCAAGGCCGATTCGGACCCAGTAGGCCCGGTCCCCGCCACATTCTGGAGCTGGGATATACTGGATCTTTCCCTGGTCTGCCATCTGCCTCAAAGCGTTATAGAGCGTAAGATAATCGGGCTCTGTGGTCAATTGATCACATAATTCCTCAAAGGTAATCCATCTGTCTTCCTGCTCCAGGATGGACACTACCTCCTTGCGGTTTATATTTGCTATGTCTCAATCCTCCTTTTTTCTGGGCCCACGCCCCATCGCTGTCAAGACCAAGGCGTCCTCTCCGATGTCATCACCCTGGCTTGCCTTTTCCGTCAACTTCTGGCACCGTTGCAGAGTGGCCTCCCGGTCATATCCAAGAGCGGCGGCCAGCTTGCCGGCTACCCGGCGGCACCGCGCCCCATGTTCGGCGTAGTGCGCCACCACAAACGCACCCAGCTCATCCTTGTGGGCCTTCAGGTACTGATCCAGCAGATCTCCATAATCCACCAAGGCGTTGACGGCAAGGATCAGGTCCCCCTCACAGCTTCGGATGGTAACCGGGAGAAAGGCCTGCGCCTCTCCCTTCGTCCGTTTCAGATAGTCTATGGCGATCTCCTTGCCCACCAGCGCCTCCATGCGCATCCAATCAGTGCCCATGTCGATCCTCCTCAAATGGCATCTCCGGGTCATCCCCGGTCAGCTCCTCGAATGTAGTCTGCTGGGCACTATCCCAGCCGTATCGCTTGTCCACCGGCCGGCCGGGCCGGTAGAACCGCTTGGACTTCTCGTCAAAGTCCAACTGGATGGCCTCCCCGCTCCGGGTGGTGGCGCCCCACATCCGGTTTTTAAGAATGGCCAACGCGGTCACCGTCTCCCGTGCCGCGTCGCCGGTGGCCTCCCGCCGCTGGGACCGCTCCAGGGAAAAGACGTTGTCGGCCAGGTTGGTGATGTCCCCGATACCCCCCACATCGTCGTTGCCCAGGTGCTTCCCGGTCTGGGTCTTCCGGGGGTGGGCCACCAGATGGACGTGGACACCGGCACGGCGGGCAAAGCTGACCAGGTCGGCCACAAAGTTGGACTGGGCCCGGTAGTAGTCGTTGTCCCGGTTGGTCTTGACCCTGGCGGTCATCAGATTATCCGCCAAAAACACGTTGCATCCATAGGTCTGGTGGGCAAAATTGAACAGCCGCATGATGGAGTCTGCGTCGTGGATCGCGGCGGTCCCGATGTCGTAGAGGTAGAGCCGCCTGTCCAGCCATGCGTCGATTTGCTTCTGGATATTCCTGGGCACGGTGGGGATCACCTTGCCGCTTTGCTTATCGGTGGTCATCTGGATATTGGCAGGACCGGCCGCCTGTAGGCTCAACCAGTACTTGAACTTCCAGTCGGGAAGCTCCCCGGAATAGGCACACACCCGACAGTCCTGGTCGATGGCGTCCAGCATGATCTCCTCCAGCAGGGTGCTCTTGCCCTCACCCCGCCGGCCCGTCCAGACGCTCAGCTCGCCCTTGTAGAAGGCCCCGATCCGCTTGTCGATGATGGGAAACCCGGAGCGGTGGACCGAGATCAGCTCGGGCTGGGTGATGTCGGCCACGTTGAGGAGCCCGTAGATGGGAAGCTCCACGCAGTCCAGGAGGATCTGCTGAATACCCGAAAGCCCATGACTTGCCCTGAGCTCCGCCACCGAGCTACATCCCCGGAAGGCCTTGTCGGTGGCCACGTAGAAGACCATCCCAGCGATCCGCCGCCGGAGCTCGTGGGTCATGGTCTTCCGCTTCTCCGCATCCGTGGCCACAATGACGATGTATGGAAACGCCTCAAAGAACTTCTGGCACCGGGACAGGTCCTCCCACGTGGCGGCGGAAGACAGGCACACAGCGTTGACCTCAACGGCCTGAACGGCCTCCGCCCCGTCGCAGAACCACAAACCGCTGGGAAGGGTCGGGTCAAGGAACCGGGGCTCCACGGCCAGCACGTTCATGGCCTCGATCAGGCCGGGGATCTCAAAGGAGCCTTCGGTCTTCATAGGCCTCGCCCCCTTCCGCTGCGACAGGATCCGGTTCATCCAAGGCCTCGGCGTCCTCCCACCGGCGCCCCCGGAGGAAGGTGGCCACATAGGGGATCCCAACACCCCGCTGCCATTCTTCCGAGGCCTTCAGCTTTTTGAGCGCCCGGCCGATTTTGTCGATGAGGTCGTCCGTAGCGCCCAGATCATCCCATGCCCTCATAGCGTCCTGCTTGTTCTTCCGCCCCTTCTTGGGGTAGTAGGCCCACAGCCCGGCAAAACGCTCCGGCTTCCAGTCCGGCGCCTCTCTGGGCTCCCGTTTCCGCCTGCGCCCACCATTCCCCCTTTGGGGGGTAGGGGGGATATTATTATTATCTAAGACCTTTAAGTTCTTTTGTGGCGACTTTTTCGGGTCCGAAAAATTAGGACAGTCACTGTCATAATTTTTAGGACACGGTGGGTCTTCATCGCCGAACTCGCCGGGGGTGTCCGTAATGGTGTAGACCGACTTGGAAAACTTGCCCCGGTCATCCCCCTGCTGCCGCCGCAGATAGCCGGCCGCCTCCAGCTCCCGGAGGTACTTCCCCATGGTGTCCTTGGACACTTGAAGCATGGACGCCATGCCCCGGACGGAATAATCCCATCCGTCCGGGAGGCTCAGAATGGCAATGAGGGCAAACCGGGCCATGTTGCTCAGGCTCCGGTCCCAAATGATGCTGTTGTCCACGGTGGTCTCTTTCCGCCGCCGGCGATGGATCAGAAATTGCGCGCTCGCCATGAGATCCTCTCCAAATCCTCAATTCGTTAAATCAATCTCCCCGGTAATTCTTGCCGCCTGGATCGCGCCCTTCGCCATATTATAGGCAACATGGGTCAGGCTCTCCAACGGCCTATTCAACTGCTCAGCCAGCAGGCTGAGCCCACATCCCAAACAGCTGACGGACATGGTGGCATCGCCTTCTATTTTCACGCGATAGGCAGCCTTGTCCTCTTCTGTAACGTAATACTCGATCTCGATTTTCGCCGGTCTGGCGGTCCATCCTCTCTTTTCAGCCATCCTGCCCGCCTCCCAATTTTGCCAGGGCGCTCATGTCCACCGTGGTAGCATTTCCCGGTACTGTCATGAGACACAGCTCAGCTCCAAAAAATGAAAGAAGCCTATCCATGGGAATCTTCGATTGGAGATGAATAGAATACAAAATTCCTGCGGCGCCTCTCATCGCGTGCTGCATTGTCCCTTTCATCTCCACCTGCGGAGAAGGTCCATTCTTTTTGTCCTGTTGGAAAAACGTGATTTTGATATAAGCATCCTGCTTCTGGAATCCATCGAAGATATTGTCCGTCATGCTATTTCCCCCTCAACGGGCCTTTGGCCCTTGTAATCTTGGCTGATCCGTGCTATAATCTGCTTGTCCGCATAGCAGGTCTGACCTGCGCGCCCTCTGGTGCTGTTCCCGCAGCCCAGAGGGCTTCTTTTTTGTCTCAAGCGCATGACTCGTCCCTCCCCGCCCGGTAGGGCACCCCGAAGATGGCGCAGAGGTCCCGGTCGGTAAAGCGGAGCTGCCGGGCCAGCTGGGCCGCCTCAGCGAAGCCGAAGCCCTTGTAGGGATCCTGCCGCTTGGCGTAGAACGTGGTGCGGGGCAGGCCAAGGAACTCCATCAGCTCAGAGTCGCTCTCCAGATCCAGTTCCACCTTGGCTCGGGCGATGGCCAGTTTGAGGGCCTTCTCCCTCTGCTCCTGTTCGGTCATTCTCAGCTTGGGCATCTCAGGCTCCCTCCTTCTCAGGCTTCCGCTTGTCACACTTGGGCTCCCTGGTCATCTCATAGACCGGGATGTTATGCCACTGCTTGATATCCTGGACCCCCTTGCTCTCCAGGTTGGTACATCTGTCCAGCTGCTCAAACATAAGCTATCCCTCCTTCGCAAATTTCAGTTCCATGGCGGCCCGGCAGATCTCCTCCAGCTCCCCCATGATCCGGTCGTACTCCTCCCGCTCCCCGGCGTCGATCTGACCGTCGGCCGCCAAGGTCACCAGCCGCCGGGCGGCCTTGTTCTCCGTAAAGGACATCACCTTTTCAAGCAGCGCCAGAACGGCCTCCGGCATGGGCTTCCCCGGCTCTACCACCGGGAAGGACGCCGCCACGCTGCCACGGGACAGCTCCCGCAGGTACATCCCGGCCAGCCATGGCGCGTCATAGCAGACTGCCAAGGTGTCCAGCACCTCCACCGAGGCCCGGCGGGTCCCGGCCTCCCATGCCTGAATGGCGTCTACCGAGTAGCCCGACATTTCCGCGGCCTTCTCTTGGGTGATCCCCTTGTTTCTTCTGGCCCTCTTCAGGGCGTTCTCCGGCATCTTGTCCATGGTGTTCACTCCTCGCTTGTGGTATAGTCAGGTCATGCCGAGAGCTCCGGTGTGTAGAGATCCTCCACCCGGCAGTCAAAGATCCGGGCCATAGAAAAAAGATTGTCCAGATCCGGTCGGGCCTTCCCGGCCTCCCACGCCCAGACAGCCTGCTTAGATACTTTCAGCCGCTGGGCCAGCTCCACCGTGTCCATGCCGGCTGCCTCCCGGTACTTTTTGATCGCGACCATCCGTTCACCTCCTCTTTTTCTTGCCTTTTTGTACTTTGCGTGGTATGATGTGGTAAAGTACAGGTTGACCGGGCGGCGATGAAAAAAGAGGGTCTCTTTTTTTGTCCCCTCGGTCAATCCGTGTTTTAATCATAAATCCTTAAAAGTGGACTGTCAACAGATTTTTCCTTAAAAGTGTACTTTTGGCAGGATGCACAATTCTTAATTAAGAAGTAGGTGAGGCTCATGGATCGGTCAACTTTTGTGGAAAACATCAAAAAGTACTGCGCCAAAAAGGGAGTCAAGCCCACAGTAGCCTGCCGTGAATCAGGGGTAGGAAGTAGCTTCATCAACAATATCGAAGTGCGAGGACAAATTCCCTCGGTGGAGCGCGTCCAACAACTGGCCACCTACCTTGGCGTCACCACCAGCGAGTTGCTGGGGGAGGCCTTGCCCTCAGCCGGCGGGATTGAGCTGTCCGGCCCCGAGCTGGACTTCCTGACCGCATACCGGGCCGCCGACGGC
The DNA here is from genome assembly GCA_950075865.1 of uncultured Oscillospiraceae bacterium. GTDB lineage: Bacteria > Bacillota > Clostridia > Oscillospirales > Oscillospiraceae > Vermiculatibacterium. The sequence goes on along the minus strand of CATMVA010000005.1, from coordinate 2,247 downwards.
CGGGCCAAGGATATGGTGGCCCTGGCCTTGGACCCCTGGCTCCATACGGGGGAAAAAGGCTCCAAAGCCATGTGATCTACCTGCCTTTCGGCAGGATAAAAAAATAGCGGTGTCCAAAATGGACACCATGAGGGAGAGAGGACTATGGCGGTACTGCAATCGATCAACACCAAGATTGTGGGCGTCTCCAAGAAAAACGAGGACGGCACCTCCATCCAGCGAATCCTCAAATCCATGGCCGAGGAAGACTGTGAAGGCGACCTGTTGACCCTCACACATGACCCCGAAAATCCATACGACTCCAATGCCGTTATGGTATACCACGACGGCGATCACATTGGCTATCTCAGCGCCGAGCTCGCCGCCGAGCTGGCCGAGGCTGTGGACGAGGACCGGGTAGAGGCCTCCATCACTGAGCTTACTGGCGGCGACGGCCTGACTCACGGCTGCAACATCCTCCTTGAGATCCTTGACGCCCCGGCATCTACCTACCAGCGCCGTAAGGTTGATGTACCGCAAGACGTATTGAACCGAGCCCGGCAGTGGGTAGTATCCCGCCCCACCGTCAATACCGTGGAGATCCAGCGTGGTATCAATATCCCCTATAGCATGGCCGAGGCAGTCATGGACCAGTTGGAAGAACTGGGCGATGTGGGGCCATTCCAAGGAGCCAAGCCCCGGCCGGTCTATGTTTATGACCCCAAAACCGTTCAGAAGCCACTGGGCCAGAGAATCTTCAAGCCCCTTGTAATAATCTGCCTCATTGTCATAGTCCTCAGCTGGGGCGCCGTCTTTGTGATCACCAGCCAACGGGAAAAGGCGGCAAAGGCGGCCGCCGACTGGGATCGTCGGGCCATCTCCGCCGCTACCGTGGCGTTGGATCTGTATGCCCCCGATGTGGACTATGGGCCCCTCAGCACTGACGGCTGGACCGTGATCCACAATCAGGACGGCACCACCACCGTCTGGGCGCCTCGCATTTACGGCCGCATCGCCCTCATGATGACCGACGACGGGGAATCCTACACCCCGTACTGGATCTCGGTCAACGATACCATGGTGCTGGACTTGGGGAAGCCATGAAAATACCAAAGGCCCGCAAACTGCCCTCCGGCACTTGGCGCATCCAGCTCCGGCTGGGCGGCGAGAGTATCAACATCAACGCCCGGACGGAGAAGGAGTGCGTCCGCCTTGCCCAGATCACCAAAGCCGAGTACTTGGCCGGCAAGCGGCAGGCGTCTCCCGATCCAGAATCGGAGCCTCAGCAGCTCCCCACCCTCCGGGAGGCCATCGATTCATACATCGATAGCCGTAGCAATACCCTCTCCCCTGCCACCCTTCGGGGATATGACATTGTAAAGCGTAACCGCTTCAAGGCCCTCATGGATAGGCCCCTTGACCAAATCAGCGACGGGGATCTCATCGCTGCCGTCAATGCAGAAGCCGCCTTGTGCTCTGCCAAGACGCTCAAAAACGCCTGGGGGCTGGTGTGCCCCGCCATCAAACAGGCCACAGGGCGGGAGCTTCCAGAGGTTTCCTTGCCCCAAGTGGTGCCAAAAGAGCGGACTTTTCTGGACGCTGCCGAGATCCAGTCCTTTTTGACCGCTGTCAAGGGGCACCCTTATGAGATCCCATTTCTCCTGGCCCTCTCCAGCCTGCGAATGTCTGAGATCATGGCCCTCCGATGGGAGGATGTGGATCTGAAGCACAAGCGGATCCGGGTATCCGGTGCCGCTGTACCAGGCCGGGATCATAAGCTGGTCCGGAAACCAGAAACCAAAAACCGTAGCTCCACCCGCTATGTGCCCATCCTTATGGAGCAGCTCCAGGCAGCCCTGGAGGCCGCACAGGAAGCCGGCAAGCCAGTGGTTGGTACGCGGCGGGAGCTAACCTTGCGGGACTCCTTGGCCCGTCTGTGCGCCAAAGAGAAGCTCCCACCGGTAACAATGCATGGGTTACGCCACTCCTTTGCCTCCCTGGCCTATCACCTTCAGGTGCCTGAGCAAGTCACTATGGAGATCGGCGGGTGGTCTGATTACGGCACCATGCGGCGGATCTACACCCACATCGCCCAGAGCGATGTCAAACGGTACGAGGATGCCTTTGCCGGCTTTTTCAGCGGAAAAAACGCTCACGAAAACGCTCACATTGAAAATGTGCCATTGTCTCCGTAGAGCTATAAGAATTTCAAGGAGGGTTCGAATCCCTCCTTCTGCGCCAAAGAGAAAATTCCCGGAACCGCAATGG
>CATMVA010000004.1 GCA_950075865.1 uncultured Oscillospiraceae bacterium | reverse complement strand
CCGTTGTATTTCTGCACGATGGCCAGGGGCATCTCATTGTGGGAGATGGTCACCAGGGGTTCCATGTTATACTTCTTCAATTCCTTGAGCAGGTTCTCATAGAAAGCAAGGCCTTCCTCGTTGGGGGTGGGGTCATCCGCGTTGGGGAAGATCCGAGACCAGGAGATGGAGAACCGGTAGACCTTGAACCCCATTTCCGCAAACAGGGCTATGTCCTCTTTATAGCGGTGGTAGTGATCCACCGCTACCCGGGACGGATAAAAGTATGCTTCGTCCTGGGAAAGGCTTACCCGGCGGGGCTCATGATGAGATCCCCCCGTCATAATGTCGGAAACACTCAGACCCTTGCCGCCCTCCAGGTAAGCGCCCTCGCACTGGTTGGCGGCAGTGGCCCCGCCCCAGAGGAAGTTTTCCGGAAATCCTTTCATGTCACCTCTCCTTTTTCTCAGTCCTCAAATTTCATCAGGTGGAGGGCCAACACCGACACGACCATAGCCGCAATGACCCCCGCCATGTAGTAGACAAAGGTGGGGCCGAAGGCCAGCATGATGGTGCCGAAGGGAACAAAACCGAAGGAGTAGTACTCCACGGTGAACAGTCCCATAATGGCGCCGCCCACCGCGCCGCCGATCATGACGGCATACAAAATCTTCTTATACTTCAGGACCAGGCCGAACAGGACGGGCTCGGTGACACCGATGAGGCCGGTGATGCCGGTGGACAGGCCCAGGGCCTTCACATTTTTGTTCTTCGCCTTGAAGTAGACATACAGCGCGCAGGCACCCATGGCAGCGTTGGAGGCGGCCGTCATGGGATAGATGTAGTCATAGCCCAGCGTGGACAGGTTGATGACCGTAAACGGGGAGAAAGCCACCTGCATACCCGTCGCCAGAATGAAGGGATAGACCGCCGCAATGATGGCACCGCCCACCAGACCGAACTTGGCATAAAGCCACATCATGCCGTTGGCCACAAAGTTTCCTACAAAGCCGCCCAGAGGGGCCAGGATGGTGAAGCCCACCACCGACGCGATCAGCAGGGACAGCAGAGGCGTTACGATAATATCGATCATTTGGGGCACGACCTTCTTCAGGCCCTTCTCCACCCAGGACATGAAATACACGCACAGGATCGCGGGGATCAGGGAGGAAGAATAGTTGGAGAAGGTGATGGGGATCAGACCGAAGAGTTGGATGGTCTGCCCCGCCAGACCCACCACGGTGGGGTGGATCAGAAATGCGCCCAGGGTCGCCGCCAGATAGGGGTTGCAGCCGAAGCGTTTACCTGCCGAGAAAGCGCACAGAATGGGCAGAAAATAGAAGGCTGTGTTCGCGCAGGTGTAGAGGAAATTATAGGTGTCGCTGGTCGCGTCGATCCAACCGAACATCTGGGCGGAATACAAAAGCCCCTGGGTCAGGCCGCAGCCCACAATGGCAGGGATAAACGGCGCGATGACCGAGGAAATGGTCTCCAGGAACATATTCAGGATCCCCTTGGGGGACCAGTCCCGGGCGGGTTTGATATCGTCCAGCTGCTCATTGACCGCCGCCTGCTTTTCAAGGCCGGTCTGTTTGCATACCGCCTCATAAACGCTGGACACCGTCTGCCCAATAATGACCTGAAGCTGCTCGCCTGACCATTGGGTCCCAAGCACACCGGGGACATTCTGGAGCTCCTCCAGATTTACCCGGCTGTGATCCTTCAATTCAAAGCGCAGACGGGTCACACAGTGGGTAAAATAGCTGACGTTTTCGGCAGTTCCCACCAGAGTAATGATCTGTTCTGCCAGCTCGTCATAGTTCTTTTTTGCCATTTGAGACACTCCTTCTCATTTTCTATTTTATTTTAACACGCCGGGCCCAGCGTGTAAAATACAAACAAAAACGACCTCTCCCCCACAGGGCGCAACGCGCCCCGCAGGTGAAAGGTCAAGCCCCCGTTTTCCGGGGTAACAATCCTTTTGAGATATTCGGTTTTTCGGGCGGCTTACTCCAATTCCTTGGCACACACCCGGTTGACGTGCATGATCAGGTAGAGCTTTTCCTCCTCGGTAAGCTTGGCTTTCCATGTTTCCCGCAGATAAACGGCGATCTTATCCACACACCGGGAAGCCGCTTCATACTCGTCCCGGATGGACTCATACATTTGGATGTTCTCGCTGTCGATACTCTTGTCCTCGAAGATCCGGCGGAGGAGATATTGGACATGGGTGGCGAAGCGGGCGTAGTTGAAGGTGTCCCGGCGGACGGTGAGGGCCATCTCCTTCTCAATGATCTGGGTGGTGCGCTCCAAAATCTCCTCGTAGCGGGCCTCGATGTTGAACGCGGCCTCCTGGGCGTGGGTGGAGCGGGCGTTGATGAAGTGCATGGCCACGGCCTGGGCCTCCCCGTAGGGGAGCTTGACGCCGAACTCCTTCTCCATGGCCGAGACGAAGGACCGGCCCACCTCCATTTCCAGGGGCCAGCTGGTCTCCAGCTCGTAGACCGAGGGCATGGGGATGTAGATGTTCTTTTGGGCTCGCTCGATGGCGAAGGCCAGGTGGTCGGCCAGAATGAAGGTCAGGTTGGCGGTGGTCCCGTAGGGGAGCGTGTTCCGCAACGCCGTCATCTGACGGGCGGTGAAGTCCAGAATCTCTTGGGGCACATCGTTCAGGATGGAGAGATAGTGGCTGCTCACGTTGTAGAAGGTCCGCTCGATCCTGCCGAGGGGCACTTGGTCAGAGGGGCGGAGGAAGCCCACGCCCTTGCCGAAGACGACGACCTCCTTGCCATTGCCGTCCCGGCAGAGGGAGACGTTGTTGTTGATGTTCCTGACCACGACCATCCGGGGCGCCTCCCTCCTGAACGGCAAAAATCCGGCGGCCAGCACAAAAGTCGGGGCATGGTGCACCAACTTTTGCGGACAAGCCTCCGGAGAGTAACAAACCGCATCTCTTTTTATATTTTTTAGGATAGCGAAAAAGCCGGCTTCTGTCAATAGGGCAGTTTTGCCAAATTTGAGGGGGCGTTTTTGTGGAAAAGTTCCAAAAAGGGAGTGGGGCGGAGGGCCCCACAGGGTCAGGCGGGTGAGCCCCTATAGACAGCAAGAACCGTCCCTCTGTCCTCTGGGAGGGGAGGTGGGGCCTGTCCAGAAAAAACCGGGGGAGAGTTTTGGAAATTTGGTTGACATAAGGTGGGGGAGCGTGTAAAATAGAAGAAGAATTTATCGAAACGGAGGAGAGCGTTATGGCGCACGGGTCCGGGGCCAGAAACGATCTGATCAAATGCGAGTACTGCGGTGAGCTGTACTCGGTCACATATAAGCACTGTCCCTTCTGCAACGAGGACGGCACCGGCCGTTGGGATGACGACGAGCCGGTGGCGGATGAGGAGGAGTACTACGAGGATGAGGAGCCCCGCGGCGGCCGGCGGCTGAGCGGCGGGGGCGGCAGCCGGGGACGGGGTCCCAGGCGGCCCCAGTGGGAAGGCCCCTCGGTGGGCACCATCATCGGGGGCGTGCTGTCTCTGGTGTTGATCATCGCGGCCATCGCTATCGTGTTCTCCATCTTCCGCTCCATCAACGGGGATACCAAGCCTACGCCTACCCCGGAGCCCACGCCGACACCGTCGGAGAGCGCGCCGGTGGAGAGTGACCCGGTGGAGAGCGACCCGCTGGAGACCACCGATCCCACCGTGCCGCCGGTCCCCACCACGCCTTCGGTGGATCTGGTGAAGCCCACCGACTTCACCCTGAACCGGACCGACTTCACCTTTAACAAGCCCGGCGACCAGTGGCAGATGGTGGCCAGGCTGACCCCCGAGGACGCCACCGCCGAGGTGACCTGGAAGTCCAGCAACCCCAACGTGGCCGCCATCTCCTGGAATGGCCTGGTGACCGCCGTCAGCCCCGGTACGGTCACTCTGACCGCCACCATCGAAGGGGTGGGGGAGAAGAAATGTATCGTCCGGTGTACCTTTGACGCCACGGCCACGCCGGCTCCCAAGCCCAGCGCGGACAACCAAGGAAGCACCGCCTCTGGGCTGAAGCTGAGTCGGGAGGACTTTACCCTCGCCAAGAAGGGCGACACTTGGAAACTGGTGGTGTCGGGCACCACCTCCACCGTGACATGGACCTCCAGTAAGCCTGAGGTGGCCACCGTGGCCGCCGACGGCACAGTGACCAACGTAAGCAAGGGAAACAGCACCATCACCGCCGAAGTGGACGGGGTCAAGCTGACCTGTATCGTCCGCTGCAAGGACGAATAAGACCACAGGGCCAAGGTCCCGCGCCGTGATACGGCGCGGGACCTTTTTTTGTCTGACGGTCCGGCACCGGTCGGGGAGGCGGCATCCGTTGGGGGCGTAAGCTCCGGGCGGACGTGGAAGGGGAGGATGTCGGCAAAATTGCCTACTTTTTGACATTTCTTACAAAAAACGCATTTTTCACTTGACATTTTCTGGGAAGGGAGTACAATAAAGTAACCAATAAGCCAAAGGCTTTTTGGCTATGTTTTTGTCAAGTATGACGAAGGAGGAAAAACAATGAAAAAGCGTACACTTGCTCTACTTCTGTCCGCCTCTATGGTGGTCGGTCTGCTCGCCGGCTGCGGACCGAAGGATCCCGATCCCAGCCAAAATCCCAATCCCCCCGTAGGCGATCAGGAGACCCAGAAGCCCGAGAACAATCCCCCGGTGGAGAATCTGACCGCGGTCCAGAAGATTATCAAAGAGGCCGAGGGCATGACCTGGGAAGAGCTGGCCGCCAAGGCCATCGAGGAGTCCAACGGCAAGACCTTCTACGGCGTGGGCAACTCCAGCCGCGGCAAGAGCGCCCTGCCCCTCTTCATCGACGCGCTGAAGGCCATCGACCCCAGCTACGACATGACCTTTGAGTGGCAGCAGCCCAAGAACAATAAGATCTTTGACCAGCTCACCGCCGACGGCCTGAAGGACACCGGTACCTTTGCCATGACCCTCATTCAGGACGGCAACCAGATCGAGTCCAAGATGGTCCAGACCGGCGTGCTGGATACCTTCATCCCCAAGGCCTGGGCTGACGCCAACGGCACCACCGCCGACGCCGTCACCGGTTACCTGCCCCTCCAGACCCTGAACAAGGTCTTTATGTACAACAACCAGGGCTCCAAGACTTACACCAACTGCTGGGACTTCGTGGCCGAGGGCGAGCATGGCCTGTTCATGGACATCGACTCCGAGATCGTGGGCAAGAACTTCCTGTACATGCTGACCCGTGAGGATTACGCCACTTGGCTGAAGGATGCCTTCGAGGCCCTTCCCGCCGACAAGCAGAGCCAGTTCCAGGGCACCATCGACGCTATGGCTTCCGACGCCTCCGACCTGGGTCTGGGCGCCAACGGCAAGTATGCGCTGGCTTGGATCAAGCTGTGGGTGGAGTCCTATGCCGCCCAGACCGACGACGGCCCCATCTGCAACACTCTGGTGGCCAAGTCCGCCGCCGATCAGTTCGGCCTGCTGGTCTACTCCAAGCTCCGCTCGGTGGAGGAGTCGGCCGAGGTCTCCAAGAACAACATCAACGTTGCCGCTTATGACGACGGCTATCAGGGCATCGGCGGCTACGGCTACTGCCACTATCTGTTTGTCACCGACAACAGCCCCCTGCCTTGGACCGCCTGCGCCTTCATCTACTACATGACCTGCACCGCCGACGGCTTCTCCGCCTGGGGCAAGGACATGGGCGGCTACTCCAGCAACCCCAACGTGGCCGCTGAGACCGAGGAGACCTATCATCACTCCATCGGCGGTATGTCCGAGGACGGCACCACCGTGGAGTTTGAGTGCAAGAACGACCGGGGCTACGACTGGTGGACCGGCGAGGGCAAGCTGGTGCTGGAGGATCCCGAGTACTGCGCCAGCGTGGCTTTCACCGTGGGCAGCTGGATCGAGATGCTGACCAAGTACGCCGGGTAAGCTAGGCGCTTTCCCAATTGAAGAGCAAAGCACTGCCTGAATAAGACAAATAGGCGCCCTTGGAACGGTTCGCCGGACCAAGGGCGCCTTCCTTCAAGCAGGCCTTGCGGAAGGAGCGTTTTTATGAATGATCGCGCAGGTCCCAACCGTTCCGCCATTTTTCTCAACAAGCTCAAGACATACTTTTCCCAGCCCTACAATGTGATCCTGCTCCTCTTCGGCGTCGTGGTCACGGTGACCACCATAGCGCCCATCGTGGCCATCATGAAGGACACCTTCTCCATTCACCCGGGCACCATCGACCAGCACCTGACCGGTATGACCTCGGGGTACACCACAGTGAACTACATCGACCTTTTCACGGGCCAGATGGCCAAGGCCAACCTGTGGACCCCCCTGTGGAATACCGTGCTGCTGGCGGTGGGCACCTGTGTGGTGGCGATCCTCTTCGGCGGCCTGGTGGCCTTTCTGGTGACCCGGACCAATATGGCCTGGCGGAAGTACATCAGCTCCATTTTTATCTTCCCCTATATCATGCCCCAGTGGACCCTGGCTGTGGTGTGGCAGAACCTTTTCAACTCCAACGCTGTCACCCACACCTCCAACGGCCTGCTGGCCTCCCTCTTCGGCATCAATATGCCGTCATGGTGGTGTCAGGGACTGTTTCCCAGCTTGATGGTGCTGGGCCTTCACTACGCCCCCTTCGCCTACATTCTCATCGGAGGCATCTTCCGGAATATGGACGCCAACCTAGAGGAGGCGGCCACCATTCTGGACACCCCCCGGTGGAAGATCGCCTTCCGGGTGACGCTCCCCATGGTGAAGCCCGCCATCCTCTCCACCATTCTGCTGGTTTTCGGCTCGGCCATGGGCTCCTACCCGGTGCCCCATTATCTGGGACTGACCACCCTCTCCACCAAATACGTTTCCATGAACTCCAACCGTACCGGTGAGGCCAGTATTCTGGCCATCATCATGATGATCTTCGGCGTGGCCATCATGCTCCTCAACCAGATGAGCCTGAAGAGCCGGAAGAGCTATACTACGGTCACGGGCAAGTCGGGCCAGATATCCAAGGTGAACCTGGGCAAAGTGGGCAAGTACATCGTGGCCCTGGCCCTGGTGGTGGTGACCTTCTTCACCTCCATTTTCCCCATTGTCTCTTTTGCCTTCGAGACCTTCCTGCCCAACCCGGGTGATTACTCTTTCCTTTATACAGGAGATCCAAAGAATTTGACCACCAAGTGGTGGACCACCGACGAGAACGTCAGTGAGAACGGTATGTACGGACAGAAGGGCATCCTCCACAACGAGGCCATCTGGAAGGCATTCAGGGGCACCATGCTGGTGAGTATCGCCTGTTCTCTGATCGCGGGCACCATTGGTACCCTGATCGGCTACGCCGTGAGCAAGAACCGACGAGGGCGATGGGCCAACTATGTGTACAACATGGCCTTTCTCCCATACCTGATGCCCTCCATCGCCGTGGGCGCCGCCTTCTTCATCCTGTTTTCCAACGAGCATATCAACCTGTTCAACACCTATACGCTCCTCATTATCACGGGCGTCATCAAGTATATTCCCTTCGCCAGCCGGACCTCCCTCAACTCCATGCTTCAGCTCTCGGGGGAGATCGAGGAGGCGGCCATCATCCAGAATGTGCCCTGGATCAAGCGGATGACGAGGATCATCATTCCCATCCAGAAGTCCTCCATCATCTCGGGCTTCATGCTCCCCTTCATGACCTGTCTGCGGGAACTCTCTCTCTTCCTGCTGCTGTGTACCCAAGGTTTCATCCTCTCCACCACGCTGGACTACTTTGACGAGATGGGACTCTATGCTTTCTCCAGCGGCATCAACCTGATCCTGATCGTCACCATTCTGGTTTTCAACACCCTGGTCAACAAGCTGACAGGCGCCAGCTTGGACGAGGGGATAGGAGGTTAAAGATATGCCGAGAATTGAACTGACCCACGTCACCAAACGCTGGGATAAATTTTACGGCGTGGATGACCTGAATCTGGTCATCGAGGACAACGCCTTTGTCACCCTGCTGGGCCCCTCGGGCTGCGGCAAGACCACCACCCTGCGGATGATCGCCGGGCTGGAGACCCCCACCTCGGGAAAGATCACCATCGGAGATCAGGTGGTCTTTGACTCGGAGAGCGGGATCAACGTCCCTCCCAACAAGCGGAAGGTGGGCTTCCTCTTCCAGAACTACGCTTTGTGGCCCAACATGACGGTCTACCAGAATATCTCCTTTGGCCTTACCAACATTAAGGAGCCCCGCAAGCTGACCAAGCAGGAGATCGACGACATCGTCCACCGGGTGGCCAAGGTGGTCCATATCAGTGCCTTCCTAGACCGGTATCCCGCCGAGCTCTCGGGCGGCCAGCAGCAGCGTGTGGCCATCGCCCGGACCCTGGCCCCCGAGCCTTCCGTCCTCTTCATGGATGAGCCTCTCTCCAACCTGGACGCCAAGCTGCGGCTGGAGATGCGCTCCGAGCTCCAGCGGCTCCATCTGGAGACTGGATCCACCTTCGTCTATGTCACCCACGACCAGATGGAGGCCATGACCCTGGCTACTAAGATCTGCCTGATGGAGAACGGCGTGCTCCAGCAGTATGACGCCCCCCTCACGGTCTACGGACAGCCCAACAACCTGTTTGTGGCCGACTTCGTGGGCAACCCGGCCATCAACTTCATCGAGGCCAAGGGGGCCCAGAACGCCGACGGGACGGTGGATGTGACCATCCTGGACGGCAGGAAGGCCACCTTCACCCCCAAGGGTTCCCTGAGCCTGAAGGAGTGGTATGCCCAGGCCGACGCCGCTGCCGCCGAGAAGGAGCGGCTCCACGCGGAGAAGGCCGCCCGGAAGGGTTATGTGGAGAAGAGCAACAAGGATACCGTCTTCCGCTACCATGTGGCCAGAGTGGACGACGAGGAGGACACCGGGGAGGAGGGCACCCTCACCGACGAGGACCTGGTCATCGGTGTCCGGCCCGAGTTCCTGGAGCTGAGCGAGAACGGCGCTATGGAAGGGGAAATTTACTCCGCCATGCCCACCGGCATGGAGACCACCGTCAAGGTGCGGGTGGGGAATTTCCTGCTCACCGGTGTGGTCTTCGGCGGTGTGCTCTACCAGATCGGGCAGAAAGTCCGTCTGGACTTCCGGGGGGATGATGTGGTATTATTTAGCCGTAGAAACGGCCGCATCATCACCCAGGGCAGTCTCAGGATCCAGTGAGATGGTTCTGAAAAAACCGGTGAGGCAGCAGCCTCACCGGTTTTTATCTGTATTACGAAAGGAGCATATGCCCCATGATCAAGCTCATCGCCAGCGACATTGACGGTACCCTCATCCCATACGGCCAGAGTGGGCTGTCTCAGGAGCTTTTCCCCCTGATCCGGGCCCTGGAGGAGAAGGGGATCCTGTTCTGTCCCGCCTCGGGACGGCAGTACCACTCCCTGCGGGGACTGTTTGCCCCGGTGGCCGACAGAGCCTACTTCCTGTGTGAGAACGGCGCCGCCGTCTTCGGCCCCAGTGGAAGGGAGGAGGATGCCCCACTGCTCTCCAAGACGGCCTTTCCCCGCGCCGAGGCCATAGAGCTCTGCCGGGACATCATTGCCTGTCCCGAGGGAGATGTGTTCATCTCGGGGCAGAACACCACCTATGTCTGCGGCTGCGGGGAGCATCTGATCCGCCATACCCGGGAGGTCCTGGGCAACCGCCTTCGGGAGGTGGGGGATCCGGCGGAGATCTCCGAGGACATCATCAAAATTTCCGCTTACTGCCCCAACGGTATCGCTGATACCTTCGCCCGGCTTGAGCGGTGGGGGCGGGTCTTCAACATGGCCGAGGCCGGGCCCGCCTGGCTGGACTTCACTCTCTCGGACAAGGGGACCGGCATCCTGGCCCTGTGCCGGGTGCTGGATATGGATCCCCGCGATGTGGCCGCCTTCGGGGACAACTGGAACGACCTGGCCATGCTCCGGGCGGTGGGGCACCCCTACCTCATGTCGGGGGCCGACCCCAAGCTGAAGGAGCTGATTCCCCGGCATTGTGACGACCCGCTTTTGGAGATGCGGGCCATTCTGGAGGGACTTGTATGAAAAGAGCCGTGATCTTCGATCTGGACGGGGTGCTGGTCCACACCGACAAGATACACTACGCTGTCTGGGTGGAGCTGACAGAGAAGCTGGGCATCCCCTTCTCCCCACAGGTGATGGACAGGGTCCGGGGCATGTCCCGGATGGACAGTCTGGAGGTGGTCCTCTCGGCCGGGGACAGGACCTGGACCCAGGCTGAGAAGGAGTCCCTGGCCAAGGAGAAGAACCGGGCCTATGTGGCACGGGCGGGGAAAATGACCTCAGCTGACGTGGAGGAGGACGTATGGAGGACCCTGGACGCTCTCAGGGCCCGGGGGGTCCTCCTGGCCGTGGGGAGCAGCAGCAAAAACGCCCCCCTCATCCTGGAGCGCACCGGCCTGGGGGAGAAGCTGGACGCCCTGGCCGACGGGAATATGATCCAACGGGCCAAGCCCGACCCGGAGGTTTTTCTCCGGGCTGCCGGGTTGCTGGGGGTGGCGCCCGGGGAGGCCTACGTGGTGGAGGACGCCGAGGCCGGCATCCGGGCCGCCCTCGACGGGGGCTTCACCCCGGTGGCCTTCGGCGGCAGCGCCGCGGCCTCCCCTCTGGCCGCCCACCGGATAGACCGGCTTTCCCAACTGACCGCACTCTTCTAAATACAGAAAAGCCCCGGAGAACTTGCTCCAGGGCTTTTTTTACAGCTTATGGAATTTGGGCTGCCGCTTTTCGTAGGTGGCCAGGTCGAAGCCGAACTCCTTGAGGAGCCCGGCCCCCTCCCGGATGCCCTTGGACATGTCCTGGGGGCGGTGGGCGTCGCTGCCCAGGGTGACGATGACCCCGCCGCAGTCCTTATAGAGGGCCAGGATGGGCCGCCAGTCCTCCACCGTGCGGCCCCGGCAGGTGTTGACCTCGATGCCCTTATCCTTGGCGATCAGGGTGCGGAACGCCTCGGCGATCCGGGGGTACCAGGGGTCCAGCCGGATGTGGTGGCCCGCCTTGCCGTTCATGAAGCGCAGGGGGTAGATCACGTGGGCCAGCACGTCGAAGGTGTCCTGGGCGGCCTGGAGGTTCAGACAGTCCACGTAGAGGTTCAGAATGTCGTAGCACTTCTCCTCGGTGGAGAGGTCCATGTAGAAAATGTCCATTCCCCCGTGACCGGAGTCCAGGTTGTGGACCGAGCCGATGACAAAGTCCAACTGGGGCTGGGAGACGATCCGGGCGGCCAGGTCGGGGTTTTCCCAGGCCTCCCCCAGTTCCAGGCCCAGCCGGAGGGTGAGGCCGGGGACCGAGAGGGAGTGGAACTGGTCCAGATAGGGCCCCCAGCCGCCGAAAAGGTTGGGGGTGCCCTTAAAGTCCAGCAGGTCCATATGGTCGGTGAAGCACATCTCGCTGACCCCGTAGTCCAGGGCGGCCCGGGCCATGGCCAGGGGGTCGGCCTCGGAGTCGGGGGAGAGGCGGGTGTGGTTGTGGAAGTCGGCTAAAAACATAGAAATATCTCCTTAAACTGTCAAGCTGCGCAAGCGGTCGGTCCTTCGGCACGACCGCTTGCATCCGCTCTTCTTCAGAATGGCCAGGACGGGATCCACTTGACCAGGGATTCATACCAAACAGGGATCTGGAGCCCAATGAGCACGGGGTAAAAGAGGGCGTAGAGCCCCACCGCCGTGCCGGTGAGCCCGTAGACCGGGAGTTTCCAGTTTTTCCCCGCCTCCACCAGGCCGTTGAACAGGTAGGAGAGGGTCAGGACCAGGAAGAGGATGGAGGGGAAGTAGTGGTACTCGAAGGTAGTGCGGCCAATGAACATCCAGGGCACCAGCTGGGCCAGGAAGCCCACCAGCAGGAAGGCGGCCCGGCTGTCGTGGCCCGGGGCGCAAAGGGCCAGCAGGGCGCTGACGACCAGATAGAGCAGCAGGCAGACCACCAGCAGGGCCAGGTGGAGCTTGAGCTGGCTGTCGGTGAGGGTGTCGGCGTCAAAGACCCCGTTGGGGGTGTGCTGGACCTTGTAGATCATATAGGCCGAGAAGATCCCCAGCCCGCCAAGGAAGGCGGCCTTGGCCCAGAGCCGCCGAAAGGCGTGGGCGGCGCAGATGAGGATGGCCCCCAGGCCGGTCCAGCAGACCGCCGGGTTGGCGAAGGCGGCGAACCGGGTGGTAAAGCCGGGGACGGTGTTGTCCATGTAGTACAGGATGGGCCGGGCGTCCGCGATCCACTGAAACCACCAGGAGGAGTAGGGGTGGGAGGAGGTGACCCCGTTGTGGTAGGTGAACATATACCACTGGTTGTTGGCCATGATGTTCAGCAGGTTGTCCCGGGGGATGTTGTGGGCCGAGAACTCCTCCCCGCCCGCGAACTTGCCCCAGACGTTCTGAAGGAGCAGCACAAGGCCGTTCTCCTCACTGGGGGCGAAAAGCTCCACACCCAGGGTCTGAGCGTAGGGGATATAGGCGGCGGTGTAGATGGCGAAGGGGATGAGGATAAAGCAGAGCACCGAGAAGGCCAGAGTGGCGGCCGCCCAGCCGGCCTTTCCTGTTTCCGACTCGATGGGCCAGTCCCGGAGCTTCTGGTAGAAACCCATGAAGTACACCACCGCCAGGCCGATGCCGGCGTAAAAGACCGTCCACTTGCTGGCCGCCCCCAGCCCCCAGAACAGCCCCGAGAGGAGGAGGGGAAGGGCCCCCTTCCGGAAGGGGGTGCCCGCCGGAAGGGTCAGGTACCGGTACATGAAGAAGTACATCCCTAGGATAAAAAAGACGGCGTAGGTGTCGATGGTGGCAATCCGGGTGTGGGTCAGGTGCATGAACTCGGCGGCGAAGAGGGTGGTGCCGCAGGCGGCCACCACGGTCTTGCCGAACATATTTTTCAGGAAGATATAGAGCAGGGGGAGCATGAGCACCCCAAAGAGGGTCCCCGAGAACCGCCAGCCGAAGGGGGTCATGCCGAAGAGCCGGATGCCGATGCCGATGATGAGCTTGCCCAGGGGCGGGTGGGTCACCTCGTAGGGGTAAATATTGTCGATGTGCTCCTTGGCGGTGCGGGCGTGGTAGATCTCGTCAAAGTAGGTGGAGTTGTGCCAGGTGGACTTGTCGGGGGCCTGGTTGGCCCGGAGCAGGTCACCGGCCCCCTCGGGGAGGGTCTCCCCCGGCAGGGGACGGGCGGTCATGTCTACGGCCTGTCCGTTCCTGTCCAGCAGGCACAGCCGGGAAAGGCGGAGGGGCTGCCGGTCGGGCTTGCCCGTGATGCGGATATATTTGACGTCTTGGGGGTTCTCCACCGTCACGTCGATCCACTTGAAGAGCTGGTTGTAGTTCTGGGTCAGAGCGTAGTTGGGGGAGTAGCCCTCGGCGTCGGCGAAGTAGTAGCCCGTGACCTTGCTTTTGTTTTTGGGGTCCTCGTGGCGCTGCCAGAGGGTAGACCAGTGTTCCGCGTCGGCCGAGATCTCGATGTTGTAGGCCCCCGTGCCCAGATCGGAGTAGTACCGGAAGCCGGAGACATGGACCGTGTTCTCCAGCTCCAGGGTGAGGGGGGGACGCTGGGAGAAGTCGGTGTAGGTCTGGGGGGCCGAGAGATCCCCAAGCTGGAAAAAGGCGGTGAGGGCGTAGAGGACCGTGATGAGCAGCAAGGGCAGCCGGTCCTTCCTTTCCATGGGATGGCAGGACCCGGCAAAGGTGAGCTGTTCCGGCCGGACGTCCCGCACCCAGTCCAGGCCGGCAGGCCGTCCCCAGCTCTCCCGGGCGGACTGGACGCAGCGCAGCAGGAAAAGGACGGCAAGGCCCAGGACAGCCAGCGCAAAGAGGATCGATGGAGTGATATACCGCATAGGATAGACCTCCCAATGGGTAAGAATAAAAAACAGAGGGCAGCGCCGGTGGCACTACCCTCTTATTTTACTTCTTCTTTTTCCTCTTGTCAAAAAAACCTTTCCTGGCGTCCCCTGTGTCGGTGAGGTCGTCTCCCATGGCCTGGGCGAAGGCCTCCAGGGCCTGGCGCTGCTCGGAATTGAGGCTGGCGGGCACTGCGACCCGGATGGTGACGAACTGGTCGCCCCGGCCCCGGCCGTTCACCGAGGGGATCCCCTTGCCCCGCAGGCGGAAGACCGTGCCCGGCTGGGTGCCGGCGGGAAGGTCGTAGGCCACGTCCCCGTCGATGGTGGGGATGGTGAGCCGGGCCCCCAGGGCCGCCTGGGCGAAGGAGACCGTTTTGTCATAGTAGACCGCCGTGCCGTCCCGCTGAAACTTGTCGCTGGGGCGGACCGAGACGTGGACCAGCAGATCCCCGGCGGGACCGCCGTTCTGTCCCGCGCCCCCCTGGCCCCGGAGGGAGACGGCCTGGCCGTCGTCGATGCCGGCGGGGATGGTGACCGTGATCCTGCGCTGGCGCTTGACCGAGCCCTCCCCCCGGCAGTCGGGGCAGGGGGTGTGGATCAGCTTTCCGGTGCCCCGGCAGCGGGAGCAGGGGGCCGAGGTGGCGAAGGTGAAGGCCCCGCCGCCCCGCTGGACGCGGACCACGCCGGTGCCCCGGCAGTCGGGGCAGGTCTCGGCGGTGGTGCCGGGGGCGCAGCCCGTGCCGTGGCAGGTGTCGCAGGCCTCCGAGCGGGTGAGGGAGATCTCCTTCTCACAGCCGAAGGCGGCCTCCTCAAAGGAGATGGTCAGGTTGACCCGCAGGGTGTCGCCCTTCCGGGGAGAATTGGGGCTCTGGCGGCCTCCGCCGCCGAAGCCGCCCCCTCCAAAGCCGCCGCCGAAGAAGGAGCCAAAGAGGTCGCCAAGGTCGATGTCCCCCATGTCGTAGGCACCGCCGAAGCCGCCGCCCCCGGCGCCGAAGTTGGGATCCACCCCGGCGTGGCCGAACTGGTCGTACCGGGCCCGTTTGTCCTTGTCGGACAGGACCTCGTAGGCCTCGTTGACCTCCTTGAACTTGGCCTCGGCGGTCTTGTCGCCGGGGTTCAGGTCGGGGTGGTACTGCTTGGCCAGCTTGCGGTAGGCCTTCTTCAGCTCGTCCTCCGAGGCGGTCTTGGCGACACCCAGGACCTCGTAATAATCTCTTTTTTGTTCGGGCATGGAAGTTCACTTCCCTTACTATGGGGATCAGGTATCCCCGTAAGGGGAGCCTGTGTTATTGCTGTTCGTATTCGTACTGTTCATCTAAGATGCGCTGGGCTTGAAATTGGAGTTCCTTCGCCTCAGGGAGGTTTTCTGTCAGGAGAAGATTTTCCAGACCGGGGATAAGGCCGGAGCGCTCCTCGGGGGAGATGATCTCCTGATTCCAGATCCATGAAAGAAGCTCACTCACGGTCTCGTATTGCTTTTCATATTCCCCCATGTTGGCGTACTCCAGCCAATCCATCTGGGGCAGGTTCCCGAAGAGAGTCAGGCGGTCCTGATAGGTCTCCTCCTCCGAGAGGTTCCGGTCCTTGATGAGCCGGTGGAAGGCCTGATAGACTGCCCAAGTGCCGGTGACATTCTCCCGCTCCGGCTCCTTCCGCAGGGAAAAGTCGGGCCTGCCGTCCTTCACCGGGAAGCGGAATATATTGTCCACCTTCATATATTCGCCGCCCGAATCGTCGTGGGCCCGCAATTCAAGACCCGCCACCCGTCCGGTCTTCATGTAGAAGATGAGGGTGGCCCCCACCGTGGCGTCGGGGGTGTAGTCCTCAGGGGATTGAGCGGTATAGTAATATTGGTAGTCGTGGGGACACAGAATGTCCCAGCCCCTGTCCTTGACCACATAGATCAGCGTATCCCCGTAGGCCGCCATCAGATCCTCCTCGGTGCTGCCCACGGCGATGCCCCGTGGGGTCTCCCAGCCGGGGACGATGGTGGTGACCAAGTCGATCCACGGGCCCTCCGGGTGGGTGGTATAGGACAGGGACACCTCGCCGCAGGGCACGTCGTGGAGAAGCCCGAAGCGGTAGTCCGGCTTGGCGACCTCCTCCATGGCGGTGGGCAGAAGGGAGGTGCCGAAGGGGAAGGCTTCCTTCTGCCGGCCGGGGAGCAGATACTCCCAGCCACCTTCGGTCAGCCGGAGGAGGGAGAATTCCCCGGTCTCGGCCACAGGAGGTTTGGACGGCGCGGGGGTCGGGATGGGTTCCACAGGCTGTGCGGAAGGGTGGGGGAGGGCCCACCCGATCACCATGCACAGAAGGGCCAGGGGAATGAGCCACAGGGGGCTGAATGCCTTTTTGGGGGCCGGGGCCGCCGGGGTCAGGCCGATCAGGTCGTCAGCCGACACCCCGAAGATCTGGGCCAGGGCCAGCAGGTTTTCTGTGCTGGGGTAGCTGAGCCCCTGTTCCCATTTGCCCACAGCTTGTCGGCTTACCCCCACCTGTTCAGCCAGGGACTCCTGGGAGATCCCCCGCTCCTTCCGCAATTGTTGGATGTAGGTCCCGAGATCCATACAGATCACCTCTTTCTGAAAGATGGCTTTATGGTACGGGATTTCCTCGGAACAATCTACCAACCGGGGGGCAACTATTAGTTGCGTGGGGAAAGTAAAGGGCGGCGGGGCGAGGGCACCCCGCCCCACAGGGGTGACCCGACCCGTGCAGGGCATAGAGTGCTGCTCTGTGGGGCGGGCCGCCCTCGGCCCGCCATCCCTATTTATTTGTTATCCTCGTCATCCACTACCGTATAGTCCGCGTCCACCACGCCGTCGTCACCGCCGCCCTGCTGGCTGCCAAAGCCGGCTCCGCCCATGTCGGGACCGGGTTGGCCGCCCTGAGGATTGGCTTGCTGGTAGAGCTTTTCGGTGATGGGGTAGAAAGCCTTGGAGAGCTCCTCGGTGGCCGCCTTGATAGCGGCGGTGTCGGTGCCCTTCAGGGCGTCCTTCAGCTTATTCAGGGCGCTGTCCAGGGTGGACTTGTCGTTGCCGTCGATCTTGCTCCCCAACTCCTCGATGGTCTTTTCGGCCTGGTAGACCATCTGCTCGCCCTGGTTGCGGACCTCCACCTCTTCCTTCTTCTTGGCGTCCTCGGCGGCAAACTGCTGGGCCTCCTTCACGGCCTTGTCGATGTCCTCCTTGGACATATTGGTGGAGGAGGTGATGGTGATGTGCTGCTCCTTGCCGGTGCCCATGTCCTTGGCAGACACATTCACGATGCCGTTGGCGTCGATGTCGAAGGTGACCTCGATCTGAGGTACGCCCCTGCGGGCGGGAGCGATGCCGTCCAGGTTGAACCGGCCCAGGGACTTGTTGTACTGGGCCATCTCACGCTCGCCTTGCAGGACGTTGACCTCCACGCTGGTCTGGTTGTCGGCGGCGGTAGTGAAGATCTGGCTCTTCTTGGCGGGGATGGTGGTGTTGCGCTCGATGAGCTTGGTGAATACGCCGCCCATGGTCTCGATGCCCAAGGACAGGGGGGTCACGTCCAGCAGGAGCAGACCCTTCACGTCGCCCACCAGAACGCCGCCCTGAAGGGCCGCGCCCATGGCTACGCATTCGTCGGGGTTGATGCCCTTGAAGCCCTCCTTGCCGGTGAGCTTCTTCACCATGTCCTGCACGGCGGGGATCCGGCTGGAGCCGCCCACCAGCAGGACCTTGGAGAGGTCGCCCTGGCTCAGGCCGGCGTCCGACATGGCCTGGCGCACGGGGCCCGAGGTGGCGTCCACCAGATGGGCGGTGAGCTGGTCGAACTTGGCCCGGGTCAGGGTCAGGTCCAGGTGCTTGGGGCCGGTGGCGTCAGCCGTGATATAGGGAAGGTTGATGTTGGAGGAGGTGACGCCGGACAGCTCGATCTTGGCCTTCTCGGCGGCCTCCTTGAGCCGCTGCATGGCCACCTTGTCGCCGGTCAGGTCGATGCCGGTGTCCTTCTTGAACTCGGCGGCCATCCAGTCCATGATGCACTTATCAAAGTCGTCGCCGCCCAGCCGGTTGTTGCCGGCGGTGGCCAGCACCTCAATGACCCCGTCGCCGATCTCCAGAATGGACACGTCGAAGGTGCCGCCGCCCAGATCGTAGACCATGATCTTTTGGTCGGACTCCTTGTCGATGCCGTAGGCCAAAGCCGCGGCGGTGGGCTCGTTGATGATCCGCTTCACGTCCAGCCCGGCGATCCGTCCGGCGTCCTTGGTGGCTTGGCGTTGGGCGTCGGTGAAGTAGGCGGGCACCGTGATGACAGCCTCGGTGACCGTCTCGCCCAAGTAAGCCTCGGCGTCGGCCTTCAGCTTCTGGAGCACCATAGCGCTGATCTCTTGGGGGGTATAGCCCTTGCCGTCGATGGACACCTTGTAGTCGGAGCCCATCTCCCGCTTGATGGACGAGACGGTGCGGTCAGGGTTGGTGACGGCCTGACGCTTGGCCACTTGGCCAACCATCCGCTCGCCGTCCTTGGCGAAGGCTACCACCGAGGGGGTGGTACGGTTGCCCTCAGCGTTGGGGATGACGACGGCCTCGCCGCCCTCCATGACGGATACGCAGCTGTTGGTGGTGCCCAGATCGATACCGATGATTTTAGACATAATGTTTGCCTCCAAAATATTGTAAATTTGTTTTATACTTTGTTAGTTGGCGACTTTGACCATCGCAAACCGGATGACCTTCTCGCCCAGCATGAAGCCGGCCTGAAAGACCTCGCAGACGGTGTTTTCCCCGAAATTCTCGTTCTCCACGTGCATGACCGCGTTGTGGACGTTGGGGTCGAAGGGCTGCCCGGCGGCGTCGATCTCGGTGACACCCAAAGACTCAAAGGCCTTGCGAAGCCCGGCCATGGTCATCTCCACACCCTTCTTGTAGGCCTCGTCGGCGGTCTCCTGCTTCAGGGCCCGCTCCAGATTGTCGTAGACCGGGAGAAGGGCGCTGACCGCGTTGGCGGTGGCGTCGGACCAGACGGCATCCTTCTCCTGCTTGGAGCGGCGACGGAAGTTGTCGTACTCGGCGCACAGCCGGAGGAACTTCTCCTCCTGGGCGGCGGCCTGGTCCTTCATGGCCTCCAGCTCCCGGAGAAGGGGATCTTCCTCCTCGGTGACCGGAGCTTCGGCTTCGCCGGGGGTCTCGGTGGGCTCCTCCTGGATGGCCTCGTTTTCGGGGAGCTTCTTTTCTTCTTCCTTGTTCAAGAGGGTTCCTCCTTTGTATCACACTCGCCGGGCAGTCCGTTGGGAGGCAGGCCGCCCTGGCTGACGATCCAGGACAGGCCCTTGGCCACATAGGAAAGCCGGGCGGAGATCTTTGCGTAGTCCATCCGGGTGGGGCCCACCACGCCGATCAGGCCCTTCATGCCGTCTCCCAGGTCATAGCTTGCCATGATGACGCTGGAATCTTTCAAAGCCTCGTTCACATTCTCCGGGCCGATGACGATGCTGGGTCCCACATCCCCCGGCTTGGCGGGGAGGGTGGAGAATTCGGCGTCGGACAGGAAGCTCATCAAGGGTTGGGCCTTCTCCAGGGATTGGTACTCGGGGTGCTCCAGCAGGTTGGCGATGCCGGCGGTGTGGACAGCCTGGCGGGAGAGCTCCTCCAGCACCTCGGTGGCAAACTCCACCACCGGCTCGATAAGGGAGAAGGCCTCGGGGGAGGAGTGGCTGGCGGCCTTCTGCCGCTGGGGGCCGATCTCCTCCAGGGTCAAGCCGGTGAAGCTGGTGTTCAGCAGAGTGCCCAGCATCTGGAGCTGGGTCTGGCTGACAGAATCCGGGAAGTGGAAGAGCTTGTTCCGGATCACGTTGGCGTCGGTCAGGATCACCGCGATGAAGGAGGTCTCATCCACCAGAAGGAGGTCGAACCGCCGGATGGTGGTGGTCTCAGGAGCGGCGGCCAGGGCAAAGGCAGGGTACTGGGTGAGCTTCGCCACCATTTTGCCCGCCTCGTCGATGACCTGATCCAGGGCTTTCATCTTGGTGTGCAGGGCCTCGTTGATCCGCTCGGTCTCCTGAAGGGAGAGCTTGTAATCATCCATCAGCTCGTTGACATAGAGCCGGTAGCCCTTGGCCGACGGGATCCGTCCCGCCGAGGTGTGGGGCTGCTCCAGATAGCCCAGCTCGCTAAGCTCGGCCATCTCGTTGCGGATGGTGGCGCTGGACACGTCCAGCCCGGCCCACTGGGCCACCGCCTTGGAGCCCACCGGCTCGGCGTTCTGGACATAGCACTCGATGACGGCCCGGAGTATTTTCTTTTTCCGTTCGCTCAGTTCCAAACCGTTCACCTCACGTTTATCTTTAGCACTCCTGTTTATTGAGTGCTAATACAATTTACCACTAACGGTCAGGAAAGTCAATAGTTGGGGTTGTAAATTAAATATGAACAAGCAAAAAACCGCCCTCCCCCGGCGGGAAGGACGGTTTTTAGCGGAATGGGAAGGGGATTGCCAACCTCGTCTGTGGTTTTGGATGAACTCCGCGATCTCCACTCCGATGGCCCAGAGCAGCAACTTTTTTAGAGTATCACCCACTCACGTAGGATGTAGATGTGTGATACGCAATAGAATTTATTGATTTGGCGTAAAGAGATGCATCGAAAGTGAAGGAGCCCCGGGATAACTTGCCAATGCTTTCACAAAGCGGGTCGGGAGTCCATCCGCATAGTTGTTCTGAGGCAGGAGCTACTGAGTTCCATACTTCCATAGCAAACCGTGCACAGTTTTCAGCGTGAGTCCAAAAGTCACGATCATTGATTACGGTGTTTACTGTCTCCAGTTCCGCCTGTGTTAAAGCAAGATAAATGGCCTTAATAGCTGGAAATTAGATGATCATACTTAATAAAATCCCTTCCGGTATTCAGGACACGGTCAGGTCCCGGATCCATTTCCCCGACCGGAGCCGCCGCAGCCCCAGGAACATCTTGACCACATTGTCCAGGGACATGCACAGGTACACGGGCAATATCCCCCACCGGAACACCAGCCCGGCCAGGGCGGCCAGAGGGAGGGAGAGCAGCCACATGGGCGCCAGGTCGATGAAGGAGGCCATCTTCACGTCCCCGCCGCCCCGGAGGACCCCCACCACGTTGGTGGTGTTGAAGGACCGGGCCGAAAGGAAGGCGAAGGAGACCACGCTCATCATGGTGGCGATCCGGGCGGCCTCGGGGGACAGGGAGAAGATGGGGTAGACCACCGGCTCGAAAACGGTATAGGTCAGGCCGATAAAGACCAGCCCCACCACCAGCCCCAGCAGGAAGGCCAGGGTATCCAAGCACAGCCCGATCCCGTAGACCCCCTCCTTCCGGCCGCCCCCGATCTCCCGGCCGATGATGATGGCGGTAGTGCCGCCCACGGCGAAGACCATGACGGTGGAGACATTCACCAGGTTGCCCACGATGCCGTAGGCGGCCAGGATGGCCTGGGAGGAGTCCATGTGGCCCATGATGGTGGGGTAGAGGGAGGTCCCCAGGCCCCAGAGGGTCTCGTTGAAGAGTACCGGGGTGGCGAAGCTGATGTACTTGTTCAGCATGGCGGGGCTGGGGCGGAAGAACTGATGGGGCTGGAGGCGGAACCGCCTGCCCAGGGCCATGTGCCCCCCGGCAATGACCAGCTCCAGCACACGGGACAGGAAGGTGGCCAGAGCCGCCCCCCGCACCCCCATGGCGGGGGCCCCCAGCCTGCCGAAGATAAAGACCCAGTTGAGCAGGGTGTTGCTCACCATGGAGGAGCCCAGGATATAAAGCCCCAGCATGGGGTTGCCCATGGAGCGGTGGGCGGCGATGTAGACCTGGGCCAGGGAGTCAAAGAGGAAGGAGAAGGCCACGACCCGGGCGTACTCGGCGGCCAGGACCACCACCTCCGGGTCGTTGCCGAACAGGGACATGAAGGGGACAGGGAGGAAGAACATGACGCACCCGAAGATCAGGGTGATGCCCCCCGCTACGGCAAAGCCGATGCCCAGGACCTGATTGATGGAGTCCTTGTCCCCCTTGCCGTAATACTGGCTGATGAGAACGCTGGCCCCGCTCTGAAGACCGAAGGTCATCAGCTGGACCACAAAGATGGGGATGTTGGCCAGGGTGACGGCGGCCATGGGGCCCTCCCCCAGCATCCCCACCATAAAGGTGTCCAGCAGCCCCAGGGAGTTTGTAATGAGATTTTGCAGAATGATGGGGATGGCCAGCAGGATCACGTCCCGGTAGAAGGCCCGCCCCCGGTTCATGTAGGAAAACATTGCGCTCCTCCAGAGAAGGAATATTTGGTAGGGTGCGGCAGCCCTGACGCGCCGCGTCAGAATAATAACGTCTTTTTCCCGCAAATGTGCCTGAGAAGCCCCGCCAGCTCATCCACCTCCCGTGTGGTGCTCTCCGGTCCAAAGGATACCCGGATGGCTCCGTACTTTACCTTGGAGGGCAGAGGCATGGCTTCGAACACATGGCTGGGCTTCCCCCGGTGGCAGGCCGAGCCAGAGGAGACGCACACCCCTTGGCTCCCCAAGGCCTCCACCAGCGTCTGCCCCGAGAAATCGGGGAGGGAGAGGGCCAGGATGTGGGGGGCGTCTCCCCGGCTGATGAGGGTGACCCCCTCGATAGCTGGGAGAATGTTAGCGGCATAGTCCTTCACTGCCCGGATGCGGTCATTGAAGTCAGCCCCCCAGGCCCCCACGGCGGCAGCAAAAGCGGCGATCTGAGCCGTGGGCTCGGTGCCTGGCCGGAGGCCGTTCTCCTGTCCGCCACCCAGCAGAAGGGGCTTGATTTTTGGAATGAGGGCCTTTTTGATGTACAGCGCCCCAATGCCCTTGGGCCCCCGGATCTTGTGACCGCAGAGGGTCACCAGGTCGGCCCCCAGCCCCTTGGGGGTGAAGGGCACCTTCAGAAAGCCCTGCACCGCGTCGGTATGGAGCAGGGTGGGGGAGCCCGCGGCCTTGATGGCTTGGGCCGCCGCCTCCACAGGCAGGCGGGTGCCTACCTCGTTGTTCACCAGCATCATGGAGACCAGAATGGTGTCGGCCCGCACCGCCGCCCGGACCTCCTCCGGGTCAATGTGCCCCCCGGCGTCCGGTTTCAGCCAGGTGACCTCGAAGCCCTCCTTTTCCAGAGCCTTCATGGGTCCCAGCACCGCGTCGTGCTCGATGGCGGTGGTGACGATATGGCTGCCCTTTTTTCGGTTCAGCTCCACGGCGGAGCGGATGGCCCAGTTGTCTCCCTCGGTGCCGCAGGAGGTGAAGACCAACTCCCCCGGCTCACAGCCCAGGGCCCGGGCGATGACAGCCCGGTGGGCCTCCCTGGCCTTGGCGGCCTCCCGGCCTAGAGAATATTGGGAGGAGGGGTTGCCGAAGCCCCCCGTCATGGCCTCCAAAGCCGCCCGGGCGGCCTCGGGGCACACCGGGGTGGTGGCCGCGTGGTCCAGATAGATCATGGCAATTCCCTCCCAAAATATGAAATGCAGGGCCGCCACAGTCGGGCGGCCCTGCTCATTGTAAAGGTTGTAAAGTGGAAAGTCAAGGGAAGGCACAAAAAAGAAAGGGCCGCTGTGTTCCGTCTCAGTCGTTGGGGGTGTACCCGATGAAATCGAAGAATTTGTCTACGCTGGTGTTGAGGATCAGCTCTGGGTCAAAGTCCAGACGCTCCAGCAGGGCCCGTGCCGCCTCGAAGGTGCCCACAGCCGAAGGATCGTGGGCGTCCGAATCCACGATGATGGGGACCCGGTACTCCATGCACAGGGGGAGCATGGTCTCGTAGTTGGCCACGCAGTTCAGCCGGTAGTCCGGTTTGGCGAAGGAGCTGTTGTTCACCTCCAGAGCCACGTGGAGCTCCTTGGCGGCGGGGACCAGCTTCTTATAGTCCAGAGGAGTGTGATCATCGTCAGGGTGGGAGACAAAAAAGACCTTGGGGTGGCGCATACAGGAGATCAGGTTTTCGGTGTTCTTCTCCCGCCCGGCGTCGGTGTAGCAGGTGCGGTGGATGCCCACGATGCCGTAGTCCAGATACTTCATATGGTATTCGCTTAGGGAGAGGGTGCCGTCGTTCATCACGTTGATCTCGCTGCCGTGAATGATCCTGACCCCGTAAAGGTGAGAGGGGACCGCGTGCAGGTTGACAAAGTAGACCGGGTCCACCGTGCCCGGGATGCCCGGGGCATGCTCGGTGATGCCCAAGATCTTCAGCTCCTGCTCCGCGGCGGCCTGGGCCATCTCCCGGATGGTACCGAAGGCATGTCCGCTGGCAATGGTGTGGGTGTGGATGTCCAGTTCAAATTTTGGCAGCATGGTATGATTCCTCCCTCATTTCAATCAACGAATATTATAGCAAAATCCGCCGTCAGGTTCAAGAGTTACAGGATCTCCCCATGCTCCTTTTCAAACTGCACCACACGATTCCGAATGAGGATCCGGATCGCGCTCCCGGTGCTTCGGCATTCGTATTGAGCAATATATCTCAATTTTTGGAGCAGTTTTTCCGGGGTACAGAAAGTAAAATTTTGATATGGTTTCTGCATATCAATCGCCTCAACCCCCTTTGGTCGTTGAGAGGAGGCCAGAAGGAGAGAGGCGAAATGCTTTCCCTCTGGTGTCCTTTCGCTTCCTTTCCCACACGGGAAAGGAAGGCCCCGGCAGGGGGAAAAGAATTTAAAAAGCCACTATAAGAGCCACCCTTACCCCACCATTTTCTTTTTCTTGTTTTCTCCCCACGATATGCTATAATAGACCTCACCAACCAACCGAGGTGACCCCCATGAAAACGCCCCTTTCCTCCGCCGAGGTCCACAAGCAGTACCAGGAGACCCTGGCGGCCTATCTCAAGACCATTCCCGACGCCACCCTGCGCCTGCGGCTCCAGAGGGAGGCCGACGACTTCTTCCGCGCCTGCGCCCTGGGAGTCTGGCACGCCGACGGCGGGCTGCTGACCACGGGATATGTGGAGTACTATAACGCCATCTACCGCCCGGGCAACCCCACCCCCTCCATCCTCTACTGGGAGCTGACCACCAGTGTAGCCAACTACCCCGGCTTCACGGTCCCCGAGTTTTTTGCCCGGATGCGGGCGGTGGACAAGGTCTCCAAAAGCGATCTGTCCCGCCGGTTTATCGACGTTTTCACCCTGGTGGCTCTGCTCTTTTCCTCGGTGGACGGGGTGGTGAGCGACCGGGAGGCCGGGTTCGTCAATTCCTGCGCCGATACCCTGACCCGCTTGTGCGACAAGGACGGCATCCCCGGCGGAAAGTCCCCCCTGGACGCCAAGGACTTCGTGACCTTGAAGCCCGCCGCCGGTACCGGCGGCCCTCAGACCACTGCCCCTGTCACCGGGGAGGACAAGGCTGAGGAGGAGCCCGAAAAGCCTGCCGAGCCAGAGCCCACCCTGGAGGAGCTTCTGGCCCAGCTGGACGAGCTATGCGGCCTGGAGAAGGTAAAGACCGATGTGAAGAGCCTTATCAATCTGGTGAAGGTGCGCAAGCTGCGGCAGGAGCAGGGTCTCCCCGTGCCGCCCCTTTCCCTCCACCTGGTGTTCCTGGGCAACCCTGGCACCGGCAAGACCACGGTGGCCCGGCTGTTGGCGAAAATCTACCATGCCGTGGGGGTCCTCTCCAAGGGTCAACTGGTGGAGGTGGACCGCTCCGGGCTGGTGGCCGGGTTCGTGGGCCAGACCGCCCTCAAGACCCAGGAGGTCATCACGAAAGCCATCGGCGGCGTGCTCTTCATCGACGAGGCCTACGCCCTCACCAGTCACACCGGGCAGAACGACTTTGGCCAGGAGGCGGTGGAGGTCATTCTCAAGAACATGGAGGACCACCGGGATGATTTGATTGTCATTGTGGCGGGCTACACCGACCTGATGACCGACTTCATCCACTCCAACCCCGGTTTGGAGAGCCGTTTCAACAAGTACTTCTACTTTGACGACTATGATGGGGAGCAGATGCTCCAGATCTTCCAGTCCATGTGTAAAAAGAACGGCTACGAGCTGGACAAGAAGGCTCTGGATTACGCCAAGGAGTTCCTCTCTGAGATGTACGCCTGCCGGGACGAGAACTTCGGCAACGCCCGGGATGTGCGGAATTTCTTTGAGCGCAGCGTGGCCGCCCAGTCCGACCGTGTGGCCTTCCTGGAGGAGGTCACCAAGGAGGCCCTCATGGCCCTGGACACCGCCGATTTGAAAAAGGCCGCCGGGGAGGACGAGGAGGAAAAACCCGCCGAGCCTGAGACCGGGGAACCAAAAGAGGATGAGGAACGCGTATGATCAGTTTGGGTGAAATCACGCAGGAAAACTGGCTGGAGGCAATACGGCTGCAGCTGGCCGAGGAACAACTGGCTTTTGTGGCCAACCCCATGGGCGTTTTGGCCCGGGCCTATGTTTACCGGGATTGCCGGGCGCAGGTGTGGACCATCCAGGAGGACGGCCGGGTGGTGGGCCTTGCCATGGTCCGGGAGTTTGACGACGAGCCTCTTGGGTATGAACTCCAGCAGTTTTTTATCGACAAGCGGGAGCAGGGCCGGGGGGT
Organism: uncultured Oscillospiraceae bacterium; assembly: GCA_950075865.1. Lineage (GTDB taxonomy): Bacteria > Bacillota > Clostridia > Oscillospirales > Oscillospiraceae > Vermiculatibacterium. The sequence continues at coordinate 115,313 of CATMVA010000004.1, read as the reverse complement.
AGGCACGGCGGCTCTGGGACTGGTGCTGGACCGGCTGCGTCAAGAGGGCCGCTGGCCCACCGTGGAGGTGTGTGTCAAAAAGGCGGATGCCCCCGCCTTGCGGGTCTATGAGAAGGCGGGGTTTGTGGATTCCGGCTATGTGGACCCGGAGGTTCCCGATGCCCTCAATCTGGTGTGCAGGCTGTGAGGAAGAACATGGACAGCAAAAGGCCGGGAGCGGAAACCGCTCCCGGCCTTTGTGTATCTATGCTTGTTTCCTGTCACCGGGCGAAGATGATCTTCTCGCTGTTGAACATCTTTGCCAGGACGAACACCCCCAGCAGGGTGACGGCGGCGTTCGCCGCCACGGTGACGGCCACCCCCACGGGGAGAATGGAGAAGGAGAATACCCCGGTCATGCACTGCACGCTGTTGTAGAGGGGGATGGAGTAGGCCCACAGCTCTGAGGAGGCCCCGCCGCCGAACATACCGGAGATGCCCAGGGCCATCACCAGGATCATGACGGGCATGGCATAGGTTTGGGCCTCCTTGATGGTCTTGGCGAAAGCGGACAGGATGGAGATGAGGGTCACCAGCACCAATACGGTGGAGAAGATCACAGCGGCCAGAAGGAGATAGTCAGTAATGCCGTAGATGCTGGCGTTCATGTCCTCCATGGCTGCTCCCATGAGCTTGGGCATGGCCAGGATGGAGCCCACGGCGCTGGCCGCCGCCGAGATGGTGGAGATGATCCCCAGGGCCAGGATCTTGCCCAGGGCGATGTCGCTGCGGCGGATGGGGGTGATGAGCATGGTGGCGATGGTGCCCCGCTCCTTTTCCCCGGCGATGGACTCGGGGGCCACGGCGGCGCAGCCTGAGTAGAGGAAGGTCATGAGAAGCATGGGCATGAGCATGGCGAAGAGGCTGCCCATGGAGTCCTGGGCGGTGGCCAGGTCGTAGCTCTCGCCCCCGGCGTTCACGTCGAACTTGTTGACCATTCCGGCCTCGTAGGCATCCAGCAGGGCCACCACGGTCTGGTAAGTAAAGGTGGAGTTGGTGGAGGCCGAGTTGTGGTAGAGCGCCACATTGGGGGCGGTCTGCCCGGAGGCGGCCTGGTAGGCGGCCACCTGGGCATCAAAGTCCGCGGGGAAGACCAGCAGCAGGTCCAGCTCCTGGGCGGTGACGGCCTCCTTGGCGGCGGCCACATCGGTGCCGGTGATGACGGCAAAGCCCGTTTGAGGCAACAGGGCCTCCATGGAGACGGGCAGGTTCACTGCCTGAACAGTGGGGGTGTAGCGCTCGTCCACCCCGAAATTGTTCTTCATGGCCGAGCCCATGAAGGAGTACATGACGTAGATGAGTACGCCGGGGAGCAAAATACTGACCACAAGGCGCTTGTCTCCGAAGAAACGGGCAAGCTCCTTTTTCATAATGGTGATGATACCGTTTCTCATTCCCCGTCACCTACCGTTTCCTTATAGATCTCAAAGAACCTGTCTTCCAGATTCATCCCGCCGCAGACATTTTCCAGGGTGTCGCAGAGGATCATTTTGCCGCTGATGATGATGCCCACCCGGTCGCAGAGCTTCTCAATGAGGCTGAAAATGTGGGTGGAGACGATGATGGTCTTGCCCTCGCTTTTCAGCTCCTTCAGAAAGTCGGTGACCACCTTGGCGGTGATGACATCCAGGCCGTTGGTGGGCTCGTCGAAGATGATGATATCCGGGTCGTGGACGATGGACACCACCAGGGAGACCTTCTGTTTCATGCCAGTGGACAGGTTGACCACCTTCACCTCGGCGAACTTGTCGATGCCAAACCGGGCGAAAAGGGCGGCCTTCCGCTCCTTCCGCACCGCCGGGTCCACTCCGTGGAGGTCGGAGAAGAAGTCAAACAGGTAGTTGGGGGTGAAGCAGTCCTCCAGCTTCAGCTCGCTGGTGAGAAAGCCGATGCGGGAGCGCACCTTGTCCGGCTCCTTCACCACGCTGAAGCCGTCCACCAGAGCATCGCCGCTGTCGGGGCGGATGAGGGTGGAGAGCATCCGCAGGGTGGTGGTTTTGCCCGCGCCGTTGGGGCCCAAAAGGCCGAAGATCTCCCCCTTGTATGCGGTGAAGCTCAGGTCGTTCACCGCGGTGCGGACCTTCTCTTTTGTCTTTTCCAGCTTCTGCTGCTTGGCCGAGAGCTGGAAGGTCTTGGTCAGGCCCTTGACCTGAAGCAGCTCCTGTTGTTCCGATAAGGCCATAGTCATTCTCCTTTTTATCCGGATAAAATGTAAAGCTCGCTTTACTCAACAAAGTATAGACCGGAGCAGAGGAAATATCAAGCGTATTTTACATTTTTCCGAAAAATTTTTGTTGGGTCCTCTGGTCACCCGGCCATTATAAAACAAAATGCTTTATAAGTCAATAAAACATTTTGCTTTGCGTATACTCTTCATAAAGACTTAAGAAAGAGCGGGGGGCGCAGAGATGTATCAGCGGATCCGGGACTTGCGGGAGGATAAGGACCTTTTGCAGAAGGACCTGGCGGCCTATCTCAGGTGTACCCAGGTGTGCTATTCCTCCTACGAGTTGGGCAAGCGGGATATTCCCACCGACGTGCTCATCAAGCTGGCCGAGTTCCATGAGACCAGCGTGGACTACCTGCTGGGGAGGACCGATGTGAGGGAGCCATACCCCAGAAGCCGGCAATAAAAAAGACCGCTTTCCCAAGAGGGAAAGCGGTCTTTTCATATATTCCAGTCAAAGAGCCTGTCCTTCCGGCGGAGGTAATAGACTGTCCCGGCCAAGTCGGCCAAAAACCAGCCGATGGGCACCGACCACCAGATGCCCACCACCCCGATGGCGGGGATGGCGGAGAGGAGATAGGCCAGGGCCACACGGGTGCCCAGGGAAATGACGGTCAGGACCACGCTCATACCCGGACGGCCCAGAGCCCGGTACAGGCCGTAGAGGAGGAACAGGCACCCGATGCCGCAGTAGAAGGACCCCTCGATGCGGAGGTAGCGGACCCCCTCGGCGATGATCTGGGCCGCCGCCGGCTCGGCGGGGTCCACAAAGAGACCGATGAGGGGGGCGGCAAAGACAAAGACCAGGGCGGATACCGCCAGGCTGAAGGCCACCGAGGCGGCCACCGCCCCCCGAAGCCCGGCCTGGATGCGCTCCTTCTGCCGGGCGCCGTAGTTCTGGGCGATGAAGGTGGAGAAGGCGTTGCCGAAGTCCTGGACCGGCATGTAGGCGAAGGCGTCGATCTTCACAGCGGCGGCGAAGGCGGCCATGACCACGGGGCCAAAGCTGTTCACCAGCCCCTGGACCATGAGGATGCCCAGGTTCATTACCGACTGCTGTACGCAGGTGAGGATGGAGAACCCGGCGATCTCCCGGACCCGGCTCCAGCGGAGGCGGAGCGTGCCCCGCAGGGTCCGGAGCTGGGGGGCGCGGAAAAGGGCATAGAGGGCGATGCCCACCCCCGAGACGTACTGGGCGATGACAGTGGCCTCAGCCGCCCCGGCCACCCCCCGGCGGAGCCCCAGCACAAACCAAAGGTCCAGAGCGATGTTCAGTCCAGCCGAGAGACCCAGAAAGAGCAGGGGGATCACCGAGTTGCCCACTGAGCGGAGGAAGGAGGCAAAGTAGTTGTAGAGGAAGGTGGCGGCGATCCCCAGGAAGATGACGGCCAGATACTCCCGCATCAGGGGCCAGACCTCTCCGGGCACACGGAGAAAGACCCTCACCCAGTCCAGCAGGGCGAAGGCCAAAAGATTGAGGGCCACGGTCAGAACACCAATGAGGACAAAGGAGGCGGATACGCTCTCCCCCAGGGCATTCTGGTCCCGTTGGCCAAAGCGGATGGAGAACACCGCCCCTGAGCCCATACACAGCCCCAGCAGGATGGAGGTGAGGAAGGTCATCAGGGTGAAGGAGGAGCCCACCGCCGCCAGGGCGCCCTGGCCCAGATACCGGCCCACGATGAGGGTGTCGGCGATGTTGTAGCACTGCTGGAGCAGGTTGCCCAGGATCATGGGCAGGGCAAAGCGAAGCATGGAGCCCATCACCGGGCCCCGGGTCAGATCTTGATTCATGGCGTATCGACCTCGGAAAAGATGAAGATGATGGCACCATTGTAGTCGATTTTGGGAAAGGTGTCAAATGGGGATAAAAAAGGGAAGCTCCGCCTTAGGCGGAGCTTCCCAGGCCTTGCGTCACCTCTGGTTCTGCTTGACCATCAGGTCGATGTTCTGGGCGATGAGCTCCTTCTGCTCCTTGCTCAGGGTCCGGAAAAGGGAGAGCAGCTCCCGCTCCGCGGCCGAGACCGGGAAGGGCGGCTCGGGGGTATCGGTGAGCCCCAGCAGATAGTCGGTGGTGACATGAAAATATTGGGCAAAGCGAACCAGCACATCATAGGGAATGGACCGGTTCCCGTTGAGATAGTTGCTCATGGCGGTTTGTCCGATAGAAAATTCAGCGGCAAGAGCTTTGACTTTGACATCGTTGTCTGTTTGGATACCTTTCATTCGTTCATGAAGTTCCAAGAGTCATCACCTCAAGAACAATCATGAACAATTTGTGATTAAAAATGTAATTTCATCACAAATCGAAATTAATTTTACACAATCGACAATATACGACAAAAATAATTTCCAAATCGTGGTATAAACAAGGTGCCCCGCACGAAGCGGAGCACCTTGTTGGACCCATCTCGTTGTCGTACTGAGGGAACTTACTTCAGCTCGGCAAAGTACTTGATGGTGCGGACCATCTGGCTGGTGTAGGAGTTCTCGTTGTCGTACCAGGACACGACCTGGACCAGGTTCTCCTCGCCCACCATGGTCTGGGTGGCATCGAAGATGGAACCGTGGGTCTCGCCGATGATGTCGGAGGAGACGATCTGATCCTCGTTGTAGGCGAAGCTGTCGCTGGCGACCGACTTCATATAGGCGTTGATCTCGTCCTTGGTGACAGGCTTCTTCACCTTGGCCACCAGGATGGTGGTGGAGCCGGTGGGAGTGGGCACCCGCTGGGCAGAGCCGATGAGCTTGCCGTTGAGCTCGGGGATGACCAGGCCGATGGCCTTGGCGGCGCCGGTGGAGTTGGGGACGATGTTCTGGGCGCCGGCCCGGGCACGGCGGAGGTCACCCTTGCGCTGGGGGCCGTCCAGGATCATCTGGTCGCCGGTGTAGGCGTGGACGGTGGTCATGATGCCGCTCTCGATGCCGGCCAGGTCATTGAGGGCCTTGGCCATGGGGGCCAGGCAGTTGGTGGTGCAGGAGGCGGCGGAGATGATGGTGTCCTCGGGCTTCAGCTCGGTGTGGTTGACGCCGAAGACGATGGTGGGCAGATCATTGCCGGCGGGGGCGGAGATAACTACCTTGCGGGCACCGGCCTTGATGTGAGCCTGAGCCTTCTCCTTGGAGGTGTAGAAGCCGGTGCACTCCAGCACCACATCCACGCCCAGCTTGCCCCAGGGGCACTCGGAGGCATCGGCCAGCTTGTAGATAGTGATCTTCTTGCCGTCCACCACGATATAGTTGTCCTCGCCCTCACCCTCGTTATAGGTGACAGTGTGGTTGCGGGCATAGTTGCCCTGGGCGGTGTCGTACTTCAGCAGGTGGGCCAGCATCTTGGAGCTGGTCAGATCGTTGATCGCTACGATCTCGTACCCCTCGGCGCCGAACATCTGACGGAAAGCCAGACGGCCGATCCGGCCGAAGCCATTGATTGCTACTTTGATGCTCATGTTTACTACTCCTTTGTCATTAAAATAACAGGAACTGCCAGTGATAATTATAGCCTATTTTACCCAAATATGGAAGAGGGAAAATGCGGTTTTTAAAAAAATTTTTTAGACTGGCCCCTGACCAGGGGCCTTTCGGAGAGAAAAGAGGAAAAATAATGGGCGGATCGACTTGTTCTCAGAGCGGTATTTTGGTATACTATGATCGATATCCGGGCGACAGAGAGAAAGCGGGGGAGACCGGCGTGGATCAACAGAGAGAGGAAAACCTGATCATGGAGCTGCGCGGCCAGGTGAACGACCTGCTGGCTGCAGTCCAGCTGCTGACCCCATTGGTGCGGGAGCGGGGGGAGCAGCGGGACGAGAAAAACCTGGCCTATCTGACCCAGGGCCTATACCGGATGATTCGGACCGTGAGCCACCTGGATCTCTGCCAAAACGGGGATCCGGTCTTCCGCCCCCGGGCGGTGGACCTGGCCGGCCTGTGCCGGGACATCGGCAGGCAGGTGGAGGGGATCGCCGCCGACCTGGGGATCTCCTTCTGGTGGGAGATCGACCGGGAGGGCATCCTCTCCATGGCCGACGAGACCCTTCTGGAGCAGGCCATTCTGAATATGCTGACCAACGCCTGCCAGCAGGCCGGCAAAGGCGGCCATGTGAAGCTGCGGTGCGGCGGGAGCAGGGAACGGTTCACCGTGACCGTGCAGGACGACGGCCCCGGCCTGCCCCCGTCCGAGACCGGCGCTGACCCGCTGGTGAAGCGGCCGGGCGGCCTGGGCCTGGGCCTGGAGGCTGCCCGGCGCTCGGCAAACCTCCACGGCGGCGTCCTGATGCTGGAGGACGGAGCCCCCGGCGTCCGGGCCATCCTGTCCCTGCCCGTCCGCACGCCTGAGGAGGGCGGGCTTCTCCGGGAGGAGGGGGCCCGCTGTGACCGCACCGGAGGTTTCTCCCAGCTCCTGGTGGAGTTCTCTCCGCTGCTGCCGCCCGGGCGCTATGTCTACGGCGACGTGGAGTGAAAGGACCGACCCAGCCTGAGCCGTCCTCCCGGAAGGGGAGGGCGGCTTGGTTTTTCACCGTGCCGGAGGCGGTATTTGTTGACGTTCGGACTTTTTCGTGCCATAATAACATAACCTTTCCTATCATGGATCGCCGGGAGGGATCGTCTTGACTGAATTTTTGTTGCGCCGCTTTGTCTGCGGCTATGAGGATGTGAAGGACCCAGAGGTGCGAGAGCGCTATGGCACCCTGTCGGGGATCGTGGGGATCGTGCTGAACCTCCTGATCTCCTTGAGCAAGTTCGGGGCCGGGCTGCTGACCGGGGCGGTGTCGGTGACGGCCGACGCCTTCAACAACCTGTCCGACGCGGCCTCCTCCTTGGTGACCCTGCTGGGCTTCCGTCTGGCCGGGCAGAAGGCCGACGACGACCACCCTTACGGCCACGGCCGGATGGAGTATCTGGCCGGTCTGGCGGTTTCTGCGGCCATCCTGCTGGTGGGCCTGGAACTGGCCAGGGGGGCGGTGGACAAGATCCTCCACCCCGAAGAGGTCCTGTTTTCCTGGACTTCGGCGGCCATTCTGTGTGTCTCCATCCTGGTGAAGCTGTGGATGTACCTCTTTAACCGGGACCTGTCCCGGCGGATCAGCTCGGCGGCCATGGCGGCCACCGCCGCCGACTCCCTCAGCGACTGCGTGGCTACCCTGGCGGTGCTGGCGGGGCTGCTGGTGGCCCACTTTGCCCACGTCGTCATTGACGGCTGGGTGGGCATCCTGGTGGCCGCCTTCGTTCTTCGCGCCGGCTGGGAGGCCGCCCGTGATACCATCGACCCCCTGCTGGGTCAGGCCCCAGACCCTGAGCTGGTGAAAAACATCCAGGACACCGTTCTCAGCCATCCCGAGATCCTGGGGGTCCACGATATGATGGTCCACGACTACGGTCCGGGCCATGTGATGGCTACCCTCCACGCCGAGGTCTCTCTGGATGCCAACATGGCGGACACCCATGACGTTATCGACGACGTGGAGCGGGAGATCATGGCCAAGTACCGGGTGCTGACCACCATACATATGGACCCCATCGCCACCAACGACGAGCGTGTGAACGCCCGGAAGGCCCAGATGCTGGCCCTGGCCCAGGACATCGATCCGGAGATCACCCTCCACGATTTCCGCATGACCGAGGGCAGCACCCACACCAACCTGATTTTCGACCTGATGGTACCCCGGTCCTGTCCTCTCTCTGACGAGGAGGTCCGGAAGGAGATGTTCCGCCGGGCCAGGGAGCTGGACCCTACCTTTTACACGGTCATCCAGATCGACCATCCGTTTGTGAATTAAAATTTACATTTCATTCACCGAAAAGGGCTCGTATCCCATTATAATGAGATCATAATGCGCAAAAGGGGGCCATTCTATGGCACAAAAGATACTTATTGTGGAGGATGACGGCAACATCGCCGAGCTGCTCCACCTCTATCTGGAGAAGGAGGGCTTCGAGACCCAGATCGCCGACAACGGGGGCAAGGGGGTGGAGCTTTTCCGTTCTTTTGGTCCCGATCTGGTGCTGCTGGACATCATGTTGCCCGTGATGGACGGCTGGTCGGTGCTGAAAAAGATCCGCTCCGAGAGCAAGACCCCGGTCATCATGCTCACCGCCAAGGGAGAGACCGACGACCGGGTCACCGGCCTGGAGCAGGGGGCGGACGACTACATCGTCAAGCCCTTCGAGACCAAGGAGGTCCTGGCCCGGATCCGGGCCGTCCTCCGCCGCACGTCGGGGGAGGGGGAGAACTCGGAGGAGAAGAAGCTCTCCTTTGACAAGCTGGTCATCAACCTGGACGCTTACGAGCTGACCGTGGACGGCAAGAAGATCGACACCCCGCCCAAGGAGCTGGAACTTCTCTACCACCTGGCCTCGGCCCCCAACCGGGTCTTTACCCGCAACCAGCTTCTGGACGAGGTGTGGGGCTTTGACTACTTCGGCGACTCCCGGACGGTGGACGTCCACATCAAGCGCCTGCGGGAGAAGCTGGAGGGGGTCAGCGAGGCCTGGAGCCTCAAGACGGTCTGGGGCGTGGGTTACAAATTTGAGGTGACCGGGACGTGAAAAGCCTCTACCGCCGGCAGTTCTCCATGATGGCCGCGGTGATCCTGGTGGCTCTGCTGCTGCTGGGCGGGGCTTTCGTGGCCCTGAGCTACCAGTATATCGTCCGGGAGAAGACCGAGTCCCTGGAGCGCAACGCAGGCTTTATCGCCACCTTTACCGGCACCTATCTGGCCGAGGGCATGGGTTCCAGCATCAATGACTCCCAGTATCAGCTCTACATCGCCTCCCTGTCCAGCATCTCGGACTCCACCGTCCTGCTGGCTGAGAACACCGGTGAGATCGTCTTTGTCTCGGCGGGGGGCGGGGCCGACCGGGGCCTTCTGGGCAAGAGTGTCCCCCAGAGCGTGCTGGACCGGGCGGGCCGGGGAGAGATCTCGGCCCAGCGGAGCAGCCTGGGGGGGATCCTGCCCGAGGACAATATCGTCGCCGCCGTGCCCATCCTCCAGCATTCCAGATACTCAGGCACCACCTACCAGCGTGGGGTGGTGATCGTGGCCAGCGACAACACCGCCCTCATCAGTATGTGGCAGGACCTGGCCGCTATCTTTATGGTCTCGGCCATCGCGGTGCTGCTGCTGGCCTCCCTGGTCAGCTCGGTGACCTCCCTCCAGCAGACCCGCCCTCTGAAGGAGATGGCAGAGACCGCCCGGAAGTTCGGCCGGGGGGAGCTGGAAGCCCGTGTCACGGGCTATGAGAACCGGAAGGACGAGGTGGGCGAGCTGGCCGAGGCCTTCAACTCCATGGCCGACTCCCTGGCCCAGAGCGAGGCCCGCCGCCGGGAGTTCATCGCCAACGTCTCCCATGAGCTGAAGACCCCCATGACCACCATCGCCGGCTTTTCCGACGGTATCCTGGACGGCACCATCCCTCCGGAGAAGCAGGAGGCTGCCCTGCGCACCATTTCCTCCGAGACCCGCCGTCTTTCCCGTCTGGTCCGACGGATGCTGGACCTGTCCAAGCTCCGCTCGGCCGAGAATGTCACCGCCCAGGAGCGATTCGATATCTCCGAGCTGCTCCTCCGGGTCCTGGTGAGCTTGGAGGGCAAGATCACTGACCGGGGCTTGGATGTGGAGACCGACCTGCCCGAGGAGACTGTCAACGTCTGGGGGGACCCGGACGGCATCACTCAGGTGTGCTACAACCTGCTGGACAACGCCATCAAGTTCGCCACCCCCGGCGCCGCCCTCCATCTGGGGATCCGGGTCAAGGGGGAGAAGGCCTACGTGTCGGTGCGGGATACGGGGGAGACCATCCCCCCCGAGGAGTTGGACCGGATCTTCGACCGCTTCCATAAGACCGACCGCTCCCGCAGCGAGGACCGGGACGGGGTGGGCCTGGGGCTCTATATTGTCAGATCCATTCTCAACAGCCACCATGAGACCATCACGGTCACCAGTGAGAACGGCGTGACCGAATTCACCTTTACCCTGACCATCGCCTGAGAGAGAAGGAGAAGCCATGCGAAACGATTACTACGAGGCGCCCTGGAAGCGTTTGGGCCCGGTCCAGTCCCCCGCCCTTCCGGAGCCTCCCGCCGGGTCGCCCCGGACGCCCGTGACGGAGGAGGACAAGGTCCGGCGGACCCCTTACGTCCGGCAGCGGACCTCGGGCCGCCGTCAGGGCCGCCGCCGCAGCGGTGTGCTGGGCTTCCTCCTCTTTTTCGCCCTGATCCTGGGCATGACCGGCTCCATCTTCGCGGTCCGGGAGTTGCCCCTGTTCCAGCTGCCCGGCGGCCAGGACAGGTGGTTCCCTGGGGGAGACACCCCCTGGGGCTTCGGCGGCGACGGGAGCGACGGGGACCAGTGGCATTTCGGTCAGGACGACTGGGTGGACCTTCTGGAGAAGACCTCCATTCGTTCTTTCCCCGCCGGGGCCCAGGTGACTTTGGAGCTGTGCCCAGAGAGTGGTGAGACTCTGGCTCCCGTGGAGATCTACGAAAAGGTCAATCCCTCCATCGTGGGGGTCCGTACCACCGGCACCCTGGGGATCAGCACGGGCACCGGGATCATCCTGACTTCTGACGGCTATATCGTCACCAACGCCCACGTGGTCGCCGGAGGCCAGCGGGCCGATGTGCTCTTTCCCAACAACGCCCTGGTGGCCGCTTCCCTGGTGGGCTACGACCGGGAGACCGACCTGGCCGTGCTGAAGATCAAGGCCGCCGACCTGCCCGCCGTCCGGTTCGGGGACTCCTCGGTCCTCCGGGTGGGGGAGCCGGCCTACGCCATCGGCAACCCCTTGGGGGAGGAACTGCGGGGCACTATGACCGACGGCATCATCTCGGCCATCGACCGCTCGGTCAGCGCCCGGAACGGCAGCATGAGCCTGATCCAGACCACTGCCGCCCTCAATCCGGGCAACTCGGGAGGGGCCCTGGTCAACGCCGCCGGGGAGGTCATCGGCATCACCAACATGAAGATGATGTCCGAGGAGGAGACCATCGAGGGCCTGGGCTTCGCCATCCCCAGCACCCTGGTGAAGGATGTGGCCGAGCAGATTATTTCCACCGGCCGCTACGCCGGGGCGCCCATGCTGGGGGTCACGGTGCAGAACCACTTCGACGAAGACAACACCCCCGACGGGGCCCAGGTGGTGAGCGTAGAGCCCGGTCTGGGGGCCGAGCTGGCCGGGGTCCTTCCCGGAGAGGTGATCGTCTCGGCCAACGCCACCGCCGTCACCTGCGTGGACGACCTTTTGAAGGCCAAGCAGGGCCTGAAGCTGGGGGAGGAGCTGGTCCTGGAGCTCCGCTCCGGCGAGGATGTGCGGACGGTCACCGTGATCATGATGAGTACCCGGCAGGCCGAGGAGGGCTGAAACATCGGACACCGCGGAGTCCGCAGGGCTCCGCGGTGTTTTTGCACCTTAGGGGCAAAAAAAGGGACGTCCCAGAAGGGACGTCCGGTGCGGGGGACGGGGAGAATGGAATGAACACGGGTATCGGCGGGTAATACCCACCGTTGACCACAACCTGTTTATACCATAATTTCCAGAAAATGTCAACTACTTTTTGAACATTTAGAAAACTTCGCTAAAAGCTGATGACATTCTCACCCTTCTGTGGTATACTTTAACCAGAGGGAAAGCCCTCCATACACCCGGAAGGAGTTGACAACGTTATGAAGTTTTCGTTTACTGACAAGAAGGTCACTCTGCCCAAGTCCGTCCACGCGTACGCCGAGAAGAAGGTGGGCAAGCTGGACCGCTATTTCGATGGCGAGGCCGACGCCTCGGTGGTGTTCAGCGTGGAGAAGGACCGCAACAATGTGGAGGTGACCGTTCGCGCGGGCGGGACCATCCTCCGCTCGGCCCAGAGCACCCCCGACATGTTTGCCTCCATCGACGCCGCCGTGGCCGATATCGAGCGGCAGCTCCGGAAGAATAAGGCCCGCCTGGAGAAGCGGTTAAAGAAGGGTGCCTTTGTCCGTGCTCCTGAGGTGGACGAGACCTCCTTTGTCCCTGACGAGCCCGAGGAGGAGTACGCTGTGGTCCGCGCCAAGCGTTTCCCCATCAAGCCCATGTCGGTGGAGGAGGCTATCCTTCAGATGAACCTGGTGGGCCACACCTTCTTTGCCTTCCGAAACGAGGACGCCGGCGGCGCCTTCTCCGTGGTCTACAAGCGGCAGAACGGCGGCTACGGTCTCATCGAGGACGACACCTGAGCATCAAAAGCGCTCCAGAGGGCCGGGGACACCCGGCCCTCTTTTCCATATTTCCCCCTTTTCCCCATTTGCAAACGGGGCGAAATGTGCTATGATAGAAAGGAAATGAAAAGATACCTTCTGCTCAATTTTGAAAAAAGGGGATCATACCCATGTCTGAACAGTTAAAAGCCATCGTCCTGGCCGCCGGGAAGGGCACCCGGCTGCGCACCGAGGGGATCGAGCTGCCCAAGGTCCTGCGGGAGGCCGCCGACCGGCCCCTGCTCAGCTATGTGCTGGAGGGGCTTTCCTTCCTGCCTCCTGAGGACATCACCCTGGTGGTGGGGTACGAGGGGGAGAAGGTCACGGCCGCTTTCCCCGGCTACCCCAAGGTCTACCAGTGCCCCCAGTTGGGCACCGGCCACGCCGTCCAGTGCGCCGAGAGCGCCTTTAAGGGCTTCGGGGGCCACATCCTGATCTGCAACGGCGACATGCCCCTCCTGCCCAGAAGCGCCTACGAGAAGCTGGTCCGGGAGCACCTGGAGCAGGGCAACGCCTGCACCCTCATGGCGGGGGTCACCGAAGAGCCCCTGCCTTATGGCCGCATCCTCCGGGATGAGGAGGGCGGCTTTCTCCGCATCGTGGAGGACCGGGACTGCACCGAGGAGGAGAGGAAGATCAGGGAACTGAATACCGGCGATTACATTTTCGACGCCGCCCAGCTCTGGCGGGCCCTCACCACCCTGCGGCCTGACAACGCCCAGGGGGAGTACTACATCACCGACGCCCCCTCCTGGCTCCGGAAGCAGGGGGAGAAGGTGGGGGTATGCGCCGCCTGCACCGCCGAAGACATGATCGGCGTCAACGACGTGGAGCAGCTCCGCCAGGTGGAGGAGATCATCAAGAGACGGAGGGGTGAGGGATGAACGTATTCATCAGCGCCGACATCGAGGGCACCTGCGGCATTGCCGACTGGGCCGAGACCGAGCGCGCCACCCCCCGTGATTACGAGCCTTTCCGCCGCCAGATGACACGGGAGGTGGCAGCTGCCTGCGAGGGCATTTTGGCCGCGGATAAGGGGGCCGAGATCCTGGTGAAGGACGCCCACGACTCGGCCCGGAACCTGGACCCCGCTGTCCTGCCCCAAAAGGTCCGGGTCATGCGGGGCTGGACCGGGGATCCCCTCTCCATGATGGCTGGCATCGACAGTGGGGACTACGGCGCCGTCCTCTTTACCGGCTACCACGCCGGGGCCTCCAGTCCGGGGAATCCCTTGAGCCACACCATGAACCTGCAAAACGAGTACGTCATCCTCAACGGGACGCGGATGAACGAGTTTATGATGAACGCCTACACCGCCGGCTACTACGGGGTCCCCGTGGTCTTCCTCTCCGGGGACCGGGCCCTGTGTGAGTTCGCCTCCGGCATGATCCCCGGCATCACCACCGTGGCGGTGAACGAGGGGAGAGGGGGCGCGGTGGTCTCCATGCACCCGGATCTGGCGGTGAACGCCGTTAAGGATGGGGCAAAAAGGGCCATGAAGAACGCCAAAAACTGCATGGTCATCCTGCCCGACTTCTTTGAGATGACCGTCCGGTTTAAGGACCACAAGGTGGCCTATTCCAAGAGCTTCTATCCCGGCGCCGTCCTGGAGAGCGACAAGAACGTCCTCTACTCCAGCGACGACTGGTTCGAGATGCTCCGGTTCTGCCATTTTGTGCTCAGTGATTAAGGGAGGGACAGCTATGGAGCAGGATTTTCGCCTTGCCGTTCTCATTGACGGCGACAACGCCCCCCGTACCGCTATCAAGGAGATCATGGAGGAGTGCGTCAAGTACGGCACCCCCACCATCAAGCGGATCTATGGGGACTGGGCCATGAACAACATGGATTCCTGGAAGCCCCTGATGCTGGAGAACGCCCTCATCCCGGTCCAGCAGTACAGTTACACCACCGGGAAGAACTCCACCGACTCGGCCATGATCATCGACGCCATGGACATTCTCTACTCCCAGCCGGTGGACGGTTTTGTGCTGGTGTCCAGCGACTCCGACTTCACCCGGCTGGCCCTCCGCCTCCGGGAGGCGGGGAAGAGGGTCTATGGCATCGGGGAAAAGAAGACTCCAAACCCCTTCATCGTGGCCTGCGACAAGTTCATCTATGTGGAGGTCCTCCGGGGCAAGGACATGACCAAGAGCGAGGAGAAGGAGAAGAGCGGCAAGGCCGTCCCCACTTCCACCCGGAAACAGGTCCCAGCCAAGGTGGTTTCCCTCATCGCCGCCTCGGTCCAGGACGCCTCGGACGAGGAGGGCTGGGCCTTCATGGGCGAGCTGGGTAACATCCTGCCCCGCCGCCAGCCCGACTTCGACCCCAGGAACTACGGTTTCGAGAAGCTGACCACTCTGGTGAAATCCATCGACCGGTTCGAGATCGACGCCCGTCCCACCAGCGCCCCCGGCGTCAAGCACATCTACGTCCGGGACAAAAAGACCCACGGAAATTGAAAAAATATTTCTTCCATTCCCGGAAGACAGAGGGCGCCGATCCCGGCACAAAAAAGGACTCCCGCACCATACGGTGCGGGAGTCCTTTTTTGATTTGAGAAGGAGCTTATTTCGCGGCGTTGGCGCCGGCGATACGGCCGTGTGTGAAGATATCAGCCACGGCGTTGCCGCCCAGACGGTTGCCGGCGTGGATGCCGCCGGTGACCTCGCCCGCGGCCCACAGGCCGGGGATCACATTGCCGCTCTCACTGATGACCTCAGTGTTGGGGTTGATGACCACACCGCCCATGGTGTGGTGCAGGGAGGCCTTCCGCGGGGTGATGCAGATGCCCAGATTGGGATCGGCCTCGATGGCAGCCAGATCGATGTAGCCGGTAATGTTGCCCTTGTGGAAGTCGGGATCATACTGGTCCTTCACGATCTTGTTGTAGTTCTCAATGGCGGCGCGCAGCTGCTCCTCAGTGAAGGAGGAGGTAGCGCCGCCGGCGGGCTTCTTGGTGGCCTCGGCCAGCTCGGCCAGGGTGGAGCCGTACCAGACGTGGCCGCCGCTGAGGGCGCCCTTCAGACGGAAATCGTTGGCGCCGTTGACACCGTGGCAGACGCCCTCGGCGTCGGCGCCGCCGGCGTAGATGATGTAGAAGATGCCGTCCTTCTGGGCCATGGAAGCGATGGCCAGCACGTCACGCTCGGCGTACTCGTCCACGAACCGCTTGCCGTCAGCGCCGATCCAGAGCTGGGACTCGGCGGAGGCCCACAGGCCGTCAGTCATGGTGCCCTTGACGGGGGAGGAGGAGGGCATCATCTGAGAAACGCCCAGGTCCCGGGTATCGGCGCCGATGGCCATGGCCATCTTGATGCCGTCACCCTCGTTGGTGCCGGCGTTAGTGCTCAGAGTGGTGGCCGAAAGGTTCTCACCCCAGTACTTGTCGTACTCCTTGACCATGGCAGGGTTGGCGCAATAACCGCCGGTGGCCAGGACCACGCCCTTGGAGGTATTGATGGTGATTTTGGTGCCGTCAGCTTTCTCAGCCTTGGCGCCCACCACCTTGCCGCCGGCGTTGACCAGCAGCTCGGTGCCCTCGGTCTCGGTGACGATGGTCACGCCGGCCTTCTCGGCAGCCGCCTTCAGGGGCTGGATCAGGCCGTTGCCGGCGGCATAGCCGTGGGTCCGGGGCCACATGGCGCCCAGAACGGTGTTGAGCCGGGTCAGGCCGGTGCCGTAGGAGATGCCGCCCACACCCAGAGTGCCCAGCCACTTGTAAGCGTCCAGACCGTTGGAGGCCAGGCTGCGAGCCATGTTGACATCGGAAGCGGTCCAGGTGCCGTCGTTCATCTGGCGCAGACCGCCGATGTACATGTGCCACATGGCCAGGTTGATGGAGTCAAAGCCGGGCAGATCCACGCCGGGGGTCTTTCCCGCGTTGACGGCGTCAAAGGCCTTGATCTCCTCCTGAAGAGCCTCCAGGACGGGGATCCACTCGGGGAACAGGTCCAGGTGAAGCTCGGGGGTATCCTTGTTCACGGTCAGGTAGCTGTCCAGGGTGTCCTTGGTGGCCTTGGCCATGATGACAGAGGCCTGGCCCTCGGGGTCCACGGCGTTGAAGGCGCCGCCGGCGTGGAAGGAGTTGCCGCCCAGAACAGCGGCCTTCTCGATCAGGGTGACCTTGGCGCCGTTCTGAGCCGCAGAGATAGCGGCAGAGAGGCCGGCACCGCCGCCGCCGATGACCAGGACCTCGGTGTTCCAGGTCTCGTCAGCGCCGGGCTGAGCGTGATAGGCGTTGGCCTTCAGGGCGTTGGTGTCCAGACCGGCGGCCCGGGCAGCCTGGGTGGCGGCCCGCATAATGGCGTTGGAGGCCAGGGTGGCACCGGTGACGGTGTCCACGGTGGTGGTCTGATGCTCCACGATCTGGACGGGGATGCGCTCGATGGCCACATCGGCCACGCCCACGGTCTCGTGGCACTCGGTGATCTCAGCATCGATGATCTTGCCGTTCTCCACGGTCAGGGCCACGGTGACGGTGCCCTGCATACCCACGGAGGAGCCGGTGTACACGTTGCAGTTGTCGGCCGCATTCTGGCCGGCGATGCGGCCAAAGACCACAATGTCGCACACGGCGTTGCCGCCCAGACGGTTGGCGCCGTGGACGCCGCCGGTGACCTCGCCGGCGGCGAAGAGGCCGGGAATGATGGAACCGTCGGCCTTCAGGACCTGAGCCTCGGTGTTGATCTTTACGCCGCCCATGGTGTGGTGGACGCCCGGGGCGATTTTGATGGCATAGTAGGGAGCGGTATCCAGAGGGGCCTTGAAGCTGGTCCGATGGAACTCGTCGTCAGTCTGAGCGGCCACGGCGGCGTTCCACTTGGCCATGGTGGCCTCGAAAGCGTCGGCGGGGACGCCGATGGCGGCGGCCAGCTCGGCGTAGGTGTTGCCCTGAACGGTGAAGCCCTTGGTGATGTAGCCGCGGTAGGTGGCGGAGCCATCCATCATCCGCTGGTCGATGATCAGGTAAGCATAGCCGCCGGTCTGGGCTAGCTCAGCGGCCGACACGGCGTCACGGGTACCGGTGTCGTTGCAGAAACGGACGCCCTCCTGGTTGACCAGGATGGAGCCGTCACCCCGGATGCCCTCGGTGATCAGAGCGGAGGTCTTCTGCTCCACGGTGGGATGGATCTGGATCTGCTCCATGTCCACCAGAGCAGCCCCCACATTCTGAGCCATCTTGATGCCGTCGCCGGTGCAGCCCAGGGAGTTGGTGGTAACAAATCCGTCCAGAGAGGGCTGCATCTCAGCCACCCATTTCAGGTCGCCGCCGAAGCCGCCGGAAGCCAGGATCACGCTCTTGGCGCTGATGGTGGCGCCGCCGGCGGTTTTGACGCCCGTGGCCTTGCCGTTGTCCATCACGATCTCGGTAGCGGCGGTGTTGTAGAGGATCTTCACGCCGTTGGTCTCGCAAGCTCTCAGGAGGATGGGCACGATGTAGTTGCCCACGGGGATGGAGTTGCCGGCAGCGTTCACGGGCCGATGGATCCGTTTGACCGAGGCACCGCCGAAGGAGGCCACGTCGTGGAGAACGGCGCCGACGCCCTCCTCCAGCCAGTCGATAGCACTGGCCGAATTTTCGGCCATGACCTTGACCAGGTCAAGGTCATTAAGCCCCTTGCCGCCTACCATGGTGTCCAGCATGAACAGGCTGACCGAGTCGAAGTAGCCGTTAGAACCGGCAGTCTTCCACGCGTCATACTCCTTCTGGACAGTGGCGGCCAGCTCGGCCAGCTGAGGGTATGCCTTGGCGCTCTCCAGCATAGCGGCGATGCCGTCGTCCTCGCCCTTGGCGAAAGTGTTCATCTGCTGATACTCGGTCTCGGTGGCGTTCATGCCTCCGGTGGACCGGGAGGTGTTGCCGCCGGCGATGCCCAGCTTCTCCAGGATGACCACGTTCTTGCCGGCCTGGGCGGCGGTGATGGCGGCGGTCATACCGGCGCCGCCGGCGCCCACGACTACCACATCCACGGTCATGTCGGTGACAGGGGTCTTGGCCACATCAACGGCGGTCAAGTCGTTGGCCGAGAGGCCGGCGGCCTTGAGGGCGTTCTGGACAGCCTGCCGGATGCCCACGCAGGTGGCGGTGGCGCCGGCCACGGTATCCACCCGGATGGACTGGGCGGCCACAATGGAGTCGGCGTAGGTCTTCACAGACAGGCCACCGACAGCGGCGGTCTCGCCGGGAGCGGTCACGTCAATGGCGGTGATCTTCTTGTTAGCCGAGATGGTGACCTTGGCCGTGATGGGCTGGTTGGCGCCGCCGTAGCCGGTGCCCTGGCCCTCGAAGGTGCCGCCGGCAAAGCCGGTCACCTCGGGCTCGGTGGTCTGGCCGTCGGGGATGTTCAGCTTCTGACCCACATAGATCAGGCTGGGATCCTTGACGGTGTCCTTGTTGGCCTCGTAAATGTCATTCCATTTGAGACCGCTGCCCAGCTGCTGCTGGGCGATGCCCCAAAGGGAGTCCCCGGCCTTGACGGTGTACTCGCTGGCGAACGCGGGTACGGCCATGGCCAGGATCATGACGAAGGCCAGGGAAATGCTGAGAATTTTCTTCTTCATGTCCTTGATGCTCCTTCTCAAAGTGTTTTTGGATGGAAGAGTTTTTCCACAGGTTTCCATCCATAGCAACTATATCACATTGTCAAGAAAGAAACAAGGGGGTTGAAGAGAAAAATGACAAAAATGTAACAGAAATTTTGAGATTTTATTAATTCTCCGGAAGGCAATTGCAATTTCCACGCGGATGTATTATACTGAAAAACCAGATGAAAAGATGTGCAGCCCTCTCGCCGGCCGCAGAGCGGCGGGGCTGCTATATCCCAGACATAGAAAAAGGTGGGATCCTTATGTCATACGAAAGACAGAGCCGGGTGGCCGACCGTCCCTCCACCCGCCGGTCCAGCTACGGTCGCCGGCGGCATCAGCAGCAGCGGATGATGCTGCTCCTGGCGGTCTCCCTAGTCATTTTCCTGACGGCCCTGGGGGTCAAGAGCCTCTTTTTTGGCGTGCCCCTGGAGAACGATCCCCCCCTGGCGGAGAATAGCGTCCAGCCCAGCACGGACCCAACGCCCACCCCCGATCCCACCCCAACGCCCCTGTTGGCGCTGAACTACGAGGAGAAGCTGGCCTACATCGAGGAAGACCTGTCCTATCCCCGGGATATGCTGGAGTTTGCCCAGAAGTACCCCCAGGTGGTGGATTACGTGCTGGCCTACCCTGAGAAAAAGGACCTGGAGCATACCATCGACCTTTCCGCCGAAGCCGCGGCGGGCGAGATCCCCAACCTGATCCAGTGGGACGAGCGTTGGGGCTATGAACCTTACGGCTCCGGTCTGATTGGCTATACCGGCTGTGGGCCGGTGTGCCTGTCCATGGTGGCCATTGGTCTCACCGGGGACGCCACATGGAACCCGGTGGAGGTGGCCAAATTTGCCACCGACAATGGCTACTGCGTGCCGGGCAACGGTACGGCCTGGACCCTTATGAGCGAGGGAGCCAAGCAGTTGGGCCTTCTGCCCAAGGAGATCCCCCTCAGTGAAGGGGTCATGAAGAACCACCTGCGGGACGGCCATCCCATCATTATTATCGTGGGTCCCGGGGACTTCACCTTCAGCGGCCATTACATGGTCATCACCGGGTATGACAACACCGGTTTCCAAATCCTGGACCCCAACAACCCGGAGAACACCAAGAAGACCTGGACCTACGAGCGGCTCAGCCCCCAGATCCGCAACCTCTGGGCCATGCAGGCCGACGTCCCGGCATAACAGATTAGACCCCAGGCGGCCCCGTGTCCTCACGGGGCCGCTGTTTTTCCTGTCCGGGAGATTGAAATTTGTCCCCGGAACCATTATAATAAGGTTCAACACCGAAGAAAGGGGGGAGGGGCATGACGGAACTGGAGGAGCTGGTCTTTCCTCTGCTGACCTGGTACCGGGAGAACGCCCGAATCCTCCCCTGGAGGAGCGACCCCACCCCATACCATGTCTGGGTCTCCGAGATCATGCTCCAGCAGACCCGGGTGAGCGCCGTGCTGGACTATTACCGGCGGTTTCTGAAGGCGCTCCCCACGGTGGAGGCCCTGGCCGGGTGCCCCGAGGAGCGGCTCATGAAGCTGTGGCAGGGCCTGGGTTATTACAGCCGGGCCCGGAACCTCCAAAAGGCGGCCCGGCAGATCATGGAGGACTTCGGCGGGAAGTTCCCCGCCGACTACGGCTCTATCCGGGCCCTCCCGGGCATCGGGGACTATACCGCCGGGGCCGTCTCCTCCATTGCTTTCGGGCTCCCTGAGCCTGCCGTGGATGGGAATGTGCTCCGGGTGGTCACCCGGCTTACCGCCGACCCCTCCGACGTGACCAAGCCCGAGACAAAAAAGGTCGTGACCGAGGCCCTTCGGAACCTTATGCCCTTGGACTGCCCGGGGGACTTCAACCAGGCCCTCATGGAGCTGGGGGCCACCGTCTGCCTTCCCAACGGCGCCCCCCTCTGTGACAAATGCCCCGCCCGTGACCTCTGCGCCGCCCACCGCTTGGGGCAGGAGACCGCTTTCCCCGTGAAGCCCCCCAAAAAGGCCCGCCGGGTGGAGGAACGGATGGTGTACCTCATTTTCCATCAGGGAAAGGTGGCCCTCCGGAAGCGGCCGGAGCGGGGCCTGCTGGCCGGGTTGTGGGAGTACCCCAACGATCTTGCCCCCTGGCCCAGCCCGGTGGAGGGGGAGGTAGCCTTCGCCGCCGCGGGCAGGCACATCTTTACCCACATCGAGTGGCACATGACGGCCTATACGGTCCGGGCAGAGAGTGAAGAGCTCCCCCCGGGCTGGGTCTGGGCCGGCCGGCGGGAGCTGGGGGAGACCTACTCGGTGCCCAGCGCCTTTGCCCCCTTCTCCCATATCGTGGAGGAGTCCCTGAAATGACGCTCCCGTTCAGCGTTTCCCGCCCGTGCCCTTCAACACAAAAGAGAAAAGGTGGAATGACAGATGGCAAAGCTCTATTTCCGATACGGTGTCATGGGCTCCAGCAAAACGGCCAACGCCCTGATGGTGCGGTATAACTACGAGGAGCGGGGCCAGCGGGCCCTGATGGTCAAGCCGGTCATCGACCAGCGGGAGGGGGCGGCCATCATCAACTCCCGCATCGGGCTGAGCCACCCCTGTGTCTGGTTCCATGAGCTGCGCGCCATGGCCGAGGCCCAGGTCCGTACTTACCAATGCATCATCGTGGACGAGGCCCAGTTCCTCACCCGGGACGAGGTGGACTGCCTGACCCACATCGTGGACGACTGGAAGGTTCCCGTGATCTGCTACGGTCTCCGCGCCGACTTCAAGGGGGAGCTTTTCCCCGGCTCCCAGGCCCTGCTGGCCTGCGCCGACATCATCGAGGAGATCAAGACCATCTGCTGGTGCGGTAAAAAGGCCACCTGCAACGCCCGCTTCGACGAGCACGGACGTGTCCTCAAGGAGGGGGAGCAGGTGGTATTGGGCGCAAATGATAAATACATCGGCCTCTGCCGTAAGCACTGGAAGGAGGGCAACCTGGGCCCGGACGCTCCCCGTCCCTCGTAGGGGCGGGTTCCAAACCTGCCAGATGGGAAACCCAAAGACCGTCCCCTTGTCTGCCCCAGTTGGTTGACCAAAATGAGGAGTGAAATGCCTTGAAAAAGCAAGAAAACAAGTTTAATGATTTATTCGAAATAGAGTTTTCTTTTAAGGAAGCTCAGCAGGCAATTCTGTTTTTTCTGCTGTTCAGCAATATCCGGGGCGGAGAGTACGAAGGAAACGAATATGTAATTCGAAAGTTAAGCGACTGTACTTTTGTTGCATATAAGGAATATATTTATCCTGACACTCATATTGAGCGGGATGGTTTTATTCTCTTTACGATTAATGAGCTATGGATTGAATTGAAGGAATATCTGAATAAAGATTCGGAAGAACTGTTTGAGATGGCTAATTTGGGGCATCTTTTGGGCACTGCAGCACAAGACTACTTTACTGACCTTTGAGGACAGGCCCAAGACAGGGGGCCGGTCTTTTGTGCCGCCCCCGCCTTTCCGACATAAACACAAACCACGATTCGGAGGAACCCCCAACATGAAAATAAACGAAATGCAAAAGGCCGTCTACCAAAACAAGCTGAATAAGGGCTTCAACGTCACCGATGTGAACAAGGAATTCTGTCTGCTCTACGGCGAGGTGGCAGAGGCCTACGACGCGTGGCGGAAAAAGAAGACGGACGTGGGGGAGGAGCTGGCCGACATCGCCATCTACCTCATGGGCCTGTCGGAAATTCTGGGCATTGACCTGGAAAGCGAGATCGAAAAAAAGATGGCGGTCAATCAGGACCGGGTCTATAAGCTGGTGGACGGCACACTGATCAAGGAAACACCGTCGGATAGCTGAGATCCTGTTTTTAGAAAACACGGGAAAGGAGGATCACCATGACCTTTGACGAGCTGAAAGAAAAAGCCCACGCCCTGCCCTTGAAGCCGGGCGTCTACATTATGCAGGACGCCAAAAATACCGTCATCTACGTGGGCAAGGCCAAGGCCCTGAAGAACCGGGTCTCCCAGTATTTCGCCAACCTCAGCTCCCACACCGAAAAGACCAGGGCCATGGTGTCCTCCATCGACCACTTTGATGTCATCGTGGCCGACAGCGAATTCGAGGCCCTGGTGCTGGAGAACTCCCTCATCAAGCGCCACCAGCCCCACTACAACATTCTTCTGAAGGACGACAAGGGCTACCCCTACATCCGCCTGGACGTGAAGGCCGACTACCCCCGGTTCTCCCTGGTGAACCGGGTGGCCGAGGACGGGGCCCGGTATTTCGGCCCCTACGGCAGCCGCCACGAGACCTGGGGGCTGCTCTCGGCTCTTCGCTCGGCCCTCAAGCTGCCCTCCTGCAACAAAAAATTCCCCCGGGACGTGGGGAAGGAGCGGCCCTGCCTCAACTACCACATGGGCCTGTGCGACGGCTACTGCCGTGTGGACATGGACCCTGCCCGCCATAAGGAGGCCATGGACCAGGCTATCCGGCTTTTGGAGGGCCAATTTAAGGAGGTCAAGGCCGACCTGACCGCTGAGATGGAGCTTGCCGCCGGGGAGATGCGCTTCGAGAAGGCCGCCGAGCTTCGGGACCGGGTGAAGGCTATCGAGCTTCTGGGTAAGCGGCAGAAGGTGGTGGCCGGCTCCCTGGCTGACACCGACGTGGTGGGCTACCACCGGGGGGAGGCCAAAAGCTGCTTCGTGGTCCTCCACTATGTGGAGGGGGACCTGGCCGCCAAGGACATGGACCTCATCGAGACCCCTATGGAGGGGGAGGAGGGGGAGGCGGTCTCGGCCCTTCTGGGCCAGTATTACGCCGGCCGCTCCCGGCTGCCCAAGCAAATTTTGCTCCCCTGCGAGCTGGAGGACGAGGTGGCCCTCACCCGGCTTTTGTCCGAGGCCTGCGGGCACCGGGTCACCCTGGTCACCCCCCAGCGGGGAGCCAAGATGGATCTCATCAAGCTGGCCAACAAAAACGCCGTGGAGGAGGTGGTCCGGGCCACCACCAAGGCGGAGCGCCAGTCCAAGCTGCTGGAGCTCCTGGGGGAGATGCTGGGGCTGGACAAGCCCCCCAAGCGTATTGAATCCTACGACATCTCCAACCAGGGAGCCGACGACATCGTGGCCTCCATGGTGGTCTATGTGGACGGCAAGCCCCTGAAGCGGGACTACCGCCACTTCAAGCTCAAGGACATGGAGGGTCCCAACGACTACGCCTCCATGGACCAGGTGCTCACCCGCCGGTTCCGGCGGTATCTGGACGGGGACGAGAAATTCGGCGACCTGCCCGATGTCCTCTTCATCGACGGCGGCGTGGAGCATTCCCGCGTGGCCGTGGGGGTGGAGGAGAAGCTGGGGCTTCACATCCCGGTCTTCGGCATGGTGAAGGACGACCGCCACCGTACCCGGGCTTTGGTGACCCCCGAGGGCGCCGAGATCGGTATCCAGCGCATCCCTGCGGTCTTCGCCCTGGTGGGCCAGATCCAGGAGGAGACCCACCGCTTCGCCATCGAGTTCCACCGCCAGCAGCAGTCCCAGCGGGTGAAAACATCCGAGCTGGACAAGATCCCCGGCATCGGTGAAAAGCGCCGCAACCAGCTGCTCAAACACTTCAAAAGCCTGAAAAACATCAAGGCCGCCAGTCTTGTAGAACTGGAGGAGGCCGTGGGCAAGTCCACCGGCAAAGTGGTGTACGACTATTTCAAGGGGGAGAAAACATGAAGAAGACCGCCCTCTTGTTAGCCCTTTTCCTGGTGTTTCTCACCGCCTGCGGGGAGAGAAGCGCCGCTGAGTCAGCGCCTGCGGTCTATGTCTCCACATCGGAAGCCGCCCAGGCGGTGGCCGGCTACCTGGGCTGGGAGGACCTGTCTCCCCTGGAGCAGAAGCTCCGTGACTTCTATCTGAGCTATATGTATTGGCTGGAGGAGGGCTCCTGGACCGAGGCGACCATCTACGCCGCCGAGGGTGCGGACGCCCGGGAGCTGGTGATCCTGCGCCTTTCCGGCGGGGAGTACACCGAAACTGTGACTGCCGCCCTGGAGGAATACCGAGAAGTCCGGCAAGGCGATTTTTGCGGCTATTTTCCCGCCCAGGCCGCTCTGGTGGAGAAGGGACAAGTGGTGGAGCTGGAGGGCTACGCCGCCCTGGTGATCTGCGAGGATCCCGCCGGCGCGGTCGGCGCTCTTCAGGCCGTCCTGAAAGGGGAGCCGATCCCCCAGCCAACGCCTACCCCCTTGCCAACGCCTACTCCTTCGCCCCCTTTCGAGGATGAACCGATCCCCACCTTGGATATCAGTAACTATGTGCCTTTTGATCCCCCCAACCGATACTATGTGAGGCCGTACGACACCACGGCCATCCTGGAGGCCTACGCATCGGAGGACGAGAGCGGGCTGAGCAAACGGGATGCCGCCATCCTGGCCCGGTGCAAGGAGGGGCTGGAGCGTATTACCGGGGATATGTCCGATTTTGGGAAGGAACTGGCCCTCCGGGACTGGATGCTCCAGCAGGGAAGCTATGATGAAAGCGTCCTCAGCGGCGAGTCCCGCCTTGGCCGGATAGACAGCATCAATCCGTACGGCTATCTGGTGCGGGGTTACGGGATCTGCTTTGGTTATGCCTCCACCTTCCAGCTTTTGATGGACCTGGCCGGGGTGGAGTGCGTCACCGTAGTAGGGGCGGCCTATAAATCTACCGAGGACCACGCCTGGAACATGGTGAAGCTGGAGGGGGAGTGGTACTGCGTGGACACCACCTGGGACATAGACGGTGCCTACAACTATTTCAACGTGACCAGCGACTATATGCGCCGGACCGATCACCAGTGGGACTACGAGAACGTCCCCGAGGCCACCGCTACCCGCTTTTACTGGAACGGCTTCGGTAAAAAGCCGAACTAAGAAACAGGAGGATCTGTCATGGCCGAGCTCTGTAAAATGGACTGCTGCAAGAACTGTCCCCGGTGGGCGGAGTGTCCCGGCTGCTCCGAGACCGGAGGCCGCCCTCTGGGCGGTGACTGCGTGGCTGCCGAGCGGGTCAAGGCAGAGGGCCCCGAGGGCCTCGCGGCCCTGAAGGCCGCCCTGATCGGGGAGATCAACGGCCTGGGTATCCCGGACCTTCATGTGGATGACCTCAATCTGCTCCCGGGGTACTACGTCAATCTGGAATACCCACTCCCCAACGGACAGACGGTAAAGCTGCTGCGGGATGAAAATATCTATTTCGGTGGTCAGATCGAACGCCCCTTTGGCGACCGCTGCTACGGCGTGGCGGCCGACGCCGGATACATTCTGGTCTGCGAATACGCCTGCGGCGCCGACCCGGAGATCGTACTCTACAAACGCCGGCGGGAGGTATAAAAGGGAAGCCCTCCTTCCAGGGAAAAAAACATGGGCCGCTTTGCTGTAAAATTTGCTGTTGAATTTTACAGCGCCTTGGGGTATCATAGATCCAGAAAGGAGCTGTTCCCTTTGCCGAATATCAAACCCATCTCTGACCTGCGCAACTATACCGAGGTCCTTCACGACGTGGAGGAGGGCTCGCCGGTCTTCCTCACCAAAAACGGACGGGGCAAGTACGCCATCGTGGACCTGCGGGAGTATGAAAAGCTCCAGGCCACCATCAAGCTCATGGTCGAGCTGGAAAAGGGCCGCCGCTCCGGCGAGGAGGAGGGCTGGCTGACGGTGGACGAGGTGCGGGCGCACTTCCGGGAGCGTGCGAAGAATGAAAAATAAAATACACTATTCAGACCTGGCCTAGGGGGATATGGACGACATCTGGGACTACATTGTGGCGGAGCTGCAAAACCCTGTCGCCGCCGGGAAGGTCATTGACAGGATCATGGAGACTGTTGACGCCCTGGAAAGCTTTCCCTCGCAGGCACCCCCGTTCCCTCCGCCGACCCGGACCGGGATTTCCGCTACCTGGTCAGCGGCAGCTACATGATCTTTTACCATATCCGCGCCGCGGAGGTCTATATCGACCGGGTCCTCTGCGGCCGCCGGGACTACCTGCGGGTCCTCTTTGAGGACAGACCCGAAGGAGATGATTCGGATGGATGACATCAATCAACAGTTCTTGTTTCCGCTGTGGGGTTATACCATTGCCGACTACAAGATCGATCTGCGGTACAACTCGATACATTTTAAACTGTATGCAGGAGACAATGGTGGGGTATGGCACCGGGTCGATATCTACAATGTCCGTATGTTTTCTTTTGCGACGGACGACTGCTATGGCGACAGGGCAGAGCGGTCTGTCTTTCCGGAATCGTTCCGCGAGAGGGAAGATCTTCCGGATAGATGCTTTGCTGAGGGGTATGCCGATTTTCTGAAGGAATTCGCCTACAGCGGGACAAATCTGATGCTGGAGGAGATTCAAGCCGCCGAACCCGGCGAAGCAAGGGTAAAGGTTTTCTTCAAATTCAATTGTGCTCGGGAGGAGGCTCCTTCCCCCTACTATAACGCAGATCAGAACATTGTGATCGACTTTACGGCTTCCGCGCTGACCATATCCGCGGAAAAAGTCGTCGTTGACGGCCATTGGTTTCTCTGGAACCGGGAGGAGGGGGCTTTTCTCCCCATTGAACCTCCTCAGGACAGAGTTCCCACATGGCATCACTGATTTCTCACGAAAGGATGGATCCCCATGCGCGTCATCACCGGCACTGCCCGCGGGCGGAAACTGAAGGACCTGCCCGGCCTGGACACCCGGCCCACCACCGACAAGGTGAAGGAGGCCATGTACAGCATCGTCCAGTTCGACGTGGAGGGCCGCCGCGTCCTGGACCTTTTCGCCGGCACAGGCCAGCTGGGCATCGAGGCCCTGTCCCGGGGCGCGTCAGGTTGTGTTTTCGTGGACCAGAACCGGGAGGCCGCCCGTGTGGTCCGGGAGAACCTGGAGCACACCGGCTTCACGAACCAAGCCCGTGTGGTCCAGGGAGATTCCCTCAGCTTCCTCACCTCCTGCCGGGAAAAGTTCTCCCTGGCCTTCCTGGACCCGCCTTATAGCGGGGAACTTCTGGAAAAAGCATTAAATCGGATGGCGGAGATTGACATTATGACCGAAAATGGTATAATCGTCTGTGAGAGCGCTTTCGACAAAATTCTCCCCCAGCTTCCCCCGCCCTACGAGATGGGCCGGGAGTACCGGTACGGGAAGATCAAGGTGACCCTCTACCACAGGCGTCCTGAGGAGGCGCGTCCATGAAAACCGCCATCTACCCTGGTTCCTTCGACCCCATCACCCTGGGGCACCTGAACATCATCAAGCGGGCCGCCATGTGCTTCGACAGGCTCATCGTGGCCGTCATGGTGAACGCCGAAAAGCGGGATTCCGGCCTCTTCACCCCCGAGGAGCGGGTGGAGCTCATCCGTAAAACGGTGGAGCGCTTTCCCAACGTGGAGGTGGAGCACTCCTCCATCCTGGTGGCCGAGTACGCCCGGCAGAAGGGTGCCTGCACCCTGGTCAAGGGCCTGCGGGCCGTGTCCGACTACGAGTACGAGCTCCAGATGGCCCTTATCAACCGGAAGCTGAACCCCCGGCTGGAGACCCTGTTCATCCCCTCCAGCGCCAAGTACACCTACATCAGCTCCAGTGTGGTGAAGGAGATGGCCTCCTACGGCGCCGATCTCAGCGACTTCGTCCCCAGAGAGATCATCGCCGACGTGGAGCGGAAGATCGCCGAAAGCCGCAAAGCACCATATTGAAGAAAAAAGCGGGCCCGCGGCCCTTACACAAAAACAGGAGGAAACGACCATGGCGAGCGGAGTCAACGAACTGCTGGATATGCTCTTTGATATGATCGAGGAGGCCAAGAATGTGCCTCTCTCGGGGGACCGTTGCATGGTGGAGCGGTCCGAAGCCCTGGACCTCATCGACGAGATCCGCAACGCCTTCCCCATGGAGCTGGCCGAGGCCCGGAAGATCATCTCGGCCCGGAACGACTACCTGGCCTCCGCCAAGCGGGAGGGCGACCTGATCATCCAGCAGGCCAAGGAGAAGGCCGAACAGCTGGTGGCCGAGGATCAGCTCCTGGCCGCCGCCAAGCGGGAGAGCGAGGAGATGCGCCGCGCAGCCGAGGCCAAAGCCCGGGAACTGAGGCTGGCGGCCAACCGCTACTGCGACGATGCCCTCCGCCGCACCGAGGAGGCCGTGGCCGAGGCCTATGACGAGATCAAGAAGTCCCGGACCCGGTTCCGGGCGGCCGCTGCCGGCATGGATCCCCCCCAGAGCAGCGCCCAGAGCCGCATCTACGACGCCGAGGCCGACGAGGATTAAGAGCCCCGGCACAACATATTGTGATACCCCCCTCAAGTGGTCACAACCGACCATTTGAGGGGATTTTTTTGTCCACATTTCTTGTGGAAAAATTCAAAAAAAGTATTGCAATTTGGTTACAGACCCGCTATACTAAAAAAGCAAAGTGGAGCAAAGTGGAGCGTTAAACCACAAAATCCCATATAAGTGGGGGGTGAGAGCGTGACCGGGACCTATGAACACAGTATCGACGGCAAGGGCCGCCTCTTCATCCCTGCCAAGCTGCGGGAGGAGCTGGGGGTCACCTTCTACCTGGCCATGGGCGTGGACGCCTGCCTGGCCATCTACCCCCAGGCTACCTGGGACCGCTTCACCGAGAAGTTCGCCTCCCTCCCCATGAGCCAGTCCAAGGCCATGCGTCCCCTCTTTGCCAACGCCTCCAAATGCGAGCTGGATTCCCAGGGCCGGATCGTGGTGCCTCAGAAGCTGCGGCAGTACGCCAACCTGGACAAGGACGTGGTCATCATCGGGGTCAACGACCGGGCTGAGATCTGGGCCCACGAGGCCTGGAACAGCCAGGAGGAGGAAGAGATGACCCCCGAGAAGATGTCGGCCTGCATGGAAGCCTTGGGCTTCTAAGCCGATGAGCGAGACATATACCCACTGTCCGGTCCTTCTGGACGAGTGTATCGAGGGGCTGAATATCAAGCCGGAAGGAACCTATGTGGACGGCACCCTGGGCCGGGCGGGTCACTCCCTGGAGATCGCCAAACGCCTGACCGCCGGCCGGCTCTACGGCATCGACCGGGACTTGGCCGCCATCGAAGCCGCCCGGGAGAAGCTCTCCCCCTTCGGGGACCGGTTCACCCCCCTCCACGGCAACTTTACCGACCTTTCGGAGCTGCTGACTGGGGCGGGGATCTCGGCCGCCGACGGTATGCTCTTCGACCTGGGAGTATCCTCCCCCCAGCTGGACGACCCTGAGCGGGGATTCTCCTACATGCACGACGCCCCTTTGGATATGCGCATGGACCAGACGCAAACCCTTACGGCCCGGACGGTGGTGAACGAGTGGCCCCAGGAGGAGCTGCGGCGGATCCTCACCGACTACGGGGAGGAACGGTATGCCCCCGCCATCGCGGGAGCCATCGTCCGGGTCAGGGGACAAAAGAGCATCGAGACCACCCTGGAGCTGGTGGACGTGATCCGTTCGGCCATGCCGCGGGCCGCCCTCCGGGAAAAGCAGCATCCGGCCAAGCGGACCTTTCAGGCCATCCGTATCGCCGTCAATGACGAGCTCACGGCGGTGGAGCGGGTGGTGGACCAGGCCATCGACCTGCTCTCCCCCGGCGGAAGGTTGTGTATCATCACCTTTCACTCCCTGGAGGACCGGCTGGTCAAGACCGGCTATGCCGCCGCGGCAAAGGGCTGCACCTGCCCCCCGGATTTCCCGGTCTGTGTCTGCGGCAAGAAGCCCAGGATCAAACTTGTGACACGCAAACCCATCCTTCCCACCGGGAGGGAGCTGGAGGAAAACCCGCGCTCCCGCAGCGCCAAGCTGCGGATCGCCGAGAAGCTATAAGCCGTCCGGAACGGATGTGAGAAAGGAGCCAGACCATGGCCGAGGCAGTCAAACGGGGTAGCTACGACCCCTACCGCAATGTAAGATACGCCTACGACGGCTCGGCCGCCCGGGTCCTGGAGGGGGAGGAGTCCCTTAAGTCCCGCCCCCGGGTCCGCCCCCGTCAGCGGGCGATGGTCCGCCCCAAGGTGGAGGCCCGGCCGGCCGGCAAGGTCTCCCCCTTCGCCGTGGTGGGCTTTGCCGCCGTGGCCGTCATGGCCGTCCTGATCCTGATGAGCTTTGTCACCCTCTCCACTGTGTCGGGTGAGGTGGTGGCCCTGGATACCCAGATGAGCCAGCTCAAGGACGAGGAGGCCACCCTTCTGGCCCGGTACGAGCTGGCCTACGACCTGGGAGCCATCGAGAACGCCGTCACGGCCGACGGTTCCATGGGCCGGCCTCAGGCGGGACAGATCATCTATGTGGACATGACCGAGCCCGACAGCGTGGTCCTCTACTCGGCCGGGGCCGAGGGCCCGGCCGGTTTCCTGGACGCGCTGGAGGAGACCATCGCGAATACCCTGGCATATTTCCGGGGGGAAGGGTCATAAAATCGGTTGACGGGGATACCAAAGAGCCGAACAGACCACACAGGGGAAGGGCGTAAGAAATGTGTTTTCTTACGCCCTTTGCGTGACGAAAGGGGAGAAGCACTTGCGGGACCGCAGGCATCAGGGAGAACAGCGTGAGCATACCAAGGCCGTCGACCGAAAGGCCAACCGGACCATCCTTTACCGGACCGTGATCCTGTTGGTTCTTTTCGGTGTGGCGACCTTTTTGCCTTTGTGCTATAAACTCTGGGAGATCCAGATCCGGGATCACGACTTTTACCAGCAGCGGGCTATTACCCAGCAGACCCGGGACAACGCCGTGTCGGCCAGCCGAGGGAAGATCACCGACGTCACCGGCAAGGTGCTGGCCACCTCGGGCACGGTGTACGACGTGATCATTTCCCCCAACGACTTTAAAATGGTTCAGGAGAACTGGGACAAAAAGTTCAGGGATGATGACGGGAACATCCTGACCTCGGCAAAGGGATACTACGCCCGGCCCGAGGTGGTCACGGTGGCCAATGCTCTGGCCGAGATCCTGGGCTCCACCCCAGAGAAAATGCAGAAGCTACTGGAGAAAAACTCCAAGTACGAGGTGGCGGCCTCCCGGGTTGAGCGGGAGGTGGCTGAGCAGATCTGGCAGCTCATCAGCGACATGCGCCTGTCCAACAGCCTCTATACCAATCCCACCACCAAGCGGTATTACGCTTACGGCTCCCTGGCCGCCCAGGTCATCGGTTGGGTCAACCCCAACCTGGAGAACACCGGCGCCTACGGCATGGAGGCTCTCTATGAAAGCGAGCTGGCCGGCCAGACCGGGCGGGTGGTCACCGCCAAGAAGGGAGACGGCACCGAGATGAAGTACTCCTTCCAGGACTACTACGACGCCACCGACGGCAACGACCTGACCCTCACCCTGGACGCCACCATCCAGTTCTACTGCGAGCGGGTGCTGGAGAAGGGGGTGGAGATGTTCGACGTGCAGAACGGCGGCTTTGTCATCGCCATGGACCCCAAGACCGGCTCCATCCTGGCCTGGGCTAACTCCCCCACCTACGACCTCAACTCCCCCTGGACGGTGAGCGACCCGGTGCTCAGCGAGTACCTGGAAAGCGTGAAAGCCGCCGCGGGGGAGGACGGGACCCTGACCGAGGAGGAAAAGAAAAAGGCTTACAACACCGCCTTAGGAAACATGCAGAACCGCCAGTGGCGGAACAAGGCCATCAGCGACTCCTACGAGCCGGGCTCCACCTTCAAATCCATCGTCCTGGCCGCCGCTCTGGAGGAGGGAGTGGTCAGCGAGAGCACCACCTTTTTCTGCCCGGGCTCCACCATCGTGGCCGACAAGCGGATCAGCTGCTTTGGCAACACGGCCCACGGCAGCCAGACCCTGGCCAAGGCGGTGGCCAACTCCTGCAACGTGTCCTTTATCGCCATCGGCCAGGCCCTGGGGGCCGAGAAGTTCTATGACTACCTGGAGGACTTCGGCTTCCTGGAGGCCACCAACATCGACATGCAGGGGGAGTCCAAGCTGAACCCAGTGCCCAACCTGATCTGGCCCCGGAGCCTCTTCACCTCGGCCAACGGCATCACCAACCTGGCCACCGCCTCCTTCGGCCAGGGCCTTCAGATCACCCCCATCCAGCTCATCACCGCATTCTCGGCGGTGGTCAACGGCGGCCACCTGATGCAGCCCTATGTGATGAGCTCCATCACCGACGGCGCGGGCAGCGTGATCTCCCAGACCCAGCCCACCGAGGTCCGCCAGGTCATCAGCGAGGAGACCAGCGCCCGCTGCCGGGCCATCCTGGAGGGGGTGGTGGACGGCGGCAGCGGCAAGCGGGCCTATGTCCCTGGCTACCAGATCGGCGGCAAGACCGGCACCTCCGAGACTCTGGAGAGCCGCCGTGGCGAGGATCGGGCCATCGTCTCCTTCATCGGCTTCGCCCCTGTGGACGATCCCCAAGTGGTGGTCCTTCTGGCTTTCGACAAGCCCCAGCCCGCCACCCCCAAAGGCCGCCTGACCGAGAAAGGCTACTACATCTCGGGGGGAAACATGGCTGCCGTGCTGGCCGGAGAGCTCATCGAGGACATCCTGGAGTATAAGGGTGTGGAAAAGGTCTACACCGAGGAGCAGCGGGCCTTCATCGACATTACCGTTCCCAACCTTGTGGGCCAGGGCCTGGATGTGGCCAAGAGCGCCCTGGCGGACAGCGGCTTCACCGTCCGCACGGTGGGGGAGGGGGATACGGTCACCGCTCAGATCCCGGTGGGTGGTGCCGTGATCCCCAGCAAGAGCCAGGTGGTCCTCTACCTGGGAGAGGAGAAGCCCACCGACCAGGTCACGGTCCCCAGCCTCTGGGGAAAAACGGCTGCCGAAGCCCAGGCCGTCCTGGCCCAGGCCGGCCTCTACCTCCGGGTGGGAGGTACCAGCCGCTATATGTCGGCCAACGCCACCGTGGCCAGCCAGTCCATCACGGCCGGCACCAAGGTGGAGCGGGGTACGGTCATCGAGTGCCTGTTCTCGGATAATACGATGTTGGATTAAAGGTCCGGCCATCTTTTTTCAAAAGAGGTGTTCCTATGCGTCTGAGCAAGCTGCTGGAGGGGACCGGCTACCGGGGAGTCCTCGCGGAGGACCCGGAGATCACCGGAGTATCCTCCAATACCGCCGTTTTGAAGCCGGGGGAGCTTTTCGTGGCCCTCCGGGGCTACAAGACCGACGGCCACAACTATATCCCCGACGCCATAGCCAAGGGGGCCGGGGCCATCCTGGCCGAGGAGGGGGAGGGGGTCCTTCTGGTCTCCGATACCCGCGCCGCCATGGCCACGGTCTGCGCCAACTGGTTTGGTCACCCGGCCCGGGAGATGACCTTCATCGGGGTCACGGGCACTAACGGCAAGACCACCACGACCACCCTGCTGTGGGGTCTGATCAGCCGGTGCCTGAACACCAAGGTGGGCCTTATCGGCACCAACGAGAACCGGATCGGAGAGGAGCTCCTTCCCGCCGAGCGCACCACCCCCGACATCTTTGAGCTCCAGAAGCTCCTGCGGGAGATGGCCGACGCCGGCTGCACCCATGTGGTCATGGAGGTCTCCTCCCACGCCCTGTGTCTCCACCGGGTGGACGGCATTCGCTTCGCCGTGGGGGCCTTCTCCAACCTGACCCAGGACCACCTGGATTTTCACAAGACCATGGAGGCATACCGGGAGGCAAAAGGCCGCCTTTTTGCACAAAGCGACGTCTCGGTTCTGAACCTGGACGACCCCGCAGGCCAATATTACGCCAAAACCGTAAAAAATGAGGTCAAAACCTACGGAAAAGGCTCCAAAACGCTGGATCTGAAAGCTGAGAACGTGCAACTTTTTGCACACGGGATACAATTTGACGCAATTTCCGGGCATGAGAAAGTTGCCGTCAAACTGCCTATACCCGGCGATTTCTCGGTCTATAACGCCCTGTGCACCCTCTCCTGCGCCATGGCCCTTGGCATCCCCCTAAAAGCCGCAAGTGATTATCTCGCAACGGCTCACGGGGTCAAGGGCCGCATGGAGGTGGTTCCCATTCCCGCCCCCGGCGCCGTCCTCATCGACTACGCCCATACTCCAGATGCCCTGGAAAATGCCCTAAAGGCTTTGCGCCCCAACACTTCTGGCCGTTTGTTCTGCCTCTTCGGCTGCGGCGGCGACCGGGATAAGACCAAGCGTCCCATCATGGGTTCCATCGCCTCCGGGTTGGCCGATTTCTGCATTATTACTTCCGATAACCCAAGAACGGAGGAGCCAAACGCCATTATTGAGAACATTTTAGATGGAATGAAAAAAGACGCTCCCCGGCTGGTGGAACCTGACCGTCCCACCGCCATCCGAAAGGCGCTATCCCTTCTGGGAGAAGGGGATGTGCTCCTTCTGGCCGGCAA
Organism: uncultured Oscillospiraceae bacterium; assembly: GCA_950075865.1. GTDB lineage: Bacteria > Bacillota > Clostridia > Oscillospirales > Oscillospiraceae > Vermiculatibacterium. The sequence continues at coordinate 79,920 of CATMVA010000004.1, read as the reverse complement.
GGGCCACGAGACCTATCAGGAAGTAAACGGGGAAAAGCACCACATGGATGAGCGCGAGCTGGTCCGTGCCTGCTTCCCCAAAGCCCAGGAAGGATAAACAAAAGCGGAGGGATCCACATGAAAACGATCATCGACACCATTCTGTCCCTGCCCGGGATCATTAGTTTTGTACTCACCCTTGTTATCGGGTGGTTCCTGATCCCCGCCCTACGGGCCCTGAAGGCAGGGCAGTCCATCAAGGAGATCGGCCCCACCTGGCACATGTCCAAGCAGGGGACCCCCACCATGGGCGGACTCATGTTCATCTTCGCCATCGGCATCACCGTCCTGGTGTGCTCCTGGCGGGACCTGGCCAACCAGCAGCGGGGCGGGCTCTATGTGTTTGCCTTCGCTCTGGTCTTTGGCTGCATTGGCTTTGTGGACGACTACATGAAAGTGGTCCATCACCAGAATACCGGCCTTACTGCCGGGTGGAAGTTCCTGCTCCAGCTCTCGGCAGCCATTCTGATGATCGTTCTTCTGCGGTACGAGGGATATCTGACTCCAAATCTCTACATTCCTTTCTTCCAGAGCCATCTGGTCCTGCCTTGGCCGGTCTATATGGTCTTTGCCGCCTTCGTCATGGTGGGCACGGTGAACGCCGTAAACATCACCGACGGTCTGGACGGACTTTCCTCCTCGGTGACCGTGCCCGTGGCCATCTTCTTTACGGCGATTACCCTCCTCTGGGGCCAGCGGGAACTGTCGGTTTTCTCTTATGCTCTGCTGGGCGGCCTTTTGGGCTTTCTGGTCTATAACCACCACCCCGCCAAGGTATTTATGGGGGACACCGGCTCCCTTTTTCTGGGGGGTGCGGTCTGCGGCCTGGCCTTCGCCACTGATATGCCCCTGATCCTGATCCCGGTGGGCATCGTCTACATTGCCGAGACCCTTTCGGACATTATCCAGGTGATCTACTTCAAAGTCACCCACGGCAAGCGGTTCTTCAAGATGGCCCCTCTCCACCACCACTTTGAGCTGTGCGGGTGGAAGGAGAACAAGGTGGTGGCGGTCTTTGCCGCCGTGTCAGCTCTGGGCTGCATCCTCGCCTGGTTTGGCGTGATGAGCCGGTACGCTATGTAACAACAGGCCCTCAGGGGAGGGCTATCCTGAATGGGAGGTGGAGCCATGCCTACACTGAAGCGGGACCTTACCATGGAGCAGCAGCTTGCCCGGGGTCCCATGGATCTGCCCTTCCTGATGCTGGTGCTTATGCTCACCGTTATAGGCGTCATCGCCGTCTTTTCGGCTTCCTACGCAACTGCGATCGACGAGGGCCGGAGCGCCACCTACTACTTCATCCGGCAGGCCATTTTTGCCGGTATGGGTGTGGCCGTTATGTACTTCGCCTCTAAAATCAATTACCAGAACTACCGCTGGATGTCGGTCTTTGTGCTGGGCTTTGCCTTGCTGCTTCTGGTGCTGGTGCTGGTCCCCGGCTTCCACACCGTCCGGAGCGACGGCGTCAGGCGTTGGCTCAGGGGGATTGGCCCCATTCCCTCCTTCCAGCCTTCCGAGGTGGCCAAATTGGGGGTGATTCTCTATTTCGCCGCCCGGATGTGCAAGCGGGACACCGAGAAAAAGCGCCGCTTTGATGTCCGCCACCCCCTGGGCAAGATCCTTCAGGCGGCGGAAAATCTGGGGCTCCTGGAGATGGTCCCCTACGGGGCCATCCTTGTGGTCATCTTTGTTCTGATGTATTTCGAGCCCCATATGTCGGGCATGATCCTCATTATGGTTCCGGCCGCCGCTATCCTCTTTGCCGGCGGCATCCCCATGTGGATGGTGGGCGCCGGCGGCGCGCTGGTGCTGGGCGCCCTGTTCATTATGCTGAACGGCCACTCCTACCAGGCCACCCGGATCCTGGTCTGGCAAGATCCCTGGGCCTACCCCCGGGACGGCGGCTACCAGATCATCCAGTCCCTATACGCTATCGGCTCGGGGGGGCTGTTCGGCCTGGGCTTTGGGCAGAGCCGTCAGAAGCAGCTCTTTTTGCCCGAGGCGGAGAACGACTTCATCTTTTCCGTCTGGTGCGAGGAGATGGGCCTTGTGGGCGGCATTCTGGTGCTGATCCTCTTCGCCCTGCTGATCCTGAGGGGCTACTGGATCGCCCTCCACGCCAGGGATCGGTTCGGCTCCCTTCTGGTGGTGGGTATCATCACCCTGATGGCCGTCCAGGTCTTTCTGAACATCTCAGTGGTGACCAACCTGCTGCCCACCACTGGCGTGTCTCTGCCCTTCTTCAGCTATGGCGGCACGGCCCTAATGATCCAGCTGATGGAGATGGGCATCGTGCTGGGCGTTTCCAGACAGATACCTGCGCCCAAACAGGGGTAGAAGCGTGGAGGGATGGGCAAGAAGCGGCACTGGACTGGAGCGAGAACGAGCGTAGGGCCGCAAAGCGGCCCGGAGACCAGTCCGAGTCGGAGGGAAGTGGAGCGACTGCTCTGACCATCCCGGAACGTGACAATGCGGCTCAAAGGAGGCGTTTTATGAAAATTCTTTTCACCTGCGGCGGGACCGCCGGCCATATCAATCCCGCCGTGGCCCTGGCCCATATGTTTGCCCAGCGGGATGGGGCCGAGATCCTCTTTGTGGGGGCTGACGGGGGGATGGAGACCCGTCTGGTACCTAAAGAAGGCTTTCCCCTCAAGACCGTGACCATCACCAACTTCCGCCGCTCCATGGCCCCCGAGGCGGTGGCCCACAACGCCAAGACGGCGGTGAACGTTCTGCGCGCCGACCTCCAGGCCAAGACCATCCTGAACGAATTCCGCCCCGACCTGGTGGTGGGCACCGGAGGCTATGCCTCCTTCCCGGTGGTGAAGGCGGCTGCCAGGCGGGGGATCCCCACTGCTGTCCACGAGTCAAATGCCGTCCCCGGTCTGACCACCAAGGCCCTCTCCAAAGTCTGCAACGTGGTGATGGTGGGCTTTGCCGAGAGCAAAAAGCACTATGACGACCCCGACAAGGTGGTGGTCACCGGCACTCCTGTCCGGGGGGACTTCTTCGTTTATACCCGGAAGGAGGCCCGGGAGCGCCTGGGCTTCACCGACGACCGACCCATGCTGCTGAGCTACTGGGGGAGCCTGGGAGCCAAGGTGATGAACGGCTATACCGCCGAGCTGATCCTCCGAGAGAACGACCTGGGCGCCCCTTACCGCCACATCCACGGCGCCGGCCGGGACTTTGCCTCCATGACCCAGGACCTGGCTCAGGCTGGGATGTTGGCCTGTCCGGGGGTGGAGGTCCGGGAGTACATCTTCGACATGCCCCTGGTGATGGCCGCCGCTGACCTGGTGCTCTGCCGGTCCGGAGCCTCCACCATCTCGGAGTTGGCCGCCATCGCCCAGCCGGCCGTGCTGGTGCCCTCTCCCAACGTGACGGCCGACCACCAGACCAAGAACGCCAAAATTCTCTCCGAATCGGGGGGCGCCGTCCTCCTGCCCGAGAGCGAGTGCTCGGGGGAGAAGCTCTACGAGGTGGTTTCCGGGCTATTGGCCGATGAGCCCCGCCGCCAAGAGATGAGCCGCAGTCTGTCCCGCCTGGCCGTAACCGATGCCAACGAGAGGATCTACGAGACCCTGAAGGGGCTGCTGCGCTGAAGGTATTAACGGGAGAGGGATTCCCACGCCGGCCCGGGGCCGGCTCGGAATGACGGCCTGAAAGAGGGTCATTGCGAGGGGGCGCAGGCCCCACGGCAATCCGTTCCGGCTTTTGACCATATTCCCCATTTCTGCATAGGATAGCCCAGAATTCCTCAGGGAGGGCTCATTCTATGAAAGTTTTGCAAATCGAGGGAGGCCGCCCTCTGTCCGGCACAGTCCGGATCCAGGGGGCCAAAAACAGCGTGCTGCCCATTCTGGCCGCTACCGTCCTCGCTCATGGGACCTGTACCGTACATAACTGTCCCGACCTCACCGATGTGGTCCATACCCTGGACATCCTGCGATGTCTGGGCTGCCGGGCCCAGCGGGAGGGGGACACCGTGACGGTGGATGCCTCGGCGCCCACCGGCTGCTCCATCCCAGACGACCTGATGCGGGAGATGCGCTCCTCGGTCATTTTCCTGGGCCCCATCCTGGGTCGTATGGGAAGGGCCGAGCTGAGCTATCCCGGGGGCTGCGAGCTGGGCCCCCGGCCCATCGACCTGCACCTCCACGCCCTGCGGGCCCTGGGGGCTGAGATCAGTGAGCAGAACGGGAGGCTCTTCTTCTCGGGGAGGCTCACCGGGGCCGACATCACCCTGTCCCTGCCCAGCGTAGGGGCCACCGAGAACGCCATTCTGGCCGCCATCTGTGCCGACGGGACCACCACCATCACCAACGCCGCCCGGGAGCCTGAGATCGTGGACCTGCAGACCTTTCTCAACACCATGGGGGCCGACGTCCGCGGGGCGGGCAGCTCGGTGATCTCGGTCCGGGGCGGGAAATCCCTCCACGGCGGGGAGCACACCGCCATGGCCGACCGCATTGTCTGCGCCACCTACCTTGCAGCGGTAGCGTCCGCCGGTGGGGAGGGGGAAGTGACCGGCGCCGACTGGCGGCAGATCTCCCCGGTGACCACCGTGCTGGCTGAGGCGGGCTGCGCCGTCCACAGCACGGAGGATACCATCCACATCGCCGCCCCCCGGCGGCTTCGGGCCACCCGGCAGATCCGCACCGCCCCTTACCCCGGCTTTCCCACCGACGCCCAGGCGCTGGTCATGGCCGCCCTGTGCAAGGCCGAGGGGGCCACGGTCTTTGTGGAGAACATGTTCGACAGCCGCTACCGCCACGTGGATGAGCTCTCCCGCATGGGGGCCGACATCCGGGTGGAGGGCAAGGTGGCGGTGGTCTACGGAGTGCCCCGGCTCACCGGAGCCAGGGTCCGCTCCACCGATCTGCGGGGCGGGGCTGCCTTGGCGGTGGCCGCCCTGGGGGCCGAGGGGGAGAGTTTTCTCTCCGGTCTGGGCCATATTGACCGGGGCTACGCCGACCTGGAGGGGGACCTGACCGCTCTGGGGGCTCACATCACACGACGGGAAATAACAGAATAAATCATACTTTTTTAACCAAAATGTAACGATTTTTCCCTTCCCTTGTGGTAAAATAAAAAACAACAAAAGATAAGTGGGGAGGGAGACCATGGCGGCCAACAGGCGGCGGACAGGACAGCGGCGGAGAAGGGGACGCTTTGGCATCCTCTATAAGCTGCTGTCCTTTCTTGTCATTTTTACCGCCCTGCTGGTGGGCTGCGTGGTCTTTTTCCGGGTCAACCAGGTGACCGTGACGGGCAACTCCCGCTATACCGCCCAGGAGATCATCGACGCCTCGGGAGTGGCGCTGGGGGACAACCTGCTTCTGGTGAACAAGCCTCAGACCGCCCGGAACATCAACCGCCTCCTGCCCTATGTGGAGACCGTCTCCCCTATCCGTCGCCTGCCCGACACCCTGGAGCTGCGGATCACCGAGACCGTGGCCGCCGCTCGCCTGGAGACGGCTGACGGCTGGTGGCTCATCAACTCCGGCGGGAAGCTGGTGGAGCTGACTGCAGAGGCGGGGGAGGGGGTGCCCCAGGTGTTCGGCCTCACCCCCATCACCCCCACCTTGGGTGCCCGGCTGACCGTGGAGATGACCGATCAGGTCAAGCTGGAGGGGCTCCGGTCACTGCTCTCCGCTCTGGAGCAGCGGGGGATGCTGGAAGGGGTGAGCTCCTTCGTCGACCTGAGTGCCTCCAACCTGATCCGGTTCAATTACGGCGACGACCTGACCGTGGTGGTCCCCATGTCGGGGGATTTTGACCGGCGGGTCTTCTCCCTTCAGCGGGTGCTGGAGGTCTATCAGGAGCAGGGGGAGCGTGTGGTGGGCACCCTGGACCTGACCTACGGGGACAACGAGGCCAGGGTGCGCAGCACCGAACGCTGGATCCCCGAGGCCCTGCGGCCCACCGCGTCCGACCCGACGCCGGTCCCCACGGAGACGGGGGAGCCCGACCCGGCCCAGACCCCGGAAGGGGAGCCCTCCCAGCCTCCCGAGGGGGGCACTGGGGAGTGAAAACCGTCCCCCCCGAAAAAGAAATCGGGGAAAAGTTGAAAGAAATCTCCGGGAAACTATTGACCTGCGGACAAAAGAGCGATAAAATAGTACAAGATATAGTGAGCCTTTATAGGTTCGACACAACATGACACGTTCCCGCGGAAAACGAGAACTTCATACATAGGAGGAACTGATATGCCGTTTGGATTGGATATGGGCCAGGAGTCTGTGGTCAACATCAAGGTGATCGGAGTAGGCGGCGCCGGCAACAATGCGGTCAACCGCATGGTGCGTTCGGGGATCAAGGGCGTCGAGTTTATCGGCGTCAATACGGACAAGCAGGCGCTGAGCATCTCCAGCGCCGAGCAGAAGATCCAGATCGGGGAGAAGCTCACCGGCGGCCGGGGTGCGGGCAGCGATCCCGAGGTGGGCAAGAAGTCCGCCGAGGAGAGCCGGGCCCAGATCGCCAAGGTGCTGGAGAACACCGACATGGTCTTTATCACCGCCGGTATGGGCGGCGGCACGGGCACCGGAGCGGCGCCCATCGTGGCCGACATCGCCCGTGAGGCCGGTATTCTTACCGTGGGCGTGGTGACCAAGCCCTTCAACTTCGAGGGCAAGCGCCGCATGACTCAGGCTGAGCTGGGCATCGAGGAGCTGAAGGCCAAGGTGGACTCCTTGGTCATCATTCCCAATGAGCGGCTCAAGTTCGCCACCGACCAGAAGATCACCTTCGCCAACGCCTTCGGCATCGCCGACGACGTGCTCAAGCAGGCCGTCCAGTCCATCTCCGACCTGGTGAACGACACCGGCTTCATCAACCTGGACTTCGCCGACGTCTCGGCCGTCATGCGGGACGCGGGCATGGCCCACATGGGTGTGGGCCGGGCCGCCGGCAAAAACAAGGCCGAGGAGGCTGCCCGGATGGCCATCTCCAGCCCCTTGCTGGAGACCTCCATTAACGGCGCCCGGGGCGTGCTGCTGAACGTGGCCGGCTCTATGGACATCGGTCTGGAGGAGGTGGAGCTGGCCGCCGATATGGTGCGCCAGGCCGTCCACCCCGAGTGCAACGTGATCTTCGGCGCCGGCTTTGACGAGAGCCTGGAGGACGAGATCAAGGTCACCGTTATCGCCACCGGCTATGACGAGACCGCCGCGGTGAATACCGACGCCCTCTTTACCAAGGCTGCCGAGAAGGTGGAGAGCGAGAAGAAGGCCGATGTTCCCATGGCAGGGAGCGAGACGCCCAAGGCCCCCGAGGAAGAGGAAGACGACGAGCAGTGGCGGACCATCTTCAACATCTTCAACAAGGACAATTAAGAATGGAAAGCAAAAGGAACCCCACGGTTTTCCGTGGGGTTCCTTTTTGTTTCTGTGTGACCCGGTTCAGACGATATGGACCACCTGGCCGTCCTCCTTGAGCACGTCCAGGCCAAAGGTGGCGATGGCGGTCAGCAGCAGGGCCCAGGGGGCGGCGGCCACTACGCCCACTACGCCTACGGTCAGGGGAAAGCTGGCCACGGTCTCCCCGTTTTTAGAGACCAGGATCTTGGTGACGTTACCCTTTTTGACCACATTCTTCACCTTGGATACCACATCCTCGGCCAGCTTCCTGGCCCGTTCCTTCTCGCGCGGGTTCTCCGCCATGGCAGGTCCCTCCTTGAAATGGGGTTTCCCTCCATCATATGTATGCAAGGAGAAAAAAGGTTCCCGGTTACAGCTTGATCCGGCTGCCCAGGCGCTGGAGCAGGAATTGGGCCGCCAGGCCGGTGAAAGTACCGGCCACGATGCCTGGGATGAGAAGGAAGGGCAGGTATAGGATCAGGCTGGGGGTCTTGGTGATGAAAATGGCCATGGCCACCTGGCCGATGTTGTGAAAGATGGAGCTGACGGCTCCGCAGACCCAGAGCTGCTTTACCGTCAGGAGCTTCCGCAGCAGGAGCATGATGAGGTAGCAGCACAGACCGCCCGCCATGGAATAGGGCAGGGTGCTGCCCCCGGCGAAGAGGCTGCCCAGAAACACCCGGCTGATGAGGATGAGCAGGGTATCCCTGGGACCCAAAGCGAACATGGCGTACACCGTCACGATGTTGGCCAGCCCCAGCTTCAGGCCCGGGATGGGGGCGGGCAGGGGGATCTGGGCCTCCACCATAAAGATGGTGAGGGCGATGGCGGTGAGCAGGGCGCAGAAGGTCAGGCGTTTGACATTCATGGGCTTACCTCGAGATGGAGTCCAGTCCCAGATCCTGGGCGGCGGCGACCTCGACGATAAGGGAATTGGGCAGGCAGGCGATGGGGAGCAAGGTGGTCCTGTCGGCCCAGCCCTGGCTGACGCAGATCTGGTCGGGACAGGTGGCGTCATGGACCCGGACCTGACCGGGGGCGAACTCCACCGTGTTGGAGTTGCCGCTCTCGCCGGAGAAGGTCTGGGTGTAATTTTCGGTCACCTTGTTCAGGTCCACGGCGGCCACGATCCGGCCGTCCAGCCGGACCACGGCGATGAGGCCCTCCTCTTCAGGCTGACTGTTCCTCCACCAGGTCCAGATCCCGACGGCGACCAGGCACAGGGCCAGCACGGCGGCGATGACGATCACCCAGAATTTGTTGGATTTGATATTCATGCTATTCCTCCACGATGTTCAGGGTATAGGGGCTGTCCGCGACAAGGGTGAAGTTGTTCTTCAGCCCCCCGGTGACCCAGATGTTGTTCTGGTCGTCAATGAGGATGGCCTCAAAGCCGCCGTAAGTGCGCCAGTAGTCCAGTGCTTTCTCCCGTCCCAGGACGAAGAGGGAGGTGGACAGGCCGTCGCAGAGCCCACCCTTATCCCCCACGATGGTGACCGAGACCAGACCGCTCCGGGCGGGGGCGCCGGTGTGGGGGTCCATGATGTGCCAGTAACGCACCCCGTCCTCCTCAAAGTACCGCTCATAGCCCCCTGAGGTCACCATGGCCTGGTCCCTGATCTCCAGAACGCCCAGATAGCCGCCGGTGGTCTGCTGGGGGTCCTGGACGCCGATCCTCCAGGGCGAGCCATCCGCCTTGCTGCCCACGGTCTGGACGTTGCCTCCCAGGTTGAGGATCGCCGAGGTCACTCCCCGCTCCCGAAGAAGGTTGGCGGCCATCTCGCCGGCGTAGCCCTTGGCGATGGCGCCCAGGTCCAGCTCCATCTTCGCCGGCAGGGTGACCTGATCCCCCTCCACCGTGACGGAGGTGTAATCCACATTGGCCAGTAGAGCGGACAAAGTATCCTCGTCCGGGATATGGTACTCGCTGGTGGTGAAGCCCCAGGCCTTCACCACCGGATACATGGTCACGTCCAGGGCACCCCCTGTCCGGTTCCCCAGCTCTTTGGCCAGAGCCAGGAGGGCGAGGAAGTCCTCCCCCGCGGTCACCGGCTCCCCGCCGCTGTGGTTCAGGGCATAGACCTGGCTGTCCTCCAGGGTCACGGACAGGTCCTGTTCCAGGGAGAGGATCCGGGAGGTGACGGCGGTCAGGTCCTCCTCGGTGCCGCCATAGAGCCTGAAGGTCATCACAGTGTCCATGGCGAAGGTGGTGGACTCGGCTGTGGGATCGGAGGTCGGGGTGTGTGTAGGCTGGGCCGGCCCGGTGCAGCCCGTAAGCAGAAGGGCACAGGCCAAGGCCAGAAGGAAGGGTCGTTTCAAGGGAATGCCACCTTTGTCAAAAAAATGGTTTTTCTTATTGTATCGCATTCCGCCCAAAAAAGCAATGCCGGGATGAAATTGTCTTGGAAAAGGGGGCTGCCTTTGATTTTACTTGTACCGGGGAAGAGAAGATGGTAGAATGGATATACTATGTCAAAATCAAAAACGGAAAGGGTGGTTCGCATGCGGGTGGGGATCGTGACCGGAGCGTCCTCAGGGCTGGGGAGGGCCTATGCCAAACGGTTGGACAAAAGCGGCGAGGTGGAAGAGCTTTGGCTCATCGCCCGGCGGGAGGAGCGGCTGACCCAGTTGGCCGACAGCCTGGAAAAACCTTGCCGGATCCTGGCCCTGGACCTGACGGGGGAGGAGAGCATGACCCTCCTGCGGGACCTGCTGGAGGAGGAGCGGCCCCTGGTGCAATACTTGGTCTGCGCCGCCGGCTTCGGCAAGTTTGGCCGGGCTGAGGACCTGACGGGGGAGGAGACCGGGGACATGATCGAGCTCAACTGCCATGCGGCGGTGGAGGTGACCCGGCTGTGCATCCCCTGGATGAGACGGGGGAGCCACATTCTGGAGATCGCCTCCTGCGCCGGGTTCCAGCCACTGCCGGGGCTGAACCTGTACGCGGCCACTAAGGCCTTTCTGCTCCATTACGCCCGGGCTCTGGGGGTGGAGCTCAAAGGCCGGGGGATCACAGTGACGGCGGTATGCCCCACTTGGGTCAAGACCGAGTTTATGGCGGTGGCCAGGGATACCGCCAACCCGGAGGCGGTGCGCCATACCCCCTTTGCCATGCGGCCCGAGGCGGTGTCGGCCTGGTCCCTGACGGTGAGCCGCCGTGGCGGCGCGGTGGCCGCCTGCAATCCGGCGTCAGCCCTCCTCCGGGTGGGGAGCAAGGTCCTGCCCACGGCGGCGGTCATGGCCCTGTGGGACAGGCTCCGGAGCATGTGAATAAATAGGGCCCTGCCGACTGCGGCAGGGCCTTTTCCATAAATTCTCAGGAGCTGGGGCATTGACGGATTTTGTCGAATGGAGTAGAATAATGGGGAAATCTGTACCCGTAAGGAGTTTTTCCCATGAAAAAGACCGCCGCGCTGTTTTGTGCGCTGCTCCTGATATTCAGCGTGATCCCCACCGCCGGAGCGGTAAACAAGGCAGGGATCCGGTTTTATGACGAGGCGGCTGGCCTCTACGGTCCGGTGACCCAGGCCAGCCTGGTGAGTGTGGTCCTGGACGGGGAGGAGCTGGCCCTGGACGTGCCCGCCGTCACCCGGTCGGACCGGACCATGGTGCCGGTGGCGCCTATCGCCCTGGCTCTGGGTGCCCAGGTGCTGTGGGTGGAGGAGAACCGGCAGGTCATCCTCTTCCAGGGGGAGGACACCATCGTCCTCACCCTGGGCTCCTCGGTGGCCACAGTGAACGGGGAGTTGATCTCTCTGCCCGACGGGGTCAGCGCCGACATCGCCGAGTACGGCGGGGTGGAGCGGACCATGGTCCCCCTGCTCTTTGTATCCCAGCAGCTCCACGCCTCGGTGGGATGGGATGGGGAGACCTACACGGCCCTGGTGGACACCACGTCTACCGCCACGCCGCCCGAGCCCGAGAACACTCCGGAACCCGAAAACACCCCCGCGCCCGAGACACCTCCGGCGCCTCCGGCGCCCGAAGTCACCCCGCCCTCTGAGATTCAAAAGACCCTGACGGGGTACTCGGTGACCCTGGACGCGGGCCACGGCGGCTGGTCCAGCGGTGCGGTCTACGAGGAAATCATGGAGAAGGATATCGACCTGGCGGTTGCCCTGCGGGCCGAGCGGATCCTGAAGGAGATGGGCTGCGAGGTGTACATGATCCGGACCGACGACACCTTCGTGGACATCCATGACCGGGCCTCCATGGCCAACAAGAGGGGTACCGACATCTTTGTCTCCATCCACTCCAACGCCAGCACGGCCAGTTCCAGTATCCAGGGGACCTACACCTACTATTGCCCGGGCAGCAGCCGGGGCAAGACCTTGGCCCAGTGTCTCCAGACCGCCGTGACCTCCTCGGCGGGGTCCAGGGACCGGGGGGTGATGCAGGACAATCTGGTGGTGGTCAAAGAGACCTCCATGCCGGCCGCCCTGGTGGAGCTGGGCTTCATGACCTGCCATGAGGAGTTGATGAAGCTGGCCGACCCGGTGTACCAGGAGAAGCTGGCCTGGGGGATCGCCCTGGGGATCGAGGATTACTTACTGAACAAGATGTAACATGAAAAAGCCCGCCGTCAAGTGACGGAGGGCTTTTTTCATGGAAAAATCAGCCCAGAAGGGCGGGCAGGTTCCACTGGATCATCAGGGTGGACAGAGCCACCGCCAGGGCGGCGCACAACTTGATGAGACTGGTGAGAGAGGGGCCCGCGGCGTTCCGGAGGGGGGCGCCCACCGTGTCGCTGAGGGCGGCGGCCCTGGTGCGGTCGGACTCCTCGTCGGCGTGGGGGTCGGCGCGGAGCAGCCGGCGGACATTGTTCCAGATGCTGCCGGCGCCAGTGAGGAAGACCGAGAGGGCAAGGCCGGCGGCGATCAGGCCTATCAGCAGGCCGGCGGCTCCGGCGGGCCCCAGGAGAACGCCGGTCAGAGGGAGGACGGCCAGGGCCAGCAGAAGGGGCAGGAGGATATTCCAGAGTGTGGCATTGGCGCAGGCGGCGGTGCATCTGGTGTGGTCGGGAAGGGTTTTGCCGGACAGGATGCCCTTGGTGGTCCGCAGCTGCTGGCGGAGCTCCTTGGTGGCCGTACGGCCGGTCCGCTGGACCGCCGAGAGGATCAGCGAGGCGAACAGGAAGGCCAGAAGGGCCCCCAGCAGCAGCCCGGTCATAAGCTGGGGGGAGATCAGGGCCTCCCCGGGCAGGGCGTTCTCCCGGTGCAGGAGGATGACCCAGAAGATGAGAAGGGTCATGGCAGTCAGAGCGGAGCCGGTTCCAGACAGGGCTTTGCCCACCGAAACGGTCGAGGCCCCCAGATCGCTGAGCAGGGTGGCCCGGGCCTTGGCACCGTTGTCCCGGTCAGACATGAGGATCAGACCCAGGGCGTTACCGGTGACGCTGCCGCAGGCGCTCAGACTCAGGGTCATGGCGGCGGTGGAGAGGAAGCCTACGGCGCACAGGGCCACGCCATAGACTCCCTTGGCGTAGGAGGCCTCATAGAGGGGAAGGACCAGGGATCCGCCGGCAGACAGAAAGGCGAACAGAAGGACGGCGCCCATCAGAAGAAAGGGGAGGACGGCGGCGCGCATCCCCAGGGAGAGCCCTGCCAACAGGGAGGAGGCGGGGTCGGTCTCGGTAGGAGCGGCCAGGCGTTGGATGGGCTTGTGGGCGCCCGAGACCGACCACTGGGACCAGAGGGGGAGGACGAAGCCGGCCAGACAGCCCGCCGCCGCGGAGAACCAGAGCTCCCAGGTGCCCATCAGGAAAAAGGTGAGGGGGGCGGCGATAGCGGCGGTGAGACCGGCCGCGCAGAAGCCGGCCAGACGGACGCTGTTCAGCAGGGGTTCCCCCTCACGGACCCGGATGAGGAAGACCGAGATGAGAGAACTGAGCACCCCCGCCGCGGCCACGGCCAGGGGGAGGAGCATACCGCTCCAGAGCAGGCCCTCCCCGGCAAAGGCGGGGCCGCTCAGGGCGAAGGCACAGAGGACGGCCAGGGAGAAGGAACTGTACAGGTCGGCGCTCAGGCCCGAACTGCCGCCCGCCGTCTCTCCGGTCAGCCGAGCCATGGCGGCGGGGTTGTGAAAATGATCCAGAGAGAGGGTCACGCTCCCCTTGGAGGCGGCGCCGGCGGCCAGATCGGCCCCCGAGGAGAAAACACCCACACTGATGCGGGAGAACAGGGAGAGGAAAGCGGCGCCCAGGCCGAAGGAGAGCATGATCTGGGCGATCCGGGCGGCCTCATAGCCCATGGAATACCGGAGCACGAAGAACCAGGCGGTCAGCTCCAAAAGGGCCAGGCCGATGCCCAGAAAGCCGGTGACAGTACCCGCGGAGAGGGCGGTTTTGAGGGCCTTGTCCAGGCTCTCCTCCACCGCCTCGGCGGTACGGAGCTGGGCCATGGCCGAGACCCATAGTCCCAAAAGGCCGGTCAGAATGGGAAGAAGGCTCCCCGAGAGAAAGGCGTAGGGGAGGAACCGGTCCGTCATACCGATCCGGGACAGCCCCCAAAGCCCGCCGAAGAGCAGGGCCACGGCCAGGACCGCGGCACCGTATTGGCGCAGGCAGTATGTCTTTATGCTGCCGAGGAGGGCGGCCTGGGAAGGGTCATCCTCCTGGAGCCGCCGGGGAAGATTCCGGATCTGCCAGCTTTGGATCAGGGCGAACAGGATGGCCGCGCCTGCGGCAACAAAGGCGATCCAGAAAAGGTTTTCCGCGTTCTGCATTGTTTTACGCTCCTTTGCGGACATATGTTTACTACAATATTAGCAACGATCCGACAAATATGCAAGAGAAATATTCGCCCCTTGCGGCGGAAAAGGAAAAATGGTATAATATTTTCGAGGTGAGAAAAATGAAGGAGCAGGAGCGGGAAGTACAGTTTCATATTCAATGTAAAGAGGGGGATGTGGGCCGGTATGTGATCCTGCCCGGCGACCCTGGCCGGTGCGAGGTCATTGCCCAATATTTCGACGAGCCCCATTTTGTCCATTCCAACCGGGAGTACACCATCTACACCGGGACCCTGCTGGGGGAGAAGGTCAGCGTCTGCTCCACCGGCATCGGCGGGCCCAGCGCGGTCATCGCCATGGAAGAGCTCCACAACATCGGGGCGGACACCTTTGTCCGGGTGGGCACCTGCGGCGGCATCGCCCTGAAGGTGAAGGCCGACGACGTGGTTGTCGCCACCGGAGCCGTCCGCCACGAGGGGACCAGCCGGGAATATGCCCCCATGGAGTTCCCTGCCGTCAGCGACTACACGGTGCAGGATGCCTTGATCCGGGCGGCCAAAAACCTGGGCAAGCCCTGGCACGCCGGGGTGGTCCAGTGTAAGGATTCCTTCTACGGCCAGCACTCCCCCGGCCGGATGCCGGTGAGCGGGGAGCTCCTCTACAAGTGGGAAGCCTGGAAGCGCTTGGGGGTCCTGGCCTCCGAGATGGAGTCGGCCGCCCTCTTCTGCTGCGCCGCCGCCCTGGGGGTGCGGTGCGGCTCCTGCTTCCATGTGATCTGGAACCAGGAACGGGAGGAGGCCGGCCTGGACCAGGAGGAGAGCCACGATCTCTCGGCCGCCATACAGGTGGGGGTGGAAGCCCTCAAGCTGCTCATTGAGGAAGACCGGAAAAAAGAATGACCGATCAGACAGGACGGCCCAAAAGGGCCGTCCTGTTTGCGGAAGGGCGGTCCGCCGGGATGGGTCGGGCATACTCTGGGTAGAGGGGGAAAGCATTATGCGCAATATCATCACATATGCGGAGGAGACCCTGGCCAACTTTGACCGCCTGCCCTTTAACCGGGTGGACAGCCTGATCCTTTCCTGGGCGGCCTATCTGCGCCTGCCCGAGGAGCGGCTGGAGGCCTATGACTGGCGGGGTGTGAGGCTGGGGGATCTCTTCCGGGCCGAAGACTTCGGCTGCCTTTTCCAGCGGCACTGGGATGTTCCCGGCAGCCGGCAGCTCCTTACCGCCGTGGCTGCCAGCCCCAGGTTCCGGGATATTCGGGTGATGGGCTATACCCAGCAGATGGACGCCGGGCTGGAAAAGCAGTTTGCGGCGGTGACCCTCCAGTGGGAGGACCGGTGGGGCTATATCGCCTTTCGGGGCACCGACTCCACCCTGGTGGGGTGGAAGGAGGACTTCAATATGGCCTTCCAGTACCCTGTCCCCTCCCAGGAGGCGGCCCAGCGGTACCTGGCCCAGGCCGCCAAACACTGCAAGGGCGAGCTTCGGGTGGGCGGACACTCCAAGGGGGGCAACCTGGCGGTCTATGCCGCGGCCCACAGCGCCCAGGAGATTCAGGAGCGGCTTGTCCGGGTCTATTCCCACGATGGGCCGGGCTTTCTGGCGGCCGTGCTTCAGAGCGGGGAATTTCAGACCATCGCGCCCAAGCTGGATAAGACCCTGCCCCAGTCCTCCCTGGTGGGGATGCTTCTGGAGCAGCAGGAGAATTTCCGGATCGTAAAGAGCGACCGGGTGGGCCTTTGGCAGCACGATCCTTTCTCCTGGCTGGTGGAGGGGAACGACTTCCTCCTCCAGGAGGAGCTGACCCCGGACGCTCAGTACCTGGATAAGACCCTGAACCGCTGGATCAGCTCCCTCACGACAGCCGAGCGGGAGCGGTTCGTGGATTCCCTGTACGCTCTGGTGGATGCCGCCCATATCGAGACCCTCGCCCAGTTGCGTGCCCAGTGGCAGGAGAGCATCCCGGCCATTCTGAAGGCCGCGTCCCAGTTGGATCCGGACACAAAGGAATTCCTGTTCCAGACGGGGATGGCCCTGGTAGCCTTGGGGGTAAAGAATTTCCCTGAGCTGCTGGAAGGCCCTGGGGAGGATCCTCCGGCGGCGGTGCAAGTCAGGAAAAAAGGATAAAACGCGGGGGCCGGTGTTTTCACCGGCCCCCGCGTTTTTTACAGCCCCAGACTGTCCGCCACCTCTTTCAGGGTCCCGGCCGACTTCCGAAAGGCGGCGCACTCCCCGTCGCTCAGTTCGATCTCCAGGACCTTCTCCACCCCCTGCCGGCCCACCACCGCCGGGACGCTCATACACAGGTCCTCCACGCCGTAAAGCCCCCCGAGGTTCACCGACACCGGCAGTACCGAGTGCTCGTCCCGGACAATGCACTGGGCGATCCGGGTCACGGCGGCGGCAATGCCGTAGTAGGTGGCTCCCTTCCGCTCGATGATCTCATAGGCCGAATCCCGCACGTCGGTGTAGATGCGTTCCATCATGGCGCGATGCTCCTCCTCTCCGCACAGGGCGCAGAAGTGGTCCAGATCCACCCCGGACACGTTGGCTCCGCTCCACACCGCCAGCTCGCTGTCCCCGTGCTCGCCGATGATGACGGCGTGGACGCTCCGGCTGTCCACACTGAGATGCTCTCCCAGCAGGTACTTGAGCCGGGCGGTGTCCAGCACGGTGCCCGAGCCCAGCACCTGGCTTTTGGGCAGGCCGGAAAGCTTCTGGGCCGCCCAGGTCAGAATATCCACCGGGTTGGAGACGATGAGCAGGATGGCTTCCCGGTTGACCTTCACGATCTCCGGGATGATGGAGCCCAGAATGGACACATTCCTCTTCACCAGATCCAGCCGGGTCTCCCCCGGCTTCTGGTTGGCCCCGGCGGTGATGACCACAAGGGCGCAGTCCCGCAGGTCGCTATAGCCTCCGGCATAGATCTTCATGGGCCGGGAGAAGGGGAGCCCGTGGGCGATGTCCATGGCCTCTCCCTCGGCCTTGGCCTGGTTGGCGTCCAGAAGGACCAGCTCGGAAAAGATGCCCGAGCGCATCATGGCGAAGGCCGAGGAGGAGCCCACGAACCCGCAGCCGATGACGGCGGCTTTTTGAATATTGACCATAGAAAAACACTCCTTTTGCACTGGATTTGCTATATAGTATTTCCCCCCTCCGCCATCTCATGAAAAAATTTTGGCGGGGGTATTGACAACTGAAGGCAGAGGAGTATAATAGGGAATAGAAAAACATATGAACAAGTATTCATATGTTGAAAGGAGATGGACCACATGGAGGAAGAGCTGGAGCTGTGGGAGGGGGAGAAGGGCCACGACCACACCGCGGCGGTGGCGAAGGTCCGTTCCAGGTTGCCTGACGACGGCATTCTCTACGACCTGGCTGACCTGTTTCGCATTTTCGCCGATTCCAGCCGCATCAAGATCCTGTACGCCCTCTACGAGTCTGAGCTGTGCGTGGGAGCTATCACCCAGGCCCTGGGCATGACCCAGTCGGCGGTGTCCCACCAACTCCGGGCCCTGCGGGGAGCCAAGCTGGTGAAGTACCGCCGGGAGGGTAAGACCATTTTCTACTCTCTGGCCGACGACCATGTGGTGACCATATTGGCCCAAGGCATGGAGCATATTGAAGAATAAAAGGAGGAAAATTGTGATGAAAAAGAAATTTGCCATCGAGGTCGACTGCGCCAACTGCGCCCAAAAGATGGAGGACGCCATCAACAAGATCGACGGCGTCACCGCCACTGTCAGCTTCATGCAGCAGAAGCTGATCGTAGAGGCCCCCGACGACCGCTTTGAGGAGCTGATGGACCAGGTGGTCAAGGCCTGCAAGCGGGTGGAGCCCGATTGCGAAATTCAAAGGTAAGCAGGGAGGTCATCCTATGACCAAAAAGCAAAAAAAGATGCTCTACCGCATCGTTGCTGCCGCAGTGGGCCTGATTGCCGTGGTCCTGCTGGACCACTTCGGCCCGGCACTGCTCCTGCCGGTGTGGCCCCTCTATCTCATCCCCTATTTCATCATCGGCTGGGATATCCTCTGGAAGGCCATCCGTAACATCTCCCACGGCCAGATCTTTGACGAAAACTTCCTCATGGCCATCGCCACGGTAGGCGCCCTGGCCATCGGTGAGTACCCCGAGGCCGTCTTCGTCATGCTCTTCTACCAGGTGGGCGAGCTCTTCCAGGCCGTGGCCGTGGGCAAATCCCGGAGGTCTATCGCGGCCCTCATGGACATCCGTCCCGACTCGGCCAATGTGGAGCGTGACGGGGAGATCGCCGAGGTGGATCCCGATGAGGTCCAGATCGGAGAGACCATCGTCATCCGTCCCGGTGAACGGGTACCCATCGACGGCGTGGTGCTGGAGGGCGCTTCCGCCCTCAATACCGCCGCCCTGACGGGAGAGTCCCTCCCCCGGGATGTGGCGTCGGGGGACGAGGTGATCTCGGGCTGCATCAACCTGACCGGTCTCCTCCGGGTGCGGACCACCAAGGAGTTTGGAGAGTCCACCGTAGCTAAGATCCTGGATCTGGTGGAGAATTCCAGTGCCAAAAAGGGCCGTAAGGAGCAGTTTATCACCCGGTTTGCCCGGTGGTACACCCCCGCGGTGGTCATCGGGGCGGTAGCCCTGGCCATTATACCCTCCTTGGCCACCGGAGAGTGGACCAAATGGGTGGAACAGGCCCTCATCTTCCTGGTCATCTCCTGCCCCTGCGCCTTGGTCATCTCGGTGCCCCTCACCTTTTTCGGCGGCATCGGCGGGGCCTCCAAGGCCGGTGTTCTGGTAAAGGGCAGCAACTACCTGGAGGCTCTGGCCCGGACCGAGACCGTGGTCTTCGACAAGACAGGCACCCTGACCCAGGGGGTATTCACCGTCACTGCCGTTCACCCCGGGGATGGGGAGGAGACCGCCCTTCTGGAGACTGCTGCCCTGGCTGAGAGCTATTCCAGCCATCCCATCGCCCGTTCCCTTCGGGAGGCCTGCGGCCGTGACCTGGACGAGAGCCGGGTGGGCGAGGTGAAGGAGATCGCCGGACGGGGCGTCCAGGCCGTGGTAGACGGGGTCACTGTCTACGTGGGCAACGACAAGCTCATGGAGGACATGGGGGCCCGGTGGCGCCCCTGCCACAACATCGGTACCACCGTCCATGTGGCCACCGCCGATGCCTACCTGGGCCATATCGTCATCTCCGATCGGGTCAAGCCCGATGCCAAAGAGGCTCTGGCTGCCCTGAAGCGCGCCGGAGTGAAAAAGACCGTTATGCTCACCGGGGACGCCAAGGAGGTAGGGGAGGCTGTGGGCGCCGAGCTGGGCCTGGATGAGGTCCACGCCGGGCTCCTCCCTGCCGACAAAGTGGCCGAGGTGGAGAAGCTGCTGGAGGAGAAGAGCCCCAAGGGGATGCTGGCCTTCGTGGGGGACGGCATCAACGACGCCCCCGTCCTCTCCCGGGCCGATGTGGGCATCGCCATGGGCGCCCTGGGCTCGGACGCCGCCATTGAGGCCGCCGATGTGGTCCTCATGGACGACAAGCCCTCCAAGATCGCCGCGGCCATCTCCATCGCCCGTAAGACCATCCGCATTGCCAACCAGAACATCGCCTTCGCTCTGGGGGTAAAGGCCGTGATCCTGGTGCTGGGCATCCTGGGCAAGGCCAATATGTGGGCCGGCGCCTTCGCCGACGTGGGGGTCATGGTAGTGGCGGTAGCGAATGCCACAAGAGCCCTGAAAGCCGATTAAAAAGGAAAAAACAGCTCCGCGTTCCGGTATCCGGAACGCGGAGCTGTTTTCTATAGAATGTGTGCCAGACTTATCGGGAAAAGCTCACCTGCACGCTCCCCGTTCCCGCTGCCTGGGCCAGCCCCTCCGGCTCGTCAATATGTCCCAGCGGGGTGTATTGGTAGGCGGTGGAAAAGCTCTCGTAAAAGAGAACCAGACAGTCCGAGCCATAGAGCATCAGATCCCCGGCCCGGATGGTGCCCGGGCTCACGGCCTCGGCGGGTAGGGAGCCGTCCATGTAAAAATATTTCTCGTTTCCGTTGAGTTCCTTCATGGTGACCGTCACGGGCAGCAGCCCGGCCAAAGCCCTGGCTGCCTCGGTCTCGGCCAGAGTGGCCGTGAAGGTCCTGTCTCCGACCGTTATGGTGATCCTGTTCACAGCGTTTTCCTCCGGAGTTTCATCTTTGCCGGGCTCGGAGGAGGCCGGCGGCAGGGTGATCCCGCCGGTCAAGAGCCCCTCCGCCCCCAACTCCTTTTCCATTGCGGAGCAGGCAAAGAGGGCGCAGGACAGGAGGGCAAAGGCGGAGAGCAGTAAAATGGGCATTCCTTTTGGCATGGAAGACCTCCGTTACCCCTTCAGCATGGCGGCGAAGCCGGCCATGGCCTCCGAGATCTTGATCTGCTGGGGGCAGACCGCCTCGCAGCTCCGGCAGCCGATACAGGCCGAGGGCCGCTTGTCCTCCGGCAGGGCCGAGAGGGCCATGGGGGCCAAAAACCCGCCGCCGGTGAAGGAGTGCTCGTTGTAAAGGCTGAGCAGATGGGGAATGTTCAGCCCCTGGGGACAGTGTGACACGCAGTAGTGACAGGCGGTGCAGGGGATGGTGCTGCCCAGCATCCCCCCGGCCACCGACAACAGGGTGGACATCTCTTTCTCGCTGAGAGGTTCGTCCACGCTGAAGGTGTCGATGTTCTCCTTCATCTGCTCAAAGCTGGACATGCCCGAGAGGGTGACCGTGATCTGGGGGATGCTCTGGAGGAACCGGAAGGCCCAAGCGGTGGGGGTCTCATCGGGCCGGAGGGCGGCGAGGGCCTTCCGGGCGGTCTCAGGCAGGGAACACAGCCGCCCACCCCGGAGGGGCTCCATGACCCACACGGGAATGTTGTATTCCTTCAGCAGCTCCACCTTCTCCTTGCAGCCCTGGAAGGTCCAGTCTACATAGTTGAGCTGGAGCTGGCAGAACTCCATGTGCTCCCCGTAGGCCTCCAAAAACCGCTTCAGGACCGGAATGGCCCCGTGGCAGGAGAAGCCCAGGTGCTTGATACGGCCCAGCTTCTTCTGCTCCATCAGGTAGGAGAACACCCCGTACTTTTCATCGTCCAGATAGGCGTCAATGTTCATCTCGCAGACGTTGTGGAAGAGATAGAAGTCGAAATACTCCACGCTGCACTTCCGGAGCTGGGCTTCAAAGATCTCCTCCACCTTCTGGAGGTGGCCCGGGAGGGCAGCGTCACCCACGCCGCCCAACGGCTCCACATCTCCCAGCCCGCCCTGTCCCGGCAGTTGAAGGACCTGGAAAACGAGCTGGGCAAGAAGCTCTTTATCCGGGGCAACTACAATGTCCGCCTTACCGACGAGGGGATGCTGCTCCGCAAGCGGGCCGAGGACATTCTGGACATGGTGGACAAGACCGAGAAGGAGTTTCAGACGCTGGACGAGCTGGACGGCGGAGACATCCGCATCGGCTGCGCCGAGTCCAAAAGCATCAGCTATCTGGCCCGGCAGGTGAAGGCCCTCCAGGAGCGCTGTCCCCGGATCCGTGTCCACCTGTACAGCGGCGACCGGGAGGACCTGGCCGAACGGCTGGACCGGGGACTGCTGGATTTCTCTGTTCTGGTGGAGACGGTGGACCTGTCCCGATACGGCCACCTGGAATTTCCCGGCTCTGATGTCTGGGGTGCGGTCATGCGCCGGGACCATCCCCTGGCCGAAAAGGAGTCCATCCGGCCCGCCGATCTGCTGGGTCTGCCCCTGATCTGCCCCCGTCAGGGGCTCCAGATGGAGCTGGGCCAGTGGTTCGGCCCCCTGGTGGACCGGCTGGATGTGGTGGCTACCGTGAATCTGGTCTATAACGGCGGTGTTCTGGCCCAGGAGGGCCTGGGCTGCATGATCACCTTCCGGGATCTGGTCCACACCGGCCCGGACAGCCCCCTTTGCTTTCGCCCCCTGGATCCCCCTCTCTATTCCCGGCTCTATCTGGTCTGGAGGAAGTACCAGGTCTTTTCCCCCGCCGCCGAGCGTTTTCTTCTCCAGATGAAAGCCGCGGGGGCTCAGGATCAGGCATGAAGAAAGCCCGCGCCTCTTCGTGAGGCGCGGGCTTTTTACACTATCTTCCCGACAGGGCGGGGACAAAGGTGGTCCAGCCGTTGCCGCCCCGCAGCTCTTCATCGTTGTCGTCCGAGAGGGTAAAGACATAGACCGGCTGGCGGAACCCCTTGCTGTCGGTCATATATTCCAGCTCGCAGGCGGTGACCCGTACCTGATGGGGCTTCAGGTAATGGAACATAGGCACGTCCCGCCAAGAGAACCGGCCCGCACGGAGGCGGTCATAGGCCTCTTGGGAAGAGATCACGGTGGCGTCCCCGTAAAGGGCGCTGACAGAGAGGGCGTTGTCCACCTTGTATAGAATGTCGCCCTCTGCGATCCGGCAGGTCAGTTCACCGGTGGTCAGTGCGCTGTCTTCTATCACGCATTCCGCCCGGAACGCATACTCGCCCCTCTCCTCATCCACAGCAGCGAACCGGGCCGCGTCAGGTATGTCAACGCCCAGATTTTTCAGCGCGGCACGGAGCGCCTCCTCTGTGATCGTCCCGCCCTTGTTGCTGTACCGCAGGTCACTGTCCACCCGGTAATCCGTGTACTCGTAGGAGCGGTCATTGTGATGGACGATCAGGTTGTATGTGCGGTGGTCAGAGTAGAAGGTGCTGTTGTCATAGTAATTGACATCCGGAGTGCCAAAATGGATCTCCGCGCCCTGCTGCCCGAGAAAATCCACGGCAAAGGCGTCGCAGCTCTCTATGGTAAAAGGCTCGATCCAGTATACCCCAGAGGGCCCCGGCTCCTCGGACAAGGGGCACGCAAGGACCCACTCTACCCCCTTGGTGTCAGCGGCGTAGATGGGGGCGTCCGCCAGATTTCCGTAGGGTTGGATATGGTAAGCCAGGAATACGCCCGTTAGGACGATTATGGACAGGCCCGGGAGCACGGCATAGGTCCCCGCGGCCTTCCACCGCTTGTCCGCCAGACAGACGAACAACATACAAAGACAGTACCCCAGCATAGCCCCCAAGGTATTGCAAATGAGGTCGTCCACATCGGCCTGACCCCGGCCGAGAATGTACTGGGCCGCTTCAATGATAAAGGATGTTCCCACCCCGGCGGCCAGCATCCGGTACCACCGTCGGAAGGGCTTTGCTGCCAAGGGGAGAAGCAGGCCCAGGGGGACAAACATGGCGATGTTCAGCAGGGGGTTCAGCCAGACTTGGAGGGTAAAGGAATTCCACGCTTCCCAAAAAGCCAGAAAGGGAAAGGGCTGATATATCTGCATCCCGTTTCCCGTTCGGTCCATCAACGTGATGGCGGTCAGCCCGCCCAGATAGCACAGCAGCAGCAAGACCGCCGCGGCCCGTCCCACCGAAAGGGGCTTTCCGTCCCGGCGCCCCTTCCGCGCCAGCACAATGAGAAGGGCCGCGCCCACCGCCAGACCCGCCAGAGCGAAGGGAATGGCCCTGCGGAACACATGGAAAATGGTGCCGATAAAATCATGCATGAAAAGGCCCCCTTGCCGGAAAATGTTTTGCGGCGCTGTTCCTGTCAGACAGGCTGTCAATTCGACCTGTTCCGTAAGTCATTGTAGCAGAAGCGCGCCCGCTCCGCAAGAAGGGAAGGCTTATGATTTTATTAAAGTGAAGAAAAGACGCCCGGAATTACTTGACGGCGGGCCGCTCCACCACCCCAGCCTTCTCCAGAACAAGGATGAGGGCGGGCAGCAGGATAAACTGGATCATGATACCGGGCAGGGCGGTGACAAAGGCGGCGGTGAGAAAGACCTCCATGGAGTAGGCCCCCGCCCGGAAGATGAGAGCGTTGGTCAGTCCATAGACCACCCGGCCGATGAGCATGGCGGCGATGAGCTGGAGGTACACGTCCAGGGTCCGCTTGCCGGTGTGAATGTACTTGGCGGCCAGGCCGGAAATGAGGCCGTAGGCCGCCAGTTCACAGACCATGGCGGGCAGGACGGCGGCGGGGGGCATCCCACTGACCAGGTGGGATATGACCGGAGTCAGAACCCCGCAGGCCAGGCCGTAGGCCCAGGAACAGGTGAGCCCGCACAGGAGCACCGGGATGTGCATGGGCAGCAGCACATTGCCCGCGTTGGGCACGGCGTGGAGGGCCTGGGGCAGGACTACCCCCAGGGCCACGCACAGGGCGGTCATCACCAGCCGGCGAATGGAAGAATGATTCATGAAAAAGAACTCCTTTCAGCAAAAAATGCCACGGAAACAGACCCCTTCATGGGGCACGTCTTCGTGACATTTTTGTGTTTTAGTATGAACTTGGCTCCCAAAGGGAAAACCCGCCTTCGTGGCGGTTTCTTCATCGGTGGGGATTTTATCAGAAAATTTCTCCCCTGTCAACCCCGGCTTTCCGGTCCCATCTCCCGCGCATACTCCCCGGCCAGGCCCTCCCAGTAAGCCTTGTCTTCCACCGTGATCTCCCGCAAGACCTGGCAGGGGTTGCCCACGGCGATGACCCCCGATGGGATGTCCCGGGTGACCACGCTGCCCGAGCCGATGACCACATTGTCCCCGATGGTCACCCCCGGATTGATGACCGTGTTGCCCCCGATCCATACCGAGGAGCCGATCTTCACCGGCTTGCAGTATTCCAGCTCGGAATTCCGCACTCCGGCGTCGATGGGGTGGGCGGCGGTATAGATGGATACCCGGGGAGCCAGAAACACATGGTCCCCGATGGTGATGCCGCCCCCGTCCAGCATGACGCAGCCGTAGTTGGCGTAAAAGTGTTTCCCGATATGGATGTGGCTTCCGTAATCGCAGTAGAAGTCAGGCTGGATCCAGAAATCTTCCCCGATGGAGCCCAAAAGCTCCCGAAAAAGGGCCTTTACCTCCTCCGGGTCGGTGGAGTGGTTGATCTGCTGAGTCAGCTTCCATTTCCGCATGTCCTCCTTCCGGAGAGCGGCATCTACCTGATAGAGTTTTCCGGAAAGCATCCGTTCCTTTTCAGTCATGATTTTCAACTTCCTCCAAAACATCGGTTTTTATCATTAAATCATAGGATTTTGGCCCCAAACATGCTTCAAAATAAGCCTCCTCCAGAGGGATCCAACGGGTCTCAAATTGATGCAATTTTTCGGGAGAACGTCTCTCCAAACGCTTGCGCTGCAAGGCGGGAGAGCATGTGAGAAAAATTTTAAGGTGGCTGTATGGAGCCAAAACCGGGTGGAGGGTATAGCTCCCCTCCAAAATGTTGAGTGGTTTCACTTCAAAGGACTTTTCAGAGCCAAACTCCACAACGGAACAGTCAAAAGGCCGGTAAACGCCACCTTTTCCCTGACTTAAGGGCAGAAGGATCTCCCGCTCCACCCGCTCATAATGCACATTCCCGCCCGGAACCTCCAGACGTTCCGGAATCCGCATTTCCGGCGGCAAAAAGAAGTCATCCATATGAAAAATGTTACAATTTCTAAAAAATTTCCCGCACAGTTCGGCAAAGGTGCTCTTGCCCGAGGCACACCGCCCATCCACCGCGACGATGACCGGCCCTTTCCGCTGTGCCACAATGGTTTCAATGGCCTGAACGGCGGGGGAGAAACAGGCGGGGATCATGGTTTCACTTCCTTTGCCGCCAGCTCCACCGCGTCCTGAAGAAGCTCCTCCATCCGTTGTCCCGCAGTGCCTGCGACCAATATGCTGCAGCTGGACATGGGGATTAGGATCCGCCGCCCCGGCGCGGCCGAAACGGCAGCTGCCAGAGCGGGGCTGACCTCTCCCATCAAAGCATTGGCGCACAACAGCCCGATGGGTCCCATGACCACATCAGCGAGGAGAACGTTGTAACAGGCGGCGTTGTCCCCGGTGGCGGCACGGTCGGCTCCCGCCTTCAGCATGGACGTGGTGGCCATGGAATTGGTCCCCACCGCCCAGATCTGGGCCTGATCCCCCAGACGGTTTTTCAGTCGCGTGACCAGTTGGGCGCCAAGGCCTCCGCCCTGGCCGTCGATCACAAGGATGCGCATGATATTCCTCCTGAATTTGCAGGGACGCAGGGCTGTCCCTGGATGTTTTCGTGAAGTATTATATCAGCATTTTTTCCTTTCCGCCACCAAAAGAGGAAATTTCTCAAAATAAGCGAAAGAGCATACCATTTTTTCTGAATGTGTGTTACAATATTTCCAAGTATACGGAAGTACCCGGAAAGGAGAGGGAACATGAGAAAAAGAAGCGTGTGGCTGGCACTCCTCGCCGGCCTTCTGATGCTGACCCTGACCGGCTGCTTCTTCAGGAGCGTGGATGAGCTTTATACGGTGCCCCAGCCTTCGGAAGACTATCAGGCCCTGCAGGTGCGCCTGGCCGAGGTGGTGGCCCAGGGCGGAGAGTATGCCGCGCCCCAGTCAGGGGAGATGATCCAGTCGGTCCAGCGCCAGGATCTGGACGGAGACGGACGACAGGAGGTCATTGCCTTCTTCCGGTTTGCGGGTGAGGACAAGCCCCTGAAGATCTATATTTTCCGCCAGGCGGGGGACACCTACGAGGAGGTCGCCGTCATTGAGGGGGCGGCCACAGCCATCAACAGAGTGGATTACGTCCAAATGGACGACGACCGCTACAAGGAAATCGTGGTCAGCTGGCAGCTTTCAGCCATCCATACCCTGGCGGTCTATTCGGTGGGGCTGAGCCAGGTGGAGGAGCTGATCCGCACCGACTATGACAGCTACAGGCTCTTTGACCTGGACCAGGACAACCAGCAGGAGCTGGTGGTCTTCCGTACGCCCCCCGACGCTCTGCCCCGGGCTGAGTTTTACAATTTTGACGGCGTGTTGTCTCTGGCGGGGGAGGCCCCCATCTCGTCGGGCGCCTTCCTCAGCGGAGACGGTAACATCAAGAGCGATTACTTTACCAGTCTGCAGACCGGCTATCTGGCCGGGCGGGTGCCGGCCATTTTTGCCACAGCCGCTTACGGAGAGTATGGGTCCATCACGGATATCTTCGCCTGTCAAGGCGGCAGGCTGCGCAACATCACCATGGACCCCGAGACGGGGGAGAGTGTGGATACCATCCGCTACTACACGCCTCCGGCCATCTGGGATATCAACAGTGACGGGATCATGGAGGTCCCTCAGACCGAACCCCTGGCTGAGTATAACCGCTCGCCGCTGGACGCCGTCAATTTCTGGCTGGTGCGCTGGCAGCAGTTTGACCTGCAGGGGAACGCCCAGACCGTCTCAGTCTGCTATTACAATGACCGTGACAGCTGGTATTTCACCATTCCAGAGGAGTGGACTGAGCATCTGGTCCTCAGCCGGAGCGATTTGACCAGCAGCGGCGAACGGGCGGTGACCTTCTCCTGGCGGGAGGGGAACGGGGAGCCGGCCCCCTTTCTTACCATCTATAAGCTGACCGGAACCAACCGGGCCACACGGGCCAAGCGGGGGCAGCGGTTTATCATCACCCCGCGGGGTGCCGAGGATTCCACCATCTATGCCGCCGAGTTCAGGGACGGCTGGGACTGCGGCCTGAGCCAGGAGGAGGTCATGTCCCGCCTGGCTGTCATTACCCCTGACTGGTACAATGAGTAAGGAGGAAACGCTATGGGCAAGAAAATTCTGGTTTTGGAGGACGAATCCAACATCCGCTCCTTTATCGTCATCAATCTGAAGCGGGCGGGCTACGAGACCATCGAGGCGGGCACCGGACAGGAGGCCCTGGACCAGATCAAGCACAATCCCGACATCGATGTGGCCCTGCTGGATGTGATGCTTCCCGATACCGATGGCTTTGAGGTCTGCCGGGTGATCCGGGCGGGCAACAAGCGCATCGGCATCATCATGCTTACCGCTCGGACTCAGGAGATGGACAAGGTGACCGGACTGATGACCGGGGCCGACGACTATGTGACCAAGCCCTTCTCTCCCGCCGAGCTCACTGCCCGGATCGACGCCCTGTGCCGCCGGACAACAGGGGAGCCCGTGATGAACACCGACGAGATCGCCTCGCCTCCCTTTGTGCTCAATACGGCCAACCGGACCCTGGAGAAAAACGGCCAGCGGGTGAAGCTGACCCAGGTGGAGTACGCCATCGTCAAGATCTTTATGGAGAACGCGGGCAAGGCCCTGCCCCGGGAGGCCATTCTGGAGGCCGTGTGGGGCAAGGATTATGTGGGCGAAGTCAAGATCGTAGATGTGAATATCCGCCGTCTGCGGATCAAGATCGAGGACGACCCCACCAACCCGACGTATATCAATACGGTCTGGGGCTACGGGTATAAATGGGGCGCCTGAAGGAGAAATCCAAATGAGGTCCCCACGGGATCGGAGATCCCGCGGGAAGAGGAGACACAGCGGAATGAGCGGGCTTTGGCATATATGCCGAAGCGAGGGATGTGAAGCTTGTGTCGACGAAAGGCAGGTGAGGTCCTCTGGCCGAATTGAAGCTGAAACTGAAAAAAGGCACCCGGAAGGGGATCCGCCAGCGGTGGATGACCAACTCCCTGGGCATCGTGTTCCTCATCGTGGCCCTGGCGGTGACGGCTTTCTCGGTGGCCATGGGAAGCTATTATTATTCCACCATGACCAGCGGGCTCCAGGCCCGGGCCGAGAACGTGGTGGAATTCCTGAGCAACTATACCACCCAGCGGGAGTATTATCAGTGGGCCGTGAGCTACATCAACAGCAGTGACAAGGGGCTGGACGGGGTGGAGGTCCAGTTCCTGGACACTAACGGCGCCATCCGCTTTTCCTCCTTCGGACTGACGGCCTATTCAGCCCCCGGCACTCCGGATGTGGCGGGGGCCCTGGCCTCCGAGAATCCCCAGACCACCTCCTGGACAGGGAACAATCCCTCCACAGGGGAGCATATCATGGCCGTCTCGGTCCCCCAGCTCCGGGGCGGCAGACCGGTGGCCGTCGTGCGGTATGTGACCTCCCTGCGCCTGGTGGACCGGCAGATGATGGTCATTATTGCCCTCTCGGCCGCGGTGGGGCTTGGGATCCTGGCCATTGTGTATTTCTCCGGACTCTATTTTGTCAAATCCATCGTGGAGCCGGTGACCCAGGTCACCGGGATCACCCGGCGGATTGCCGCCGGCAGCTACGGGGTCCAGATCGAGAAGCGCAACGACGACGAGATCGGCGACCTGACCGACGCCATCAACGACATGTCCACCCGGATCGATCAGGCCGAGAAGATGAAAAACGAGTTCATCTCCTCGGTGTCCCATGAGCTGCGTACCCCCCTCACCGCTATCAACGGCTGGGCTGAGACCATCCAGAACGGAGAGGTCCGGGATGCCGAGGACGTGAAAAAGGGCATGGAGATCATCGTCTCGGAGGCCCGGCGCCTGACCAACATGGTGGAGGAGCTACTGGAGTTCTCACGGCTCCAGGACGGTCGGTTTGCCCTGTCCATGGAGCAGGTGGACCTGAAGGCCGAATTTGAGGACGCGGTATACACCTACCGGGAGTTCTTCCGAAAGGATGGCCTGGAGCTGCGCTATGAGGACGGCGGGGAGGAATTCCCCCTGACGGAGGCCGACCCCTCCCGGCTGCGGCAAGTCTTCTGCAATATCCTGGACAATGCCGCCAAGCACGGCGGCGCGGGGGGCAGGATCGACGCTGCTATCCGGCGGGAAGGGGAGTGGGCGGTCATCACGGTCCGGGACTACGGTCCCGGCATCCCGGCGGACGAGCTGCCCTATGTAAAGACAAAGTTTTATAAGGGATCCTCCAAGGCCCGCGGCTCTGGCATTGGACTGGCGGTCTGTGACGAGATCGTAGGCCGGCATGGGGGAGAACTGATCATTGAAAACGCGGTGGGCGACGGTTGCATCGTCACTATTCGTCTGCCCCAAAATGCCGGCCAGGAAGCTGGAACATAAGTTCTATATTTTTCGAGTGCACCTCTTGCAAAAGGGGTGCACTTCTGTTACAATAATAGAAAATGACCCGGTAAAACTCCGGGGGAGGCCCTTTTTTGAGGGCAGATACAAGAGGAGAACTCCATGTTGAAACTTTTACGCAGATGTCTGCCCCTGGCCGCGGGGGGCTTCAAGACCATGATCGGTGGGCAGGCCCTCATAGAGGGCATCATGATGCTGGGACCCGGTAAAAAATCCATCGTGGTCCGCAGGCCGGACGGGGAGATGGAGGTCCGGACCGAGCCCCGGAAGGTGCTCAAGACCAAATACCCCATCGTGGGGCTGCCCCTGCTCCGGGGGGTGGTGGGCTTCGGCTCCTCCATGTATAACGGGGTCAAGGCCCTGATGTACTCCGCCGAGATCGCGGGGGAGGAGGAGACCGGGGAGGAGCCCTCCCGGTTCGAGTGCTGGCTGGAGGAGAAGCTGGGCAGCGACAAGCTGGCCGGGTTGATCATTACCTTGTCCATGCTCATCGGCATCGGCATGTCGGTCTTCCTGTTCTTTTTTCTGCCCACCATGCTGGGGACGGCGGTGACACTGGTCACCGACTCCATGATGATCCGCAACCTGGCCGAAAGCCTGCTGAAAATCGTGATTTTTGTGGCCTATCTGGCCTTCTGCTCCCGGATGGGGGAGATGAAACGGGTTTTTTCCTACCACGGGGCCGAGCACAAGACTATCTTCTGCTATGAGAATGGCCTTCCCCTGACGGTGGAGAATGTGCGGAAGCAGCCCCGGCACCATCCCCGGTGCGGTACCAGCTTCCTGTTCGTGGTCATCATCGTCTCCATTCTGGTGTCCACCGTGGTCTTCGGGCTTTGGCCGGTCGGCAATCCCTTCCTGCGGTTTTTGATCCATATGGCCATGCTGCCACTCATTGTGGGGGTGAGTTACGAGTTCAACCACTTCGTGGGCCGGCACGACGGGACCTGTACCAGGATCCTGACCGCGCCGGGGATGTGGCTCCAGAACTTCACCACCTTCGAGCCCGATGACTCCATGATCGAGGTGGGCATTAAGGCCTTCACCGAGGTCCTGCCCGAGGCCGAAGGGGCGGACCGCTGGTAAGGAGGGAAGCATGAGCCTCTTTCAGAAAAAGACGATGGGAAAGCCGCCGACTTTGGCTGACGATATTCCCAAAGCCGCTGACTGGCTGGCCGAAAATATGGCGCGGTTTGGGTATCCCTTGGACGGCACGGTGGAAAGCTTCCGGGTATTGGACCGCTTTTTTGAGGACCAGTGCCGCCCCGGCGGTCTGTTGGACGGCAAGGTGGGCAGGCAGCTGTTTGCCATCGGCAGTTATATGGGACAGGTGTTTTGCAAGTGCCTGGGCGGCAAATGGGAGACCGATGATACCGACCCCATGGGAGAGATCAATATTTTGGTTCGCCTTCCCGACGGGGTGGTGATATGGCCGGTGCAGCGAGCCATGAAGCGATATGAAAAGGGCAGGGAAGAGAGCCTTTACGGCTACGGTATGGTAATAGCCCATCAGAGAGAGGTCGGTTCCGACCAATAGGGAGTGATAGGAATGGCCAACACCTACAATAACCTGTATCTGGACGCTAGGCGGAAGATGAAGGCGGCGGGGATCCCCAACGCCCAGCTGGAGGCCCGGGAGATCGTCTGCTACGTGACGGGCAAGACCAGGGAGGAGTTCTTCCGGGACCTGACCCTGTACGCTTCCGACCAGACCGAGGCGCGGATCCTGGAGCTCACCGACCGCCGCTTGGAGGGGGAACCGGTGGCGTACATCATCGGGGAGTGGGAGTTCTACGGCCTGAATCTGGACGTGTCCAGAGAGGTGCTGATCCCTCGGATGGATACCGAGGTGCTGGCCGAGCAGGCCATTCTGGCCGCCCGGGCTGTGGGGGAAGGCTGCCGGGTGCTGGACCTGTGCGCCGGCAGCGGCTGTGTAGGTCTGGCGGTGGCCGCCAATGTACCCGGGTGTAAAGTGGTGCTGGCCGACCTCTCCGAGGGGGCCCTCCGGGTTTGCCGGCAGAATGTCCGCCGGTGCGGCCTGAATGACCGGTGCATCTGTATGTCGGCCGACGCCAAGCTGCCCCCTTCTCCTGCCCTGTGGGATTTTGACGTCATCGCTTGCAACCCGCCCTACATCCCTACGGCCGATATCCTGACTCTGGATCATTCGGTGAAGGACTACGAGCCACGGGAGGCCCTGGATGGCGGCGACGACGGGCTGGATTTCTACCGCTCGGTGTGCTCCAAGTGGAAGGGGGCCCTCCGTCTGGGCGGGCACCTGCTCTTTGAGGTAGGCATGGGCCAGTCCCAAGACGTGGAGAACCTGATGGATGAGAACGGCTTTGAGGAGATCCATTCTCTTCCGGATACCCAAGGGATCCTACGGGTGGTCTCGGGGATCATTAACGAGTGAAAAGTCCCATTTATGGGACAGAGATAAAGATAAAATCAAAGTAAATCAATGGAAAGGCTCCGCCTTTCGAGAGGAGTATGGAATATGGCAGAGAAGAAAAAGCCCATGATCACCCAGCCCGGACAGGCTTCCGACAAGAAGAAGGCGCTGGACACCGCCCTGGCCCAGATTGAGAAGGATTTCGGCAAGGGGGCCGTTATGCGTTTGGGTGAGAACAGTCACGTGGTGGTGGAGGCCATCCCCACCGGCTCTCTGGCCCTGGACTTCGCCCTGGGTATTGGCGGCGTTCCCAAGGGCCGTATCATTGAGATCTACGGCCCTGAGTCCTCCGGTAAGACCACCCTGGCTCTCCATATCGTGGCCGAGGCCCAGAAGCGGGGCGGCGAGGTGGCTTTTATCGATGCTGAGCATGCCATGGACCCGGTGTACGCTGCCGCCCTGGGCGTGGATATCGATTCCATGCTCATCTCCCAGCCCGACACCGGCGAGCAGGGCCTGGAGATCTGTGAGGCCCTGGTTCGCTCGGGTGCTATCGACGTGGTGGTGGTGGACTCGGTGGCTGCCCTCACCCCCCGGGCCGAGATCGAGGGTGATATGGGCGACTCTCATGTGGGCCTGCTGGCCCGGCTCATGAGCCAGGCCCTCCGCAAGCTGGCCGGCGCTATCTCCAAGACCAACTGCATCGTCATCTTCATCAACCAGCTTCGTGAGAAGGTGGGCGTCATGTACGGCAACCCCGAGGTCACCACCGGCGGTCGTGCCTTGAAATTCTATTCCTCGGTTCGGATCGATATCCGCCGGGTGGAGTCCATCAAGAACGGCTCTGATGTGGTGGGCAACCACGTCCGGGCCAAGGTGGTCAAGAACAAGGTGGCGCCCCCCTTCAAGCAGGCCGAGTTCGATATCATGTTCGGCGAAGGTATCGCCAAAGAGGGCGAGCTGGTGGACATGGGCGTGGAGCTGGGCCTGGTGCAGAAGTCCGGCTCCTGGTTCTCCATGGGGGAGACCCGGATCGGCCAGGGCCGGGATGCCGCCCGCCAGTATTTGAAGGAGAACCCTGAGATCGCCGAGCAGTTGGAGGAGGATATCCGTGCCGGCATGGCCAAGCGACAGGCCGAGGGCGCCGCGGCCAAGGGCGGCCGTCCCGTCCCTGCCCCGGTGGAGATCCCCCGGGCCTCCGCCCGTCCTGCTGCCCCCAGCAGGGCCGTGGACGTGAGCGCGGAGGATTTTGAGGACTGAAGGCATGATCTCAGTCGAGAAGTTTACCCAAGACAGGATCGGCGCCGTGTTGGAGTTCGAGGCCGAGCTGCGCAGGCAGGAACCGGATACCTTCTTCGCAGACGCTGGGGAGAACTACCGGGCCCGGCTGGAGCGCAGCTTTGAGGACGGCCGCTTTACCAACGCTGTGTCTCTGCTGGCCTGGGAGGACGGCCGGGTCATAGGAAGGATCGACGCTGTCATTCTGGCGGCCAGAAGCGACGCGAACTGTGTCACCGCCTATCTGGACTGGATCTGTGTTTTGAAGGAGGCGCGGCACCGCGGCGTGGCTCAACGCCTGCTGGCCGAGCTGCGCCGGGAGTTGAAAGGGCGCGGTGTGGAGACCTTGATCGCCGTCATGGCTCACAACCCCGAGTCGGTCCGCTTCTACAAGGCAGTTGAAAAGGCCTCGATCCACGATGAGGCAGTTTGGATGGACTTGAGATGAAAATTACGAAACTGGAGCCCTCCCAGCATGTGAAGGAGCGTTGGCTCTGCCACATGGAGGACGGGTCCATTCTCCGGGTCACAGAGAACGAGGTGGTGGCCTTCGCCCTCTATGCCGGCATGGAGCTGACTGGGGAGAACCTGGAAAAGCTGAAAAAGGCGGCAGGGGAGAGCCGGACCCGGTTCAAGGCCCTGGACCTCATTGCCCGCAAGCCCATGTCCCGGAAGGAGCTCATCGACAAGCTCACCGTCAAGCCTCCCCGAAAGCGGGACGGGACCGAGCGGGAGCCCATCGCCACAGCCGAGGAGGCCGCCGCGGTGGCCGACTGGCTGGAGGATCTGGGATACCTGAACAATCTGGAATACGCCCGTACCCTGGTGCGGCACTACTCCGCCATGGGATATGGGGAGCATAGGCTGAAGGACGAGCTCTTCCGCCGGGGGGTGCCCCGGGAGCTCTGGCCCGAGGCGCTGGAGGAGGCCCGGGAGCCTGGGGATGGCATTGATTCCTTCCTGGTCAAACGGTTCCGGGGACAGACCCCCGACCGGAAGGACCTGAAGCGTGCCGCCGATGCCCTGGCCCGCCGGGGCTACAACTGGAACGAGATCCGGGAGGGTCTCAACCGCTATGGCGCGGGCATCGAGGAGGATGTATGACAACACTGCGCGAAATGACGGAGTTTGACCTCCGGGAGATTTTGCCCCTCTATGCCGCCGTGGGCTGGACCAACTACACCGACCGGCCTGAAATGCTGGAGAAGGCGCTGCATCACTCTCTGTGGGTGTTGGGCGCTTACGATGGCGGCAAGCTGGTGGGTTTGCTCCGGGCGGTAGGGGATGGGTTCTCCGTTGTACTGCTCCAGGATATTCTGGTCCTTCCGGAGTACCAGCGGCAGGGGATCGGAAGGGCACTGATGCATGCGCTCATGGAGAATTATCCAGAGGTGTACCAGATGGAGCTATTTACCGACGATACCCCGAAAACAGCTGCATTTTACGAGTCTTTGGGGTTCACCTTGGACAGCAACGCAGGGTGCCGTGGGTTTATGAAAGTATAAGGAGTTTTTATCTTGAAAATCGCTTTTATTTCCCTTGGCTGCTCGAAAAATTTGATTAACACCCAGCAGATGATGGCCCTCTGTCAGGCCGCCGGGCACACGGTCACCGGGGAGCCCGAGGGGGCTGACGTGGCCGTCCTCAACACCTGCGGCTTCATTGACGAGGCCAAAAGCGAGGCCATCGAGCACATCATCGCTTTGGGGGAGCTGAAAAAGACCGGAAAGCTGGGCAAGCTGCTGGTCTGCGGCTGCCTCTCCCAGCGCTATCGGGCCGAGATATGGGAGGAGCTGCCCGAGGTGGACGGCATGATGGGCACCGGCAGCTACGACGATATTGTCGCCGCCGTGGAGCGTGTGGCGGCGGGGGAGAAGCCGGAGTATTTCGGGGACATTTCGTGTACCACCGAGGAGGGAGCGCGGCTCACCACCGGCCCGGGCTATACTGCCTACTTAAAGATCGCCGAGGGTTGTGATAACTTCTGCGCCTTCTGCATCATTCCCTATCTCCGGGGCCGCTACCGCAGCCGCCCCATGGAGTCCATCCTGGATGAGGCTAAGGCCCTGGCCGACGCCGGAGTACAGGAGCTGATCCTCATCGCCCAGGACATCGGGCCCTACGGAAAAGATCTGTACGGGGAAAAGCGGCTGCCCCAGCTCCTGCGGGAGCTTTGCAAGCTGCCCTTCCACTGGATCCGGCTCCACTACCTCTATCCCGACCATTTTGACGATGAGGTCATCGGGGTCATCGCCTCGGAGCCTAAGATCGTCAAGTATCTGGACATCCCTCTCCAGCATTGCTCGGGCCGGCTTTTGAAGGCTATGAACCGCTGGGGTGACGAGGAAAAGCTCACCGCTCTGGTGGAGAAGCTCCGCCGGGAGATCCCCGGTGTGGTGCTCCGTACCTCTCTCATCTGTGGCCTGCCCGGGGAGACCGAGGAGGATTTCGAGGCCCTCTGCCGCTTTGTCACCGACACCCGCATCGAGCGGGCCGGGGTCTTCCGCTATTCCCGGGAGGAGGGCACCCGGGCGGCCAAAATGTCCGGCCAGGTCCCCGAGGAGATCGCTGAACAGCGGGTGAACCGATTGGTGGAGCTCCAGTCGGCAGTGCTGGATGAGTACAACGAGAGCCGCCTTGGGACTGTGATGGAGGTCCTCTGCGAGGGCTTTGACAGCAACCAGGGCTGCTATGTGGGCCGGACCTATGCCGACTCGGTGGAGGTGGACGGCCGGGTGCTCTTTACTGCCGCCGGACGCATCCCGGCTGGAGACTTCGTCAATGTCCGCATCACCGGCGCCGAGGACGGCGACCTGGTGGGAGAAATGGAGGACTGAACATGAATTTGGCCAATAAGCTGACCATGCTGCGGGTGGTGATGATCCCGGTGTATCTGGCCATGTGGCGGCTGGACCCGGCGTGGAGCAGCTACGCCGCCCTGGGGGTCTTTATTCTGGCAAGCCTGACCGACCTGCTGGATGGGCACATTGCCCGGAGCCGGAACATGATCACTGACTTCGGCAAGTTTATGGACCCCCTGGCCGACAAGGTGCTGGTCATGACCGCCATGGTCTGCTTCTGCGCGGTTGGCCGGTTCCCCGCCTGGGCGCTGGTCATCGTCATCTTCCGGGAGTTTGCCGTCTCCGGCCTGCGGCTCATCGCCGTGGAGGGGGGCAGGGTCATCGCCGCCGGGTGGTCGGGGAAGGTCAAGACTGCTTCCACCATGATCGGCCTGTGCGTCATGCACCTGAAGGTCCCGGCGCTGGTGGACCAGCTGTGCATTTGGGTCATTGTGCTCACCACCGTCTACTCCGGGGTGGAGTACTTTATCAAGAATAAGGACTGTATCGACTGGAAGAACCTGTGAGAATACTTGACACCACGCCGGCAAAATGCTAATATACTGAGGAAGAAAACAAGTGCTGTGAACGGAAAAGTAGCGGACAGAAGCCCCCGACAGAAAGGATCCGCCATCGGCTGAGAGCGGGACCAGGGAAGGTCTGGACGTGAATTGCATCCGGGAGCGTTGGGGGCAATGCCCCACGGTTCGGCCCCGTTACCGGCCTTCGAGTGAAAACGAGAGTGGAACCGCGTATCAAACGCCTCTCATGCCAAAGGGCATGGGAGGCGTTTTTGCAACGAAAGGAGAGCTCAAAATGAACACCATGCAGCTATACAATTCCCTGACCCGCCAAAAGGAGCCCTTCAAGACCCACGAGCCGGGCAAGGTGAGCTTTTACACCTGCGGGCCTACGGTGTACCATTTTGCCCACATCGGCAACCTGCGGACCTACATCATGGAGGACGTGCTGGAGAAGGCCCTGCGATGGGAGGGCTACGGGGTGACGCGGGTCATGAACATCACTGACGTGGGGCACCTTTCCTCGGACGCCGACACCGGGGAGGACAAGATGGTCAAGGGGGCCAAGCGGGAGCACAAAAGCGTCATGGAGATCGCCCAGTTCTACACCGACGCCTTTTTTTTTTTTTTTGTCAAGCTGGGCTGCAGCTATCCCCACGTGGTCCAGCCCGCCACCGGCATGATCCCGGAGTATATCCAGGTCATCACCAGGCTGCTGGAGACCGGGTACGCCTATCAGGCCGGGGGAAATATCTACTTTGACACCTCCAGGCTGGAGAAGTACTATGTCTTTAACGACCATGATGCCGAGGACCTGGAGACCGGAGTCCGGGACAGCGTGGAGGAGGACACCAACAAGCGCAACAAGAACGACTTTGTCCTCTGGTTCACCAAGAGCAAGTTCGAGGATCAGGCCCTCAAATGGGATTCCCCCTGGGGGGTAGGTTACCCTGGCTGGCACATCGAGTGCTCCTGCATCTCCATGAAATACTGCGGGGAGTATCTGGACCTCCATGCCGGCGGCATCGACAACGCATTCCCCCACCACACCAACGAGATCGCCCAGTCCGAGGCCTATCTGGGCCATGAGTGGTGCGCCCAGTGGTTCCATCCCCGGCATTTGAACACCGCAGGTGGGAAAATGTCCAAATCCAAGGGGGAGTTCCTCACCGTCTCCCTCCTGGAGGAGAAGGGGTATGACCCCCTGGTCTACCGGCTGTTCTGCCTCCAGAGTCACTACCGCAAGGCCCTCACCTTCACCTGGGAGAACCTGGACAATGCCGCCGCCGCATACGACAAGCTGGTGAAGCGGATCGCCGCCCTGGACGAGGAGGGGGAGGCCGACGAGGCGGCTATGAAACCTTATCTGGAACAGTTCCAGACCGCTTTGGACAATGATCTGAACACCTCCCTGGCGGTCACCGCCCTCTACGATGTGCTGAAGGCCGACCTGAGCGGCGCCGCCAAGCGGGCCCTGGTGGCCGACTTTGACCAGGTACTGAGTCTGGACCTGCTGGGCCACGCCGCCGCTCTCAAGGAGAAGGAGGCCGCCCCGCCCCACGGGGAGAGCGACCCCGCCATCGACGCCCTGGTGGCGGCACGGGCCCAGGCTAAGGCTGTCAAGAACTGGGCCGAGGCCGACCGGATCCGGGACGAGCTGAAGGCCCAGGGTATCGAGCTGATCGACACCAAGGAGGGCACCACCTGGAAGCGGGTGTGAGCCCGTTCATCAAGTAAAACAGGGCAAATAAAACAGCCGCCGGGCGGCTCGCCCCCGGCCGCTCAGCAACAAATTTATAGGTCATGCCCCGCAAAATCCGGTGGGGCTTGATGGGGAGAATTTTTAAGGTTTGTGTAACCCCCCGCCGCATTGACAACACTCTTATCAACTGGTAAAATAGTTTGGTTGTTAATCTGTCGAATGTCGAAAACGAGGAGAAGAGCACATGGGGATGCGGGAGGCGGGACAACAGAATCTGCGCTGGTACCGCCGGACCGAGCGGGGGGCCCGGGGGCCGATCTGCGCCTTTGCGCCCCTGGCCACGGTTTTTCTCTGCCAGCTCATCATGCTCCAGTCGGTCCCGGCGGCCTGGGAATGGATGCTGGCCCAGCCTTGGGCGACGGTGGTGACCTATGTGGTCCTCCTGCTGGTCCAGATCCTGCTGGAGCGGCTGACCACCAGCCTGCTGTTTGGGGTGCTGTGCACCATGGTGCCCTGCTTCCTGCTGTCCATCGCCAGCCATCTGAAGCTGGCGGTGAACGGGGTCCCTCTGCTCTTCAGCGACTTGGCCATGATCGGTCAGGCCGCCCAGATCGCCGGGTTCCTGGGTCCCGACGCGGACATCGGTCAGGGGACCTGGATCGCCATTCTCATCGCCCTGGCCCTTCTGTTCCTGGTGTTTCTCTGGAACCGGCCCGTGATTCAGATCCCCTGGTGGCAAAGGCTGCTCACCGCCGGGGCTGTGGCGGTGGCTCTGGTGGTGGTCCTCACCCTGCCCGCCACCGGTGCCCTGCTGGACGACAAGGAGGAGGGGGAGAACCAGGCCATGCGGAACGACCGGCTGGGGGTCCTGGCCGGCATGTACGCGGCCGCCCGGCGCAATGTTCTGGTGGAGCCCGACGAGTATAACGAGGACAACATGAACCGGATCCTGCTGGAGATCGCCTCGGGGGCCCGCCGGGTGGCCACCCCCGAAGTCAAGCCCAACGTAGTGGTCCTTCTGTCCGAGAGCTTCTTTGACCCCACCAGGCTGCCCAACGTGACCTACACCTCCGACCCGCTGCCCAACTACCACGCTCTGGCAGGGGAGTACCCGGCGGGGGACTTCTACACCTGTGCCTTCTCCGGGGGCACTGGCGTGGCCGAGATGGAGATTTTGACCGGGGTGTCCACCAACCTGCTCCAGGGTGAGGAGATCATCACCACTATCTCCCCGCCGGGGGCCTATGAGCGGATCCCCTCCCTGGTCCGGGCCTTCGCCGCCCAGGGGTACCAGTCCACCTATGTCCACTCCCACACCAACGAGCTTTATGGCCGGGTCCAGCACCTGCCGGCCATCGGCTTTGAGAACATCTATTTCCGGGAGGATTTTGTCACCGAGCTGCGGTACAATACCCACACCTACAACGGAAACTATGTGTCCGACGACTGTTGGGCTGACGAGATGATCGCCCGGTTCGAGGAGAAGGAGGAGGGGAAGCCCATCTTCCTCTTCGGCATGAACATGGAAAACCACATGCCCTTCGGCAGCGCCAAGTACGACGACCCCGCTCCGGTGGGCTTTGAGAGCGACCGGATCACCGAGGAGGCCGACGTGGGGGTTTTTGACTCCCTGC
This sequence comes from uncultured Oscillospiraceae bacterium, assembly GCA_950075865.1. Classification (GTDB taxonomy): domain Bacteria; phylum Bacillota; class Clostridia; order Oscillospirales; family Oscillospiraceae; genus Vermiculatibacterium. The sequence continues at coordinate 39,507 of CATMVA010000004.1, read as the reverse complement.
TCCACGGCCTGTACGATGCCGACGCCGCCCTGGGTAAGCTCATCGACTATTTCTCCAAGGTGGAGGAGCCCACCATCGTGATCTTCATGGGGGACCACCTTCCTTCTCCCCACTTTGATCTGGCCGAGAGCGATACTCTCTTTGACCGGCTGGGCTATGTTTCCACCGCCGTCACCACCGACTGGAACCCCGAGGAGATGAAGGCCATGCTCCACACCAACTATCTGGTGTGGAACAATTATGGCGCCGAGTTGGAGGTGCCCGAGAACCTGAGCACCACCAGTGTGGGCAGCCGTATGCTGGACTGGGCCGGGCTGCCCAAGCCCCTCTACTACACCTGGGTGGATATGGTCCAGAAGAAGATGCTTCTGTACCGGGACCGGTTCTTCCTGGACGTGGAGGGTAACCCCTCCAGCGAGATCCCGGCGGAGTATGAGCCCATCATGAAGCGTTACCGCACCATCGTCTACGACACCCTCTACGGACAGAACCTCATCACCGAGGCCCTGACCGGCTCCCGGGTCCGGCAGACCGTGGTGGACAGGGTGCCCGACGTGATCGCTCCGGATATGGAGGACGCCCCCGATTACAGCTACCGGGACCATTCCGATACGCCCACCTCTCCCACCGCTCCCGCCTCCCCCGGCGGAACGGAGGAGAGCGGGCCGCCTGGGGATACCGGGAGCGGGGACGGGGGCAGCAGGGTCTGACCGGTCCCCTTCCGAAAAAGGAAAAACGCCGTCCGGCTCATGGCCGGACGGCGTTTTTGTAGCTGGCAAGGCTTACCCTCGGTCTTCCACGGGGTCGCTCTCGCGGAACAGCAGAGAAATGCACCAGATGGCAGCCAGGCCCACCAAGGTGTAGACCACCCGGCTCAGGGCGCTGTTGGCGCCGCCGAACAGGAAGGACACCACGTCGAAGCCGAAGATGCCGATGCTGCCCCAGTTGAGTCCGCCTACGATGGCGAGGACCAAGGCGATCTTATCCATGATCATGTTTCAAGAAACCTCCTCAAAATGGATTCCCGGGGTTAGGATAGACCAATGAGGAGAGATTTATACAAAAAATCCGCTCAGGAGAGGGAAAGGGGCCCGAAGCTGTGGGGGAGGAGCTGAGAGAGGGTGGTATGGACCAGCTCTTTTGCGCCGTTGCCCACTACGATCTCCAGGTCGGGGGCAAACTCGTTCAGCATCTGGCGGCAGGCGCCGCAGGGCCAGCAGGGGTCGGCCCCCCTGCCCACCACGGCCAGCTTCACAAACTCCCGGTGTCCTTCGCTCACCGCCTTGACGAGGGCGGTACGCTCGGCGCAGATGCAGGAGCCGTAGGCGGCGTTCTCCACGTTGCAGCCGGTGAAGACCGTGCCGTCGGCGCAGAGAAGGGCGGCCCCCACGGGGAAGTGGGAGTAGGGGCAGTAGGACTTGTCCAGCATGTTGTAAGCCAGCTCGGCCAGTTCACGGTCGGTCATAGAAGGTTCCTCCTTTACCAGGTCACGCCCAGGTCGGGCCGGACGTCCAGGTCGATGATCTCTTTGGCGTCATAGAATTTCAGGTATTTCTCCCGGGCTTTACCGCTGCGCAGGGTCTTACCGTCGGGGTGGAGCCGATCGCAGATCACGGCTGAGATGGTCTTTTTGATCTGGGAGTAGGACTCGGTGCCCACGCTGGCGAAGATGCGGAAGCCCTGGCTCTGGAGCCATTTGAACTGCTCGCCGTAGTCCTCCCCTTGGTCATGGTCCCCGTCGGGCCGGGCGCCGTGGGGGTAGAACAGGATCTGGGTGGGGCCCACCAGGCTGCCCACCTCATCGGCCCACTTTTGGGTGTCCTGTTGGATATAGCTCAGGCTCTTGTTGGACAGGTTGATGTGGCCCCAGGTATGGGAACCGAAGTACCAGCCAGTCTCCTTGAGCCGCCGGATGATGGGCTTGACGGCTTCGATCTCCCTCTGGCGGTTGGCCTCGAAGGCGGCGTCATTGGCATGGGCCGAGTCGGTGTTGGTGCGGTAGCCCAGAATGCCCTGGTAGCCCGTGAGGGAGAGGCAGCCCTTCACCCCGAAGGGGGAGAAGTCGGGGTGCTCCCGGATGAACTTGTCCAGAATGGTGATGGCGTCCAGATCCTGGGTCAGGAAGGTCTCTCCGGTATAGGGATCGGTGCACTCGGCCCAGATCTCCCCGTCGGTGGCGATGACCAGCTTGGAGGTGAAGCCCTCCTCCAGCATATAGTCGTAGTAGTTGGTGTCATCAAAGGAGATGATGAGGGGCTTTTTCCCCTCGGGGATCATCAGGGTGTTGCGCTGCATCCGTGTTTCGCCGCTCTCGGTGGTGTACTCGCTCCACACGTCGTTCATGCTGACCAGCACGTAGCCCTTGTCGTAGAGGTTCTGGAGGATCTTGTTGTACTCATCCACCGTCACCATCCAGTCGTCCAGGCCCTCCTTCTGGGACTTGGAGGAGGGGCAGTCGTGAAAGGCCCACTGGGGGTAGGCGATGACCGGGTGGAAGAAGATGTGCTCCACCACCTTGTTTTTGCCCCAGGCCACCAGGGGGACCTCGGGGGTGTAGGGCTCGGCGGTGTCCTCAGGCTCGGGGGTGGGGGAGGGGGTGGGTTCCACGCTCTCCGAGGGGGCGGTGCTCCCGGCGGTGCCGGGTTCTTTTTTTCCGCAGCCGGCCAGGCCCAGAAGGAGGGCCAGGGCCAGGCTCAGGGGGAGAAATCGTTTCAGAAGTAATTTCATAGGATAAAAGCCTCGTTTCCAAGTCAGAATATAAGGCGGGACCGCCCGGGCACAGGGGGATATGCCCGCAGACCGCAGAAGCGCCAAGTTGTTGCGGTATGTTAGTTTTGCCGGTTTGATACCATTATATCATGATGATAGGGAAAAACAACAACAAAACGTTTACAAATGCGAAAGAAATCTGAAAGGGAGAAAACCGGATTTTTTTCTGTTGCAAACGGGAGAAAAATCTGGTAAAATAATCCCAAGTGTGCGATACTGACTTGACACAATACCCGCAGGGCGCGGGTGTTTCGGGAGAGATATCCATGAACAAGAATATGAAACAAGTGAAAGCGGCCAAGGCCAAGGCCGAGGAGGAAGCCCTCAACCGCATCCTGTACTGGGTGGCCGGGGGCGCGGTGCTGGAGTTCCTGCTCCTGCTGCTCAACCGCTACTGGTGCCATTACGGGCCCAAGACCCTGCAGCTCCGGCTGGTGCTGGAGAAAGTGATCCCCGTGGCCGGCTGGATAGCCCTGGCGGCCGCTGCCGGAGGGGCCTGGCTTTGGGTCCGTTCCGCGCGGGAGAAGAAGAGCGTCACCTTGCCTATCATCCTGTGCCTGATGATGCTGGGGATCGGAGGGGGCTGTCTGGCCGCCAAGTTCTTCGGCGAGCCGGGGATCCTGCTCATGTGTTTCCTGGTGCTGGCCGTGGCTGTGCTGGCCATCCTCTACTACCTCTATCAGCGGGAATTCTTCCTGCTCTCCTGCCAGGGGGCGGTGGTCCTCATCGGGCTTTGGGTCTGCAATCGGGGCCTGGGGGGCGGCAAGGCGGTCTTCTGCTATCTCTATGTGATCGGCGCCGTGCTGGCCCTGCTGGCCCTGGCCGTGCTGTGCCGGAAGCTCCAAGCCGGGAACGGGGTCCTGGAGTGGCGGGAGGAGAAGCGCCGTATCCTGCCCAAGGAGGTCAACTACACCTTCCTCTATGGAGGGACGGTCGTGTCTCTGGCGGTGCTGGTCTGCACCCTGCTGGCCCTGCCCATTATGGTGCTGTGCGCCGTGGAGGTGGCCTGGCTCTTTGTGACGGCGGTCTACTACACCGTGAAGCTGATGTAAAAACCGAAGCGGCCCGGCGGAGTTCCGCCGGGCCGTTTTTTCGTGCATGAAGTCTCCTTTTCCGGGAAAGATAACCGGGAAAAGGAGGCTTTTTTATGGATATGACCAATACCGATTATGGGAAATACGTCAACGGGAAATCCAAGTCCTCGCCTACCCTGAAAAACTGTATCTGGGCTTTCTGCGTAGGGGGCTTGATCTGCACTCTGGGGCAGGCGCTGCTGAACTGCTATCAGTCCTGGGGGCTGGAGAAGGACGACGCCTCGGCCGCCGTGTCGGTGTCCCTCATTCTCCTCTCGGCAGTGCTCACCGGGCTGGGGATCTTCGACAAGATCGCCAAGCATGCCGGGGCGGGTACGTTGGTGCCCATCACGGGTTTTGCCAACGCGGTGGTCTCCCCGGCGCTGGAATTCAAGAGCGAGGGACTGGTGCTGGGGGTGGCGGCCAAGATGTTCGTCATCGCCGGGCCGGTGCTGGTCTTCGGCATCAGCGCCAGTGTGCTCTACGGCGTTATCCTCATTCTGCTGGGGCTGGGATAGCCTCCCTCATACCGCCCTCCCTTCCCGCATATAAATAGCGGGAATGGGAGGGCGTTTTTCATGGACAGGAGCAGGAAGGACGAGGGCTTTTTGGAGAAGACCGCCCAGGTCTTCGGCATCCCCGGCGAGACGGTGGGACTGCCCCGGGTGGAGCTCACCGGCCGGCACGAGGTGCGGATGGAGAACCACAAGGGGATCCTGGCCTACGGGAGGGAGGAGATCCTGGTCAGCGGGGGCAAGCTCATCGTGCGCGTCAAGGGGGAGGGCCTGGAGCTGAAAGCCATGAACGGCAGCGAGCTGCTCATCACCGGGACGGTGGCATCGGTAGAACTTGAGTAGGGTGCTCAGGGAGAAGGAGATGGGAACATGGCGGCAAGGCAGATCATCAATCTTTTGCGGGGCAGCGTCCGGGTGGAGGTCACCGGGGCCTTTCCCGAGCGGTTTCTGAACCTTTGCGCCCAGGAGGGGCTGGCCTTTTGGGACATGGAGCAGCCTGACAGCCACACCCTCCGGCTCACGGTGGCCTGGACCGACAGAAAGGCTCTGGATGAGTTGGCCGGCCGGACGGGCTGCACGGTCTCCACGGGGGAGAAGAAGGGGGTGCCCCCTTTCCTTCTCCGGTTCCGGAAGCGGTACGCCTTCCTGGTGGGGCTGGCCATGGCCCTGGCGGCGGTGTGCTTCCTCTCCCGGTTTGTTCTGGTGCTGGAGGTGGAGGGGAATGAGAGGATCCCTGCCCAGGTCATTCTGACCGAGCTGAGCCGTCAGGGGCTCAAGCCGGGGGCCTACGGGCCCTCCCTGGACCTGAGGGGCATCACCAATGAGGTGCTGCTCAACCTGAAGGAGCTTTCCTGGATCACGGTGAATCTCCACGGCATCCGGGCCCAGATCGTGGTGCGGGAGGCCCTGGCCCAGCCTGAGATGGTGGATGAGTCCTTACAGGGGGACATCGTGGCCAGGGCGCCGGGGATCGTCACCCGGATGGAGGCTTGGTCGGGGGACCCGGCGGTGAGCGTAGGGGATACGGTGTTGGCAGGGGACGTGCTCATCCGGGGGAGCCTGGAGATGGGCCAGCCCCTGGTGGGGGACGTGATCCCGCCGCCCATGACGGTGCGGGCCCTGGGCAAGGTGGAGGGCCGCACCTGGCGGACCCTGACCGCCTCTATTCCGTTGGAGGCCGCGGTGAAGAGCTACACTGGGGAGGAGCGGAGCGGCTGGTCCCTGACATTTTTGGGCCGGCGCTTCAATTTTTCCGAAAAGGGTGGAATTTCCTATGATAAGTATGATAAAATAGCGGAGACATGGAACTTGACCCTGCCCGGGGGGACCGTGCTGCCCGTGGCCCTCCGGCGGGAGACCTGCCGGGCCTACGAGACCTCCGCCGTGCCGGTGGAGCCCCAGGCTGCCCGGGCCATGCTGGAGGCGCGGCTGCTGGAACAGCTCGCCGAGCTGCTGGGGGAGACCGGGGAGGAGGTCAGCCACTCCTTCACCGCCTGGGAGGGGAACGGGATGCTGACCGTTCAGCTCGTTGCCGAGTGCAAGGAGGAGCTGGGAAGGTTCCAGGCAGACCTTGGGTCTGCCGGCATGGTCGTTGTCCCGCAGGGACAATGACGTGCCCCAGCTCTTTCAGATTTGCGATAGGAACGAGAGAAACCATACAAAGGAGAAAACATATGGTAGAACAGACCATTTCGGTGGAGCGCCTGGAGGAGGCCGTCAACCTCTTTGGCGCTATGGATGAAAATGTCAAGATCATTGAGAAGGAACTGAGCGTGACCGTGGTGAGCCGGGAGGGCAAGCTGAAGGTCTCAGGCGAAGATGGGGAGAAGGTCATTTTTGCCGTCAAGGCTTTGGAGGGGCTTCTCAAGCTCATCGGCCGGGGGGAGAGCATCACCGAGCAGAACGTGCGCTACATTCTGAACCTGGTGAAGGCGGGCAACGAGGACAAGATCGGCCAGTTCTCGGCCGACGTGCTCTGCGTTACCGCCAAGGGCAAGCCCATCAAGGCCAAGACCCTGGGCCAGAAGCGGTATGTGGACGCCATCCACAAGAACCTGGTGACATTAGGCATCGGCCCCGCCGGTACGGGCAAGACCTATCTGGCGGTGGCCGCCGCCGTAGCCGCCTTCCGGGCGGGGGAGGTCAACCGCATCATCCTCACCCGGCCCGCCGTGGAGGCGGGGGAGCGGCTGGGGTTTTTGCCCGGCGACCTCCAGAGCAAGGTGGACCCCTACCTGCGGCCCCTCTACGACGCCCTTTTTGAGATGTTGGGGGCCGAGACCTACCAGAAGTACCTGGAGCGGGGCAACATTGAGGTGGCCCCCCTGGCCTATATGCGGGGCCGGACACTGGACGACAGCTTCATTATCTTGGACGAGGCCCAGAACACCAGCCGGGAGCAGATGAAGATGTTTTTGACCCGGATGGGCTTCGGGTCGAAAATCGTCATCACGGGCGACGTGACCCAGATCGACCTGCCCACCGAGAAGGTCAGCGGCCTGCGGGAGGCTATGCGGGTCTTAAAAGGCGTGGAGGACATCGCCATCTGTACCCTCACCGGGGCCGATGTGGTGCGGCACGTCATCGTCCAGCGGATCATTAAGGCGTATGAACAGGACGAGGAGCGAAGGGGCAAACGGGAGGATAGGAAATGAACCATGAGATCCTTTTTTCCTCCGACCTGGAGGAGAACGTTGCTGAAATCGAGGAGCTGCTGTGGGAGGTCATTCCCGCCACTCTGGCCGCCGAAGGGTTGGCCGAGCCCTGCGAGATCAACATCCTTTTCACCGACGATGGGGGTATCCGGGCCATCAATCTGGCCGAGCGGGGGGTGGATGCCCCCACCGATGTGCTCTCCTTCCCCATGTTTGACCTGAAGCCGGGGGACAAGCCTTCGGAGAAGGACGCCGACCCGGCCACCCACCTGATCCCTCTGGGGGACATGGTGCTGAACCTGGACCGGGTGAAAAGCCAGGGGGAGGAATACGGCCACGGGCCCCGGCGGGAGTGCGCCTACCTGGCGGTCCACTCCATCCTGCATCTGTTGGGCTATGACCACATGGACGACGGCCCCATGAAGGCCCAGATGCGGGAGCGGGAGGAATTCATCCTGGACAAGCTGGGGATCGCAAGGGGATGACGGCATGACAGAGGTAAAAAAGCCCCGGGATCCCGGGCTGGACCTGATCCGGGCAACAGCGGCCTTCTTGGTGCTGTCGGTCCACTTTTTCTCCCGCATCGGGTTTTATGTTCAGCCCATGGTGGGCAAGCGGATGCTCCTGATGTGCATGATGCGGATGGGCTTTATGACCTGCGTGCCCCTGTTTCTGCTGCTCACCGGGTATCTGTGCCGGAAAAAGGAGCTTTCCCGGCGGTATTACGGGGGCATTGTCCGGATCCTGATGACCTACCTGCTCTGCGGCCTTGTGTGCCTGGGGGTTCGGGCATGCGGTGGGGAGACCCTGCGTCTGGGGGATGTGTGGAAGGAGCTGCTGGGCTACACCGCCGCCCCCTACGGGTGGTATATCGAAATGTACATCGGACTCTTTCTTCTGATCCCTTTTCTGAACCTGATCTGGAAGGGGCTGGAGGGAAAAAGGGGCAGGCTGGCCCTCATCGGTACACTGCTGGTGCTGGTCACCCTGCCCGCAGTTACCAACGATCTGGGGAACATCCTGCCCACCGTTGCCAATGACCTGGGGAACGTTCTGCCCGGCTGGTGGGCGGGGTTTTACCCCCTGCTTTACTATTTCCTGGGGGCCTGGCTGGGGGAGTATCAGCCCCGGCCTGACTGGAAAAAGACCGTGGCCGCCCTGCTGGCGGTCACGGCGCTGGCGGGCGGGACGGCCTACCTGATCGGCGTCTATAACCCCGCCCACGTTTTCGTGTGGGGGCGGATCCTGGACTACGGCGGTCCCTTCGTGGTGGCCGAGGCATTTCTGCTCTTCCTGCTCCTGCGGCAGATCCCGATGGAGAAGGCCCCCGGCTGGCTCCGGTGGATCGTGGGAAAATGCGCTGGGCTCTCTTTGGGGATCTACCTGCTGTCCTGGTGCTTCGATATGGCCCTCTATCCCATCCTGACGGCCAGGGTCCCCGGTATGCTGGACAGGCTGGTTTGGTTCCCGGTGATGGTCCCGGCGGTGTTCCTCTGCTCGGCTCTGGCGGCCCAGATCGTGGAGTGGGTGAGGAGGGGACTGGCGCGGGTGATAAGGAAAGGATGAATATGTTGTCCCATAAGAAAGAAAAATCCATATCTTTGCTTTTGGCCGGGTTTGTATTGCTGGCGGCATGTTCTGCCCCTGGGGCCGAAACGCCAGTGGTGACGCCTACTCCAACGCCCACTTCAACCCCGGAGCCTACGCTGATTCCGGCGTCGGAACCGACGGAAGAGGTCGAAGAACTCTGGGGCTTTCCCATCGATGATACCCACGATGCTTTTGAAGTCCCCACCGGGGGCAAGCTGGGCACGGTGTTGGTGACAGTGGAGATGCAGAAGGAGGGAGAAGATGAATACACTTCGATTCTTTCTGTTTGGGAAAACTCCGATTTGACAGAACCAATCCAGACCATAGAACAAAAGGGCGTTGCGACACGTTCTCACAAATTGCTGGATGCCAACTTTGACAGGTACATGGATTTTTGCTATACATGGTTTTTGGGTGCGAAAAATGACAATTCCGGGTTATATGTTTGGAATGAAGAGCAGGGACAGTTTGTGTCGGAGAAAGAATTTTTGGGCGATTTAGTGATCGACGAAGAGGAAAAGAGAATTTACAATTTTACAAATGGAGCTGGCTCATCAGGAACGGTGGAGATTTTTCAATGGGAGAACGAAACATTAGTTCCGGCCCGTAGAATTGGGCTTCTCTACCCAGAAACATTGGAAGATGGAACCATCCGGCAGGAGATTGTAGTGGAAGAACCTGCCGATGGGGAATGGCGGGAAATCTACCGGGAGGCTTATCATGCTCCCGATGAAATAGCTGCTATAATAGACGCTTATTACGGCGGAGAACTTTTGTGGTATGACCTCAACTACCACGGCGAATAGAATTGCTCTGAACAAGGAGGATCACCTAAAATGAACACACCAAAGACCAAGGCTGGTATGATCGCCATTGTGGGCCGGCCCAACGTGGGCAAGTCTACCCTCACCAACGCTCTGGTGGGGGAGAAGATCGCCATCGTCTCCAACAAGCCCCAGACCACCCGGAACCGCATCTGCGCCGTGGTGGACCGGGGGGAGAGCCAGTTTGTCTTTATGGACACGCCGGGACTCCACAAGGCCCGCACCCGGCTGGGCGACTACATGGTGGAGGTGGTCCGTCAGAGCGTTTCCGACGTGGACGCCGCGCTCCTGCTGGTGGAGCCTATCCCCAATGTGGGCGGGCCCGAGGCCGAGCTGATGGAGGAGCTGAAGCGCCGTAAAATCCCTACTGTCCTTGTCATCAATAAGATCGACACGGTGGAGAAGGAGAAGCTCCTCGCGGTCATCGCCGCCTACACCCAGGACTACCAGTTTGCCCACGTCATGCCTATCTCGGCAAAAGAGGGGGACGGGGTGAACGGCCTTCTGGACCTGCTGGAGGGCTATCTGCCCCAGGGGCCCTGGCTTTTCCCGGCGGGAGAGGTCACCGACCAGCCCGAGCGGCAGGTCTGCGCCGAGATCCTGCGGGAGAAGCTGCTGCTGTGCCTGGACAAGGAGGTGCCCCACGGCACGGCGGTGGAGCTGACCAAGTTTGCCGAGCGGGAGGATGGGGTCATTGAGTGCGACGCTACCATCTACTGCGAGAAGGATTCCCATAAGGGCATCATCATCGGCAAAAGGGGCGCCATGCTGAAAAAGATTTCCACCATGGCCCGGGAGGATATGGAGAAGTTCATGGGAACCAAAATTTTCCTCCAGACCTGGGTGAAGGTGAAGGAAAACTGGCGGGACAATCTGAATTTTGTCCATACTATGGGGTACCGGGAGGACTAAGGGGCGCTTTGTGCCAACGGCACAATACGCCTGGGACGTGCACGGCCTCAGTCTTCGGGCTCCTAAATTCGGCGAAGCCGAATGACGTCCCTCGGCCTGTAATGACGTAAATTTTTCCTGACATGATTTTGCCTTGGGCGGCCCAAGCTAACCTCAAAAGAGGGAGGTTTGGACATGAACGAGAAGGAAGCCTGGGAGCTGTTCCAAAAGACCGGATTGCCCGAGATGTACAGTCTGTACTGTGCGCTGCGGGACCGAGGAGGGGAAGACATTTGGCACACACCGTCTGCCGGGGAATTGTCCTCCGGGAAGTCGATTACAAAGAATCCGATAAAATTCTGACCGTGCTGGCAGAGGGCCAGGGCAAGCGCACTGTCAAGGCCCAGGGCTGCCGGAGGAAGAACAGCCCGCTGGCGGCGGGGAGCCAGCTTCTGGTTCTCTCGGAAATGACCTTGTACGACTATCAGGACCGTTTGAGCCTGAAGGAGACGGCCACCCTCAACGACTTCCGGGGAGTGCGGGAGGATCTGTCCAAGCTGGCCTTGGGGTCCTATTTCGCCGAGGTCACCGAGGCGGTGGCCGAGGAGGGGGTGGAGACCCCGGGGCTTTTGAGCCTGCTCCTCAACTCCCTGTACGCCCTGGACAAGCTGGGCAAGCCACCCGAGCTGGTGAAGGCGGCCTTTGAGGTCAAGCTGACCGCCCTGGAGGGCTACGAGCCCATGGTGGATGCCTGCGCGGTCTGCGGAAAGGCTGCCCCTGAGCGGCCCCGGCTCAACCTGTCCGAGGGGGTGCTCCACTGTGCCGAGTGCCGCTCCGAGCTGGGGGAGGAGGGGATCTCCATGCCGCTGGATGGGGCCGCCCTGGCCGCCGTCCGCCACGTGACCGGGGGAGACCCCAAGCGGCTGTTCTCCTTCACCCTGCCCCCGGGCAGCATGGAGCTGTTCGCCAACGCGGCCGAGAGCTTTCTGCTTACCCAGCTGGAGCGGGGGTTTAGGACACTGGATTTTTATAAAAGTATTACGGTATAAAGAGGCGCATTACATATGACTTTAGACAAGGGAAAACCGGGCGAGAAATACGCGGTGAAGGCAATGGACCTGCCAGAGCAGGTGGAACACCGGCTGGAGGCCTTGGGTATGACGGTGGACACCAGGGTACTGGTACTGGAAAATAAAAGACGGGGCATCATGGTGGTCAAGGTCCGGGGCACCCGGTTGGCCATGGGCCGGGGCATCACGGGAAAGATCGAGGTGATGTAAGATGGCCAAAAAGGATCTGACAGTAGCCTTCATCGGCAACCCCAACTGCGGAAAGACTACCCTCTTCAACGCATACACAGGCGCCAATCTGAAGGTGGCCAACTGGCCCGGCGTCACGGTGGAGAGGGTGGAGGGTACCATGAAGGACCACGACCTGAACATCCGTCTGGTGGACCTGCCGGGGACCTACTCCCTGACTTCCTACACTATGGAGGAGCAGGTCTCCCGGGAGTTCATCCTCTCGGACGAGGTGGATGTGATCATTGACGTGGTGGATGCCTCGGCCCTGGAGCGGAACCTGTACCTGACCCTCCAGCTTCTGGAGCTGGGTAAGCCGGTGGTGGTGGCCCTCAACATGATGGACGTGGTCCAGAAGCGGGGGATGGAGATCGACCTGCACCGCCTGCCTGAGATGCTGGGCGCCCCGGTGATCCCGGTGTCTGCCCGGAAGCGGACCGGCCTGGAGGTGCTGATGCACGCGGCTGCCCACCACGCCGAGGCGCCCCGCCGGGACCCCATCATCCATGAGCATGAGTGGCACGGCGGCAACACGGGCCACGCCGCCAAGCACGAGCAGTTTGCCATGGTCTATGACGAGGTTATGGAGTTCCGCATCGACGGAGTGAAGGAGGCCCTGAAGCGGAAGTGGCCTGACCTGCCCAACCACCGCTGGTGCGCCATCAAGCTGCTGGAGGGGGACGAGGAGATCTCCCGGAAGTATCCCCTGGAGCTGCCTGACCTGCTGGACAGGAGCTATGAGACCGAGATTATCAACCAGAAGTTTGAGTTTATCGAGGAGATCATGGAGGAGGTCCTGGTCCACCGGGCCGAGAAAGCTGCCCTGACTGAGAATGCCGACAGGATCCTGGTCCACCCGGTGTGGGGTCTGCCCATCTTTCTGGGTATTATGGCCCTGGTCTTTTTCCTGACCTTCACGGTGGGGGATTTCCTGGCGGGATACTTCGAGCAGGGGATCGAATGGTTTTCCGGCTTTGTGGGAGACACCCTCACCGGCTGGGGGGTGGGGGAGCTTCTGGTGGCCCTTATCACTGACGGCATCATCGCCGGGGTGGGGAGCATCCTGACCCTGCTGCCCAACATCTTTATACTCTTTCTGGCCTTGGCTTTCCTGGAAGATACGGGCTATATGGCCCGGGTAGCCTATATCATGGACGGCATCATGGGTAAGCTGGGGCTCTCGGGCCGGGCGTTCCTGCCTATGGTGCTGGGCTTCGGGTGCAGCGTGCCCGCCATCATGGCCTCACGGGCGCTGGAGAGCCGCCGGGACCGGTTCAAGGTCATGCTGGTGACCCCCTTCATGTCCTGCTCGGCCCGTTTGCCCATCTACATTCTTTTCTCCCAGTTGTTCTTCGGGAAATACGCCATGGCGGCCGCCTACTCCATGTACCTCATCGGCATTGTGGTAGCCCTGCTGGTGGCTCTGGTCATCCACGCTATGGAGCGGAAACGCGGCCTGGAGAAAAACGACCTGCTCATTGAGTTGCCCGAATATAAAATGCCCTCGTCCCGAACGGTGGCGGTCTATGTGTGGGAGAAGGTGAAGGATTACCTGACCAAGGCGGGCACCATCATCTTCGCCGCCTCCATCCTCCTGTGGTTCCTGCTGAACTTCGGCCCGGCGGGCTACACCGCCGCCATGGAAGAGAGCTTCGCCGCCGTCATCGGCCATGCCCTGGCCCCCCTGATGGCTCCGGCGGGTTTGGGGTTCTGGCCCATCGTGGTGGCCATCATCGCCGGTATCTCGGCCAAGGAGGTGGTGGTGTCCTCCACCGCCATCCTTTTCCGGGTGGCCAATGTCAACTCGGCCGCCGGTATGGCGGCGGTCCACGCCGGTCTTTCCAGCATGGGCTTTGGACCACTGAACGCTTACTGTATGATGGTGTTCTGCCTTCTCTATATTCCCTGCGCCGCCACTATCGGAGTGATCAAACGGGAGTCCAAAAACTGGAAGTGGACCGCCTTCTCGGTCTGCTTCCAGGTGGCGGTGGCCTATCTGATGAGTTTTCTGATCTACCAGGTGGGCAGTATGTTTTTGTGAGATGCGGCATCTCTGATGTGTACACATGTATGTTTGAGGTATCATTATGAAAGACGATCTATTTGAAAAATCCATCGTGACCCTGGAGCTTCCCAAGGTGTTGGAGCTCCTGGCCGCCGAGGCGGTCACTGAGGAGGGCAAGGCACGCTGCCTGTCCCTGCGCCCCATGACCGACCCGGACGATGTGGGCCGGGCCTTGGACGAGACTTCGGCTGCCGCGGATATGGTCTCTCTCCGGGGGGCGCCTTACTTTGGCGGGGTGAAGCCGGTGGCGGCCTCCCTCCAGCGAGCGGATATGGGGGGCGCCCTCAATACCCGGGAGCTGCTGGACATCGCCGCCGTCCTCCGGTGTGCCAGGAGCTGTATCGAGTACGCCGCCGGGGGAGAGAAGACCCCTCTGAGCCCCCTCTTTACCGCCCTCACCGCCAACAAGTTCTTGGAGGAGAAGATATCGGGCTCCATTCTTTCCGAGGAGGAGATCGCCGACTCGGCCAGCAGCGAGCTTGCCGACATCCGCCGGAAGATGCGCGCTTCGGCCTCCAAGGTCCGGGACATTCTGCAGAAGCTGATCTCCTCCAACCAGTCCAAGTACCTTCAGGAGAACATCATCACCCAGCGCAACGGCCGGTACGTGGTGCCTGTCAAGTCCGAGTTCAAAAACGAGGTTCCCGGCCTGGTCCATGACCTGTCCTCCTCGGGGGGCACCTTCTTCATCGAGCCCATGGGGGTGGTGAAGGCTAACAATGAGCTGCGGGAGCTGGAGGTCAAAGAGAAGAAGGAGATCGAGCGGATCCTGGCCGAACTTTCGGCCGACTGCGCCGGGCACCGGGAGGATATCGCCCGGGACCACGATTTCCTTATCATGCTGGACGAAATCTTCGCCCGTGCCGGGCTCTCCCTCCGCCAGCGGGGCATGGCCCCCAAAATCGTGTCCAAGGGCATCTTTTTCGAGGGGGCCCGGCATCCCCTCCTGGACCGGGATACGGCGGTGAAAAACGACCTGCGTTTGGGGGAGGATTTTGACACCCTGGTGGTCACCGGTCCCAACACGGGCGGCAAGACCGTGACCCTCAAGACCATGGGCCTGCTGGTGCTGATGGCCCAGTGCGGGCTCCACATCCCGGTGTCGGGGGACAGCCGAATGGCTGTTTTTGACCGGGTCCTGGCCGACATCGGGGACGAGCAGTCCATCGCCCAGAGCCTGTCCACCTTCTCCTCCCACATGAAAAACATCGTGGGCATTCTGTCCGAGGCCGATGACAGGACCCTGGTCCTCTTTGACGAGCTGGGGGCGGGCACCGACCCGGTGGAGGGGGCCGCCCTGGCCGCCGCCGTCATCGAAGAGTCACGGTCCCTGGGGGCCCTTGTTTGCGCCACCACCCATTACGCCGAGCTGAAGGTCTATGCTATGACCACCCCCGGGGTGGAGAATGCCTCCTGCGAGTTCAACGTGGAGACCCTGGCTCCCACCTACCGGCTGCTCATCGGCATCCCGGGCAAATCCAACGCCTTCGCCATCTCCCAGCGGCTGGGGCTTCCCCAGCACGTGATCGACCACGCCTCCCAAAGGGTGAGTGCCGAGAACGTCCGCTTTGAGGACGTGCTCACCCAGCTGGACGTCCAGCGTCAGGAGATGGAGCGGGAGGCCGAGGCCGCCCGGGTTCTTCGGCGGGAGACCGAGGAGCTGAAGGCCCAGGCCAAAAGCTACCGGGACGACCTGGAAAAGCAGCGCGCCAAGGCGGTGGAGAAGGCCCAGGCCGAGGCCAGGACCATCCTGGACGAGGCGAGACGGGCGGCCGACGACACCTTCCGGGAGCTGGACGACATGCGAAAAAAGAGCAAGGAGGAGCAGGACGCCCAGCGCATCAACGAGGCCCGCGCCCAGCTTCGCCATAACCTGAACGCGGCCGAGGATAAGCTGGGTGTCCCCCAGCCCCAACAGGCGCCCCCCGCCGCCCGCCCGGCGGTGAAGGGGGATTCGGTGGAGCTGGTGAAAATGCACGGTACCATCGCCACCGTGCTGGATGTGAAGAAGGACGGCACCCTCCAGCTTCAGGCCGGGATCCTGAAGCTCACCGCCACCCAGGAGGAGGTCCGGGTCACCGAGAGCGAGACCGAAAAATCGGTGAAAAAGATCGTCCAGAAGGCCGCCCGGGAGCTGCGGAGCCTGGGGGCTTCCTATGAGGTGGACCTGAGGGGTATGACGGGGGAGGAGGCCGTGCTGGAGCTGGACCGCTTCCTGGACCAGGCCGTTATGGGCAAGCTCAGTGAGGTGCGCATCATCCACGGCAAGGGCACCGGGGTGGTCCGGCAGAAGGTCCGGGAGCATCTGAAACGCAGCCCCTATGTGACCGCATTCCGCCCCGGCAAGTACGGGGAGGGGGAGGACGGGGTGACGGTAGCCACTCTGAAATGATCGGTTCTGAAACAAAAATTCGGTATTCTCCCGGGAAAGTGGGGGAGGATATGTACTATTTTGGTTATTTTAACATTTGACGATTGAACGCAAATTTGTTATTCTATCATACAGACGCAAATGTGCTTGGGAGGGAACCGCTATGTATATGAAAGAGGCTATTGTGAGCAACCAGGTGGGTCTTCACGCCCGCCCGGCCACCTTCTTCATCCAGAAGGCCAACGAGTACAAGAGCTCCATCTGGGTGGAGCGGGACGAGCGCCGGGTGAACGCCAAGAGCCTGCTGGGTGTTCTGTCTCTGGGCATCGTCAAAGGAACTTCCATCAACCTGATTGCCGACGGCGTCGACGAGAAGGAGGCTGTGGAAGGCCTCATCGAACTGCTGAACAGCAACTTCGACGAGTAATTTTACCCCGGAATCCCACGCGCAAAAAGCGCCGCGTTGAAGCGGCGCTTTTTTGTGGTCAAAAGGAGGAGAGCGCCATGGTCTGCACCCAATGTCCCAGGTCCTGCGGCGCCCGGCGGGAGGCTTCGGTCCCTGGCGGGGTGTGCGCCATGCCCGCGGAGCCCGTGGTGGCCCGTGCTGCCCTCCACTTTTGGGAGGAGCCTCCCATATCGGGGACACGGGGGGCGGGCACCGTGTTCTTCTCGGGCTGTAACCTGCGCTGTGTCTTCTGCCAGAACAGCTCCATCAGCCAGGCCGGCTTCGGAAAGCCTGTGACAGGAGAGCGCCTGCGGGAGATCTTCCGCGCGCTTATTGTCCAGGGGGCCCACAACATCGACCTTGTGACCCCCACCCACTTTACCCACGCCATCCTGGAGGCCCTTTCGGAGCCTCTGGGCGTCCCCGTGGTGTGGAACAGCGGGGGCTATGAGTCGGCGGAGACCCTCCAAAAGCTGGAGGGCAGGGTCCAGATCTATCTCCCTGACCTGAAATATTTATCTTCAGAGCGGGCGGCCCGGTATTCGACCGCCCCTGACTATCCGGCGGTGGCCACCGCCGCCATCCGGGAGATGTTCCGCCAGACGGGGCCCTGCCAGTTTGACGGGGAGGGTCTTTTGAAGCGGGGAGTCCTGATCCGCCACCTGCTCCTGCCTGGGGGTGTCTCTGAGGCTAAGGCCGTCATGGACTGGGTGGCCGGAACCTTCCCCCGGGGGAGCGTGTATTTCTCCCTGATGAGCCAGTATACCCCCCTGGGCCGGGCCGCTGACTTTCCCGAGATCGACCGCAGGCTGCGGAAAAGCGAGATCCGGGCTGCCCAGGAGTACATGGCCGCCCTGGACCTGCCCGGCTACACCCAGGAGGAGACGGCGGCTGACGAGGCCTACGTTCCCGCCTTCGATTTGACCGGGGTGTAAAGGAGGAAAACGCATGAAGAAAAAACGTCTTGGCGCTCTTCTGCTCCTGCTGTGCCTCAGCCTGAGCGGCTGCGTCCGGGGAGCGACCCCCGCGCCCACCCCCATTCCCACCCCGTCGCCTACCCCGGAAGCGACCCCCACGCCCACCCCGGAACCTACCCCTGAGCCCCGGCCCGAGGACCTGGTGGACCTTCCGGCATACATCCCCAGCTTGTATATCGACCTGAAATACGCCACCGAGGATAACTTTACCGGCCAGGTGGTCTATGACTTTACCGTACCCCAGCTCCGCTACGGTACGGTAAAGAAGCTGGCCGAGGTGCAGAGATCCCTGCTGGAGCAGGGTTACAGCCTGAAGATCTGGGACGCCTACCGTCCGTTGAGTGCCCAGTTCGCCCTGTGGGAGATCTGCCCCGACCCCAACTATGTGGCCGATCCCAACACCGGTGGCTCCAACCACAGCCGGGGCAACACGGTGGATTTGACCCTGGTGACCGCGGACGGGGAGGAGCTTCCCATGCCCTCCGGCTTCGATGATTTCTCCGCTTTGGCCGACCGGGATTACAGCGATGTGTCCGACGAGGCAGCCGGCTATGCCCGCCTTCTGGAGGAGGCCATGGCCGCCCAGGGCTTCCGTGGCTACCAGAAAGAATGGTGGCACTACACAGACAGCGACGACTACCCTGTCTTAGAGGACTGAACGCAACAAGGCGGCCCATCCGGGCCGCCTTTTCCGTGTTATTGGTCCACCAGCTTTGCCATATCCCCGGGCAGGGGGGATCCAAAGGCCAGCTTTTCCCCGGTGAAGGGTTGTGTCAGCTCCAGTCGGTGGGAGTGGAGGGCGGGGCGGGAGATGAGCTCCGGCTCCTCGGTGCCGTAGAGAAAATCCCCCGCCAGCGGATGGCCCACGTAGGCCATGTGGACCCGGATCTGGTGGGTCCGCCCGGTTTCCAGCACCAGCCGGAGCAAGGAGAACCGTTCTCCGGTCTCCAGCGCCTCGTAATGGGTCCGGGCGGGCTTGCCGTCGGGGCGGACCTCCTGCCGGATGTAGGAGTCATCGCTCCGTCCCAGCGGGGCGTCGATGACCCCGGCGGCGGGGGAGGGGATGCCCTTGCACACCGCCAGGTACTCCCGGTGGAACCTCCCGGAATGGAGGGCGGCGGTGAGCACATGCTGGGCCGAGGGGTGCTTGGCCACCGCCATCAGTCCCGAGGTCCCTTTGTCCAGCCGGTGGACCGGGTGGAAATCGGCCTCCAGCCCGGTTTGGTGGTAATAGTGGACCAGCCGGGCCCCCAGGGAATCCTCCCAGCTCCCGGCGCAGGGGTGGACGGCCAGCCCGGCGGGCTTGTCCACCACCAGCAGGTCCTCGTCCTCGTAGAGAATATCCACCGGACCCTCGTTGGGCACGATGTTCGATGGGGCCCTGTCGTCGCACAGAATGGCCACCACCTGCCCGGCCTTCACCGGATAGCTGGTGTAGATGGCTTCTCCGTCCAGAAGGAGGCCCTTTTCCCGGCGTTTGGCCCGCCGGATGGCCGAGGTGGCCAGCCCGTGGCTTTTCAGGATGGAATCCACCCGCTTTCCTTCCTCTTGGGGCGTGACCGGGAACTCCAGGTACCGCGTGGGACCTCACCTCCTTTTCCAAGGTGCCTGCGGCGAATGTACCACAGGCGCAAAGCGCTGTTGTGGCGCATTTAATTGATCAGGTATAATAGCCGCTTTGCGGCTATTATACCACAGAAACTCCCTCTTTCCAACTGACAAAAAATATAGTATACTAATAACGTGTTATCCTTCCTCAGCGGATTTCTATTTTGCGAGAAGAGGTGTCTTTCGTGGCTGAAAAGCTGGGCGTATACATCCACATTCCCTTTTGCAAGGCTAAGTGTGATTACTGCGACTTCTATTCCCTGCCCGAGCGGGAGGGGACTATGGACGACTACCTGAAGGCTCTTGTGGCCCATATCAGGGAGACCGCCCCCCTGGCCAAGGGCTGGCAAGTGGACACGGTCTATATCGGCGGCGGCACCCCCAGCTATTTTGGGGCCAAGCGGGTCTCCGCCCTGCTGGGGGAGATCAAAAAACGCTTCAGCGTGACCAGGGACGCCGAGATCACCTGCGAGGCCAACCCCGAGAGCGCCGACCTGAAGTTCCTCCGGGCCATCCGCCGGGCCGGGGTCAACCGGCTTTCCCTGGGGATGCAGTCGGCCTGCGACGCCGAACTCCACGCCGTCCACCGGCTCCACGATTTCTCCCAGGTGGTCAGCGCCGTCCAGTGGGCCCGCAAGGTGAAGTTCAAAAACCTCTCTCTGGATCTGATCTACGGCCTGCCCGGCCAGGATATGACCACCTGGCAGAAAAGCCTGGAGGCCGCCCTCAGCATGGAGCCCGAGCACCTCTCCTGCTACGGCCTGAAGGTGGAGCCCGGCACAGCCCTGGACGGCCGTGTCATGCGGGGGGAGGTCCTGCCCGACGACGATGTCCAGGCCGACATGTACCTCTGGACGGTGGAGCGTCTCCGTCAGGCAGGCTACCCCCAGTACGAGATCTCCAACTTTGCCCGCCCCGGCTTCCAGTCCCGGCACAACCTGAAATACTGGATGAGCCGGCCCTACATTGGCTTCGGCCCCGGCGCCCATTCCGACTTCGGGGGCCGGCGCTACTCCTTTGTCCGGGACCTGGACAAGTATATCATGGGCATTTTGAACGGCGGCCGGGTCATTGAGGAGGACCAGCTCATTCCCCACCGGGAGCGGGGCGGTGAATATCTGATGCTCCGTCTGCGGACCACCCGGGGCATTGAGGAATGGGAGTACCGCCGGGAGTTCTCCATGAACTTCGACCCCCTGGAGCAGAAGCTGGAGGAGTACGAGCACCAGGGCTGGGCCGTGAAGGAGGAGAACCGCTGGTGTCTCACGCCCAAGGGCTTTCTGGTGTCCAACCAGCTCATCGGGGACCTGATGGCCGTTCAGGAGGTCGGTACCCTGAAGAAGACCCTCCCCCGGCTGCGGGCCGAGGGAAAACTACGGAAACAGCAGTAAAACAGATCCCCGGAACGGGGCAGGAGAAACCTATGAAACAGCATATCTGGAAAAGAATCATCGCCCTGTCGCTGGCCTTTAGCCTGGCGGCGGGGCAGGCCGCCCTGGCCTCGGACGCCCTGGGCTGGGACCTTCACAGCGGGGAGGAGACCCTCTCGGCGGGCGTGAAGCTGACCCAGGGCTGGTTTTGGAGTGACACCTATCGGGACCTGCGGACCGAACGGTATTTTACATATGTGCCCAATGAGGACGTGACCCCCACGGTGGTCTACGGCGACACGGTCTATTCCCAGCAGACCCTTCCCGACATGGCCCAGGCTCTGGAGGAGCAGGGAAAACGCGTGGTGGGGGGCGTCAACGGGGACTTTTATGTGGTTTCCTCGGGCCAGCCTTTGGGCCTGGTGGTCACCGACGGGGTCCTGCGCTCCTCCTCGTCCTATGTCTACGCTGTGGGCTTCCGGGCCGACGGCTCGGCTTTCATCGGCCAGCCCAGCCTCCGGCTCACTGCCCGGTGGGGGGAGGAGACCCTGGCCCTCACGGGCGGGCTCAACAAGATCCGGAAGACCACGGCCGAGGGGGGCGGCCCCGTTCTCCTCACGGGGGACATCGGTACCTCTACTGGCAACACCCAGCTCGGCGTGGATGTGATCCTGCGCCCTCTGCCTGTGGCGGAGCCTGATTACAGTCAGTTGGACCCCACCCGTACCCCCGAGGAAGAGTCCCGGACGGTGGGGGACCTCCCTTGGTCGGAGGAGCTGAAAATCGGCAGCCGTGTGGCCTGTGAGGTGGTAGAGCTCCGGGAGACCACGGGCAAAGAGGGGACCATCCCCGAAGGGTGCTATGTCATCAGCGTCAACGGCGGTGAGGACGCCGCCCTCCTGGAGAAGGTTCGTGCTCTCAGTCCGGGGGACCGGGTGGAGATCGATGCGGTGACCTCCGACACCGAGTGGGAGGAGGCGGTCACCGCCATCGGCGGCCTTTACCGGCTGCTGGAGGGCGGCCAGGTCTGTGCCGCCCCCAGCGGCAGCGACACCACATGGAAGCAGCAGACCGCCCGCACCGCCATCGGAATCAAGGCCGACGGCACCGTGCTTTTCTATACTTTGGACGGCCGCATCCCCGGCAGCAGCGTGGGCATGAGCCTCACCCAGGCGGCCCAGCGGCTTCTGGAGTTGGGCTGCGTGGACGCCCTCTGCCTGGACGGTGGCGGCTCCACCACCCTGGGGGCCACCCGTCCGGAGGAGGACAGCTTCAACCTGGTCAACACCCCCCGTGACGGCAAGCCGAGGAAGATCACCAACGCCATCTTCCTCACCACCGCCCTGACCGCTACCGGGGAGCCGGCCTACCTCCAACTGGAGCCCGGAAACGCCCTGGTGCTGGCCGGGACCCGCCTGCCCCTGACCGCCTGGCAGGTGGATACGGGCTACCGCCGGATGGACCCCGCCTCTGACCCGGTTTATACTGTGGAGGGGGACGGACATGTGGAGGAAGGTGTCTTTACCGCCGGCAGCGGCGTGCCCACCACCAAGGTGGGGAGCGCCCAGGCCCTCATCACCGGCCGGTCCGGGGAGCTGACCGGCCGGGCCCAAATCACCGTGATCCGGGACCCGGACCAGGTGAGCCTGGAGCAGGGGGAGACAGGCCTTCCTGTGAACGTCCTGGCTCTCCAGCCGGGAGAGTCGGTCTCCCTCCGGGCCTCGGCCAGGTGGCGCAACCTGGACCTGCTCAGCCAGAACGACTGCTACACCTGGACCTGCGATCCCGCGGTGGGCACCGTGACTCCCGACGGTGTTTTCACCGCCGGGGAGACCATGACCGAGGGGGAGCTGACCGTCACAGCCGGAACGGCCAGTCTCACTATCCCCGTGAAGATCACCGGCCATATCCTGGGCCTGGAGGACTTTGAGGGGGAGCAGACTCCTTTTGCAGAGAATGTCAGCGCCTTTGCGGAGCTGAACACCAACCTGACTTATGTGAAGAGCGGGTGGCAGAGCCTGCAAGTGAAGTATGACCTGCCTGCCGCCGGAACGGCCAGCCTGTCCGCCAGCCTTGCCATTCCGGGTGGGGAAACCTACCTGGGGCTGTGGGTCTACGGAGACGGCTCGGGGAACACCCTGGCGGCCCAGTTTTCCATCCCGGCTCCTGAGATCCCCCCGGAGGAGATCGACCCCACCGGTGCCGACCTGCCCCGGACCGAGCCTGAGTTCGTCAGCGTGCGGGTCTGTGACCTGGACTTCACCGGCTGGCGCCACCTGCTGACCACCATTCCCCAGGGGGCCGATACCCTCACCGGGCTCCAGGTGGTGCGGGCGGTCAGCGACAATGATGACGGGCTGGGGGATCAAAGCGGCACCATCTGGCTGGATCACCTGACGGTTTCCAACGTGGCCGTGGAGGACGCCGTGGCCCCCACCGTAGTGGTGGAGAGCCGGACCGGCCTCCTGGTGGCCCAGGCCGCCGATGATCTGGACGACGTCCTGGAGCCAACCGCTGTGACCGCCACTTACGACGGCAAGCCCCTGGGGGGCACCTTTGACCCCCAGACCGGCACCTTCACCGCTCTCCTGCCCGCCGATGAGGCGGGGGGCGACCACCGGATCACGGTCACCGCCCGTGACCAGAGCGGTAACCTGGGCTACGCCTCCATCACCGTGACTGGAGAGGCTCCCAACCCCTTTGCCGACATGACCGACCACTGGGCCTCCTCCTTCGTGAACTACCTCTATCAGCAGAAGATCTCTTCCGGCGTTTCGGTGGGGGAGGAGATGCTCTACGATCCTTCCGGTACCCTGACCCGTGGTCAGTTTTTCACCATGGTGTGCCTGTGGCTGGGCCTGGACGTGAGCCGGTATGATGAGGTGGATCTCCCCTTCACCGACCTTGGGGAGATCCCCGAATGGGCCCTGCCTTATCTGAAGGCGGTGTACGCCGAGGGTATCCTGGCCGGCAGTCAGGAGGGCGACGCCCTCTATGCCCATCCCCTCCGGGGCATCACCCGCAGCGAGGTCATGACCATCCTGGGCTTGACCCTGGAGAAGGGGGGCACGGTGGACGACCTGACCGACTTCACGGACGCCGCCGACGTCCCCGACTGGGCCCGGAGCTACGTGGAGAGCCTGGTGGGCCGTGGGGTCATCAACGGCTATGAGGACGGCACCCTCCGTCCCACCGCCCCCATGACCCGCGCCGAAGCCGCCGTGGTGCTGTACACCATGCGCTAATGCTCATGTACGGTAAAGTATCACAAACAAAACTTTGTCGAATTGACAGCCGCCCCTCTATTCCGAAAAAAGAAATAAGCCTCTTGAAAACTGGTTTCTACTATACTGTACTTATCCGGAACAGGCAGACAAACTGGAATTTGTGCTTTTTAAGAGGGTGAAAACCGCTAAGGAGGACATTCTGTGAGTAAAATGGTGCAATTTGCTACCAGAGAAGAGTTCCGCAAGTGGCTTTATGAGCATTGTCTCTCAAATGACGGTATTTGGATTCTGTTTGGCAAGGCTGGCGGGCCAAAAACGGTAAAAGCGGAAGAAGCGTTGGAAGAAGCTCTCTGCTTTGGCTGGATCGATGGGCAGATTGAAAGAATTGATGATAAGACTTATAAAAAATATTTCTCTCAGCGTAGGGAAAACAGCAAATGGTCAGAGAAGAATAAGGCGTTGGTAAAAAGCCTTGAAAAACAGGGACTTATGACTGATTTTGGCAGAAAGAAAATAGAGGAGGCTAAAGAGAACGGCCAGTGGGATGCGTCAAATCCTTTGGCTATTATTACGGAGGAACAGATTGCCTGTCTGTCCGTACTGCTGAAAGAATACGAACCTGCTTACACAAATTTTCAAGCTATGTCTCTTTCCGTAAAGAAAACTTATACACGAGCATATCTTGATGCAAAAACTGATGCTGGGAGGGAAAAGAGAATTGCTTGGATAGTAGACAGGCTTAACAAAAATCTGAAACCAATGTAATGGCTATGTGTATGTCGTTGCCCCGAAACATGTTTACAACTTCCAGTTTATCGGTGCTTCCCGTGACGTGAGAGCAAGTATCGACCCGTGGCCCAAATTTCGCTCCGCTCATTTGTTTCCCTGGTCTGATACTTGTTGGGGTTGCCACCCCAAACCCGCCTTTGACCGCCGCAGAGCGCCGAAAAATTGCCCCTGCCTGGAATACTCCTCCGGGCAGGGGCGATCCTTTATCTGCAATGCAAAAAGCTCCCGGAATGAAACAAAAAAGGTCCCCATCCAGCGGATGGGGACCTTTTTTTACAGCTTTGCTGGAATATCCTCTTTGGGCACCTTGCTCCAGTCAAAGACCTTGGCCAGCTGGGCGGCCGGAATGGGCTCCGGGGCGTCCTGCTGCCCGGCCCAGCAGGCCAGCAGCCCCACCAGCTCGTCGGGAGCGTACCGCCGCCGGAGGGCCCCCATGTCCAGGTCGGCGTCCCGCTTGGCCAGCCGCCGTCCGTCGGAGGAGAGCAGCAGGGGCACATGGTAGAACTCCGGGGCCTTCAGCCCCAGGACTTCGTAGAGCCAGAGCTGCCGGGGTGTGGAGGAGAGCAGGTCCCGGCCCCGCACCACCTCCGTGACCCCCATGGCGGCGTCGTCCACCACCACGGCCAGCTGATAGGCCCAGGCTCCGTCGGAGCGCTTGATGGGGAAGTCTCCGCAGTCCGTCCACAGATCCTGCTCATAGGGCCCCTGGAGCCCGTCCACAAAGGAGACCGTCCGGTGGGGCACCCGCACCCGATAGCTGGGAGCCTTCTCTTTGGCCATTTCGGCCGCCTCCCCGGCCGTCAGTCCGGCGCAGGGGCAGGAGGGGGAGACCTCATGGATGTGGGGGGCCTCGTTGAGCCGCTGGATGCGGGAGCAGAAGCAGGGGTAGGTGAGCCCCTTGGCCGCCAGGGCCTCAAAGGCGGCGGCATAGAGCCCGCCCCGGTTGCTCTGCCAGGAGGCGGCCTCGCCCCCCTCGTCCCAGTCCAGCCCCAGCCACTCCAGATCCTCCATGAGCTGCCAGGCGTAGGCGGGTTTGCACCGGGCCGGGTCCAGGTCCTCGATCCGCAGGACCATGGAGCCCCCCCGGCTTTTGGCCGACAGCCAGGCCAGCAGGAAGGAGAACAGGTTCCCCAAATGCATCCGCCCACTGGGCGACGGCGCGAACCGGCCCTTCACAGACCCTGGGCTCACGGCTCGAACACCATGGTGGCGAAGTAGTCCTCCGGGGTCTCGGCCCGCCGGATGAGCTTCACGCTTCCGTCCTCCCGGAGCAGCAGCTCGGCCGAGCGGAGCTTGCCGTTGTAGTTGTAGCCCATGGAGAAGCCGTGGGCGCCGGAATCGTGGATGACCAACAGGTCGCCGATCTCGATCTCGGGCAGCTCCCGGTCGATGGCGAACTTGTCGTTGTTTTCGCACAGCCCTCCCACCACGTCATAGACATGGTCGCAGGGCCTATCCTCCTTGCCCATCACTGTGATGTGGTGGTAGGCCCCGTACATGGCGGGCCGCATCAGGTTGGCGGCGCAGGCGTCCAAGCCCACATACTCCTTGTAGGTGTGCTTGAAGTGGAGGACCTTTGTCACCAGGCACCCGTTGGGCCCCAGCATATACCGGCCCAGCTCGGTGAAGATGGCCACATCCCCCATGCCCGCGGGGACCAGCACCCGCTCAAACTCCCGGTGGACCCCCTCGCCGATGGCGAAGATGTCGTTTTTGGCCTGTCCGGGCCGGTAAGGGATGCCCACACCGCCGGAGAGATTGATAAAGGCGATGTCGCAGCCGGTCTCCCGCTCCAGCTCGGCCGCCAGCTCAAAGAGGATGCCGGCCAGGGCGGGGTAGTAGTCGTTGGAGAGGGTGTTGGAGGCCAGAAAAGCGTGGATGCCAAAATGCTTGGCCCCCATGGCCTTCAACTTCTTAAAGCCCTCAAAGAGCTGCTCCCGGGTGAAGCCGTACTTGCTGTCCCCCGGATTGTCCATGACCTGAAACCCCTCGTTGCTCTCTCCCAGCCGGAACACGCCGCCGGGGTTGAAGCGGCAGGAGATGGTCTCGGGAATGTACCCGATGGTCTCCTTCAGAAAGTCGATGTGGGTGAAGTCATCCAGGTTGATGACAGCTCCCAGTTTTGCCGCCAGCCGGTAGTCCTCGGCCGGAGTCTCGTTGGAGGAGAACATGATCTCGTGGCCTTCAAAGCTGCACTTATCAGACAAAATCAGCTCGGTGAGGGAGGAGCAGTCCACCCCGCAGCCCTCCTCCCGGAGGAGTTTTAGAATGACGGGGGTGGGGGTGGCCTTGACGGCAAAGTATTCCTTGAAGCCGGGGTTCCAGGCGAAAGCGGCCTTTAGGTCCCGTGCGGTCTGCCGGATGCCCTTCTCGTCGTATAGATGAAAGGGGGTGGGGTATTGTTTGGTGATGTTCTGGAGCTGGTCAAGAGTCACAAAGGGGGTTTTGGTCTGCTCCTGCATGGGAAAACTTCCTCTCTCTAAGAATCTTTCACCATACTATCTCATATAGGGAAAAAAGTCAACGGCGGCAGGACCGTGGCCGGGGAGAAAAAATTTCCTCAAAGAGGCCGGGAAAAATGTGTAATATTACATATTGCATTCTTTGGTCGGTTCTGGTATCATCTTGCCTAACGAAGGGAGGGATGTCCCATGGTCTCAATGAGCCAGCTGCGCGCGTTGAAAACATGTGGCCGTGCTATCCCCTTTTTTGTTGGGCGATCACTTTTGTGATCGTCTCTTTTTTTGCCCGTAAACAGCCGCCGGAGAGAAGAAAGGAGAATGTTCCATGAATCAGAACGAGCCCATCCGTGACGCACGCCAGCTTGGTGTGCCCAAAATGCTCCTGCTGGGACTCCAGCACATGTTTGCCATGTTCGGGGCCACCATCCTGGTGCCCATCCTGGTCAACAGCCAGACCAACGCCGCCGGAGAGTCCATCGGCATGCCCCTCTCCATCCAGACCACCCTGTTTTTCGCCGGCATCGGCACCCTCTTTTTCCATGTCTGCACCAAGCTGAAGGTCCCCGCCTTCCTGGGTTCCTCCTTTGCCTTCCTGGGCGGCTTCGCCGCCATGGGCGCCATGAACGAGGGCATCTACGCCGCCATGTCCCAGGCCGAAAAGCTCCAGTACGCCTGCGGAGGTATTGTGGTGGCCGGCCTGATGTACCTGGTGCTGGCCCTCATCGTCAGGGCGGTGGGTGTCCACAAGGTCATGCGCTTCCTGCCCCCCGTGGTCACCGGCCCCATCATCATCTGCATTGGCCTGAACCTGGCCCCCTCGGCGGTGAGCAACGCCTCCACCTGCTGGTGGCTGGCCCTGCTGGCCATGGCGGTCATCATCGCCTGCAACATCTGGGGCAAGGGCATGGTCAAGATCATCCCCATCCTCCTGGGCGTAGTGGTCTCCTATGTGGTGGCTATCCTGACCCGCCAGGTGGATTTCTCCGGCGTGAACGCCGCCGATTGGATCGGTTTCCAGCCCTTCATCACCGACTTTGGGGGTAGCATGGCGAAGTTTGACGTGTCCGCCATTCTGGTCATGGCCCCCATCGCCATCGCCTCTATGATGGAGCACATCGGTGACATGTCGGCCATTTCGGCTACCGTGGGCAGCAACTTCCTGGAAGATCCCGGCCTTCACCGCACCCTCATCGGCGACGGTATTGCTACTTCCCTGGCCGGCATGTTCGGCGGCCCAGCCAACACCACCTACGGCGAGAACACCGGCGTTCTGGTGCTGAGCCGGGTCTACGACCCCCGTGTCATCCGCCTGGCCGCCGTCTACGCCCTGGTCCTCTCCTTCAGCCCCAAGTTCGCCGCCCTCATCGGGGCCCTGCCCTCGGCCATCATCGGCGGCGTCAGCTTCATCCTCTACGGCATGATCTCGGCCATCGGCGTGCGGAACGTGGTGGAGAACCAGGTGGACTTCACCAACTCCAGGAACCTGATCATTGCCGCCGTGATCCTGGTCTGCGGCCTGGGCTTCTCGGGTGGCCTGACCTTCAACGTGGGCGGCGCCTCTGTGACCCTCACCGGCCTGGCCATTGCCGCCATCGCCGGCATCGCCCTCAACGCCATTCTTCCCGGCAACGATTACGAGTTCGGCAAGGATGACGGTCACAACTCGGGCAACCTGGGAAAGTACTGAGCCGAAAACAAAAGAACGGCCCGGAACCGTATGGTTCCGGGCCATTTTTCGTCTTATTGTTCACCGGGTCTCCCGGTCACGATCATGTTAGGCCAGCGGTGGGCCATGAAATCGTCGTCGTACTGCCTGTCCAGGAATTCCTCAAACACGTTGCCGCTCTCGGGCCGTTGGGCGCGGGTATCGAACCGGAGCATAGCGGCGCAGGTAAGCATGGCGTTGCAGGTCATGAAGATCACTACCACCCAGGTGATGACCTTTCCTGCAACGGCGGGGAGCTTTTCAATGCTTTCGGACATGGGGGGATAGATGATTTTGATCCAGACCACCGACAGCACACCCCAGAAGAAGCAGAAGAGTACGTTGGTCCGCCCCCCGATGTTCAGGGGCATGTCGCTGTAATCCCAGAACACGGTGCCAAAGACCAGCTCGGTGAAGACGCTGCACAGGTACTCGTAGGCGCCCCCTACCACAAAGCCGCCCAGGAACACATACCGGTCGTTTTTCTGGACCAGGGGACGCAGCACCACGGTCAGCACCACCGCTCCCAGGCCCCAGACAAAGCTGAAGGGTCCGTAAAGCACGCTGGAGCGGCTCATCCATTCCCCGTTGACGAAGCCGCAGAAGAAAGTCTCGATAATATCTCCCAGCAGGGCCGAGATGAGAAAGACCCACACCAGCTTGTCCAGGCACAGCCCCCGGGCGAAGATGTATTCTCCCGGCTCAATGTTGTCGTCGGTCTCGATGCCGGGGTAGGCCTTCTGGAAGCGCCGCCAGACCGACCGGGAGATTTTGTCGGCCAGCCTGCTCTGCCAGGTGTCCTTCTGCCAGTCCCGGAACCCCTCGGCGTTCCCCGACAGGACGGCAACCAGAACGGCCAGGGACTCCAGGGCCATCAGCCCCAGCAGGATCCCGCCCACGATCCGCACGGCCAGAGGGGGCAGCAGGAGGGAGACCGCCATCAGCATGGGGTGGAAAACCAGATAGACCAGGTAGAAGCATAGGGCTTTCCCCGCCGAGATCAGCAGCCCCTGCCAGCTTCCGTTGAACAGGCTTCCCCGCTCCGGGTCCAGCCGGAGCTTTTTGCAGGCCCGGCTCATGAACAGCTCGGACAGGCTCTCCACCACAGCGGCTACCACCAGGGTCATCCCGAACTGGAGCACATAGCTCCCCGCCAGAGGGGGCAGAGCCAGGGTGAGGAGACAGTAGGTCAGCCCGTAGGAGGGGAGGAAGGGCAGGGTCAAAAATCCCCGGTTGCAGAATTTCTTCCGGGTCACCGCATAGTAGCAGGCCTCCACCGCCCATCCCAAAAAGGAATAGACCAGGAGATAGACCGTCAGATCCAACCATGTTACTGTCGTCATAAAACACGCTCCTTTTTTGTCGAATATTGTAGAGTATTGTACTCCAGAGGAGGGAAAAAGGCAAGGGACACCGGCAGTGGGGGGGAAGAGCCCCGCCCATGCGGGGCCGGCGCCCTGCGGCAAAAACGGGGGCCGGAAGCGTCATGCTTCCGGCCCCCTTCTTTTTTCCGCTTATGCCTTTATGGTGGATAGCAGCGAGACAAGGATCCCGCGGTGTTTGTTTTCCGGCGTATCGGTCCGGCTGGTCATGATGACCGGCTTTTCTGTCCCGGTGACAAGGCCGCAGGAGACAGCCCCGGCAAAGAAGATCAGGCTTTTGGTCAGGATGTTTCCGCAGGCCAAGTCGGGCACCAGCAGAATGTCGGCGTCACCCCGCACGGGGCCTTCCACGCCCTTGTGGGCGGCCGCCTCGGGGGAGACAGCGTTGTCCAGCGCGAGGGGACCGCCGATCCTGCACCCTGTGATCTCCCCGGCCTCCCACGCCTCCTGAAGGGCCTGGGCGTCCATGGTGCTTGGAATCTTGGGGTTTGGGACCTCCAAGGCGCTGAGGGCAGCCACCTTAGGCTCCTCCACGCCCAAAAGCCCGGCCACTTTCACCACGTTCTCCACGATTTTTTTCTTGGCCGTAAGGTCGGGGGAAATGTTGATGGCGCAGTCGGTGATGTAGAGGAACCCGGCATTGTCCCCCTTCTCCACCAGAGTGACCTGTGAGATCATGCCGCCCTTGGGAAGCAGCCCGGTCTCTTTGTTCAGAACGGCCCGCATAAAGTCGGAGGTCTGCATCAGCCCTTTCATGGGCAGGTCGGCCTTGCCCTCCTTTACAAGGGAGATGGCCAGGCGGGCGCATTCCGCATCCTCCCGGCAGTCGATGATCTCGTAGTTTTCTGCCTTTTCCCCCTCACCGGACAGGAGTGCGAGGATCCTGTCGGCATGGCCGATCAGGATGCCCTCGGCGATCCCCTTCCGCCTAGCGTCGATCAGGGCGGGCAGGGAGTGGGCGTCGTGGGCGTTGGCCAGAACGATGCGCTTTTGGATGCCGGAGCTTAAAACATATTCCTCGATCTGGGCAAAGCTCTGAAATTTCATAGTGGTTGTCCTCCTCTCCTTACAAAGTCTTGATGGGCCGCTTGCCGGACAGGGCTTCATAGCTCATGCTTCCCAGAGATTCCATCTCCAGCTCTCCCGCGTAGGTCTCCACGGGGGCTAGCCAAGCCAGCTTGCTTTTGAGCCGGCCGGAAATGTAGTCCGAGTGGGCCACCCCGCCGGTCAGGAGGATGGCATCCACATGACCGTCCAAAACGGCAGCCATGGCCCCCACCTCCTTACAGATCTGGTAGATCATGGCGTCCAAGACCTCGGCAGTTTTAGCGTCGCCGGCCTCCGCCCGGGTGGTGATGACCCGCATATCGTTCTCTTCCAGCAGCCCCACAAAGCCACCCTGACCCGTGATTTTCCGCCGCATTTCGGCGTGGGTGTAGGTGCCTGAGAAGCACAGGTCAATCAGGTCCCCGGCCGGAAGGCTTCCCGCCCGGTTGGTGGCGAAGGGGCCGTCCCCGTCCAGACCATTGTTGGCGTCCACCATTTTGCCGCCCTTGTGGGCCACGACGCTGGTGCCGCCCCCCATGTTTACCACGATCAGGTCCAACTCCTCGTAGGGCTTCCCCACGTCTTTGGCGTACCGGCGGGCAGTAGCCTTCTGGTTCAGACTCTGCATCCGGCTTTTCCGGGTGATCTCGGGGAGACCGGTGTACCGGGCAAGGGAAGAAAACTCGTCAATGGTGGGCGGGTCGATGGACAGGGCTACGGCTTTCCCGGAGGCCTTTGCCAGGGTGGCGGCGATCCGGGGACCTAGATCACCGGGGTGGTTCCCGTACTTTTCGCTTCGGGACTGCTCCAAGAGCTTGTCGGTGATGGCATATACGCCGTCCTCCACCGGCTCGGTGTGGCCGCCCCAAGCGGCCACGGCGTCCAGCTCGCTGAGCCGGATGCCCTTTTCCACGATGAAGGCTTCGATGTCTTCCCGGCGCAGCTCCTCTTGGTCCCAGAAAGTGGGGAAGCCCTCCAGCTCCTGGGCCGAGTAGGACAGGCTCTCCCGGCAGACGCAGGAATCATCCTCGAAGTAGGCCAGCTTGGTAGAGGTGGAGCCGATGTTGATGGTAAGAATACGGTACATCTTACGCTTCCTCCGGGGCGGATCCCTTCTTGAACCAAGGCTTGCTGTTGATCCATGGCTGAATGACTTTGGTGTTCAGCAGCATCAGCAGATAACCCAGAATGATGGAAATGACCACAGTAAGGCCAAAGGTGATGAACAGGGTCTGGATGTCCCCTTGGGTGAGCACACCCAGAGTGATGGGACCGTTGGGAGTCTCCAGAGTGACTCCGTTAGCCATGGAGCGGGCCGCCGAACCTTGAAGGCCCATGGCGAGAGCGGTGAAGATCAGGACCGGGAAGTGGATCACATAGATATAGAGGGAGAGGCTGCCGGGGGTCTTCCAAATCTTGTTGTGGAAAATGGGGCAGCGGGAGAGGTAGTCCACGTCCAGCAGGATGGAGAAGCAGAAGAAGATGGAAAAGATAAGGGTGGCGCCCCAGCCGATGTTGAAGTAATTCTGCATAAAGGAGGAGTTGACCGAGACCCATGTGCGGATCAGCACGACGGCAGTGGCAATGATCTGCCCCACGGTGAGGGCGAGTTTTCCACCCGTGGACCACTCCTTATTTTTGAGGGCGTCCACCGCCACCCAGATCTCACAGCCAATACCGAGGCCGATGAACATGAGGATCAGGTCGGTGTTGATGGTGAGCCCGCCGATCTCCAGCATCACGTTCCACAGGGGCAGCGTGTCGGTGAGCCAGCAGCTCCCGAGGAAAATGATCGAGACGGCGGGAAGGATACAAGCGAGGAACTTTTCCTCGTCCTTCGCCAGCAGATAATAGACGGCGTATCCGCAGATGAAAATGCCGGAGATGAACCACATGGGGGTGTTGCACAGAAGCCGGACCGCCGCGGAGGTGGAGCCCCATGCCCCCACAAAGCCGTTACCCATGCCGATGCCGGAGAGCTGGAGGCCGAGAAACTCGCCGATGCAGGAGAGGAAGTAGGTGGGGTACTGGTCAAGGGTATAGCCCCTCCAGATGCCGTTGGCCAGCCAGCCGGCCAGCATACCGATGAGCAGCAGAGGCAGAAGGCTCTTGATCCGGCTGGACAGGTATCCCCACGCTTGCCTGCCGGGGGAAACCGGCTCCAGACTGGCGCGTTTTGCCTTCCGGAAGCTCTGCATCATAAAGAAGCCCGAAAAGATCATGAAGGGGAGGATCACGTCAAAGGCCTGCTCATAGATGTAGGCGTCCCGGGCCGCGCTCATGGTAAAGCCCATGTATCCCAAAGGGAAGATCATGAGCGCGTGGACGGCGATAAAATTTATCGCGAACATAAAGCGATAAAATTCGATGGTGAAGTTTCTCTCTTTTTTCATTGGACGACACCCTTTCTGATTAGGATGAGGCCATGGTACACCAATATCATGATTTTGTCAATAGTTGATTAAATCATTTTTTCTTTTATGCGGTTGATGTTTTCGGGGATCTCTGTTATAATGATACCATCTATCAAACGAGGTGTCACTATGCGATTAGAGCGCTTCAACAGCCATGCGGGCATTTACTACCGAAAGATCCAGATCTACATGAAAAAGGCCTTTAAGCGGCTGGGGATCTCCTTTGACGAGGGGATCATCCTGCAATACCTTCTGGCCAATCCGGGCGTGACTCAGGACCATATTGCCGAGGCTTTGGCCTTGGATGCCGCCGCTGTGGCACGCAGCCTGAAGGCCATGGAGCAAAGAGGTTATTTACTCCGGAGCGTGGACGAGACCAATCAGCGCCGCAAGCTGACCAACGTCACTCCTGCCGGCGCCCAAGTGGCCAACCGGATCATACAGGCGATGGATGCGTGGGACAACGAAATATTTAAGGGCCTCAGCGATGAGCGGGTGGCCGTTCTGGTTGAGAGCACCAGCTTCCTACAGCGGCGGGCCCAGGAGATTGACATTTCCTCCCTGTTTGGATCGTAAGGATAAGAGCCTGCCCCATCCTAGGGCAGGCTCAATATTTATCCCGAAATTAGCACTCAAATATATAGAGTGCTAACGTTTACAATTTAGACACAATTTCTGGTACATTTATTCATAACTGTTGATTATACTCTGTTTCAGAAAGCGGGAGCGAGCAAGACAAGAATCGAGGTAAGTCCAATGGAGTTTCAAAACATTAGCAAATAGAATCAAAGAGTGCCAAAACAGCCTCAAACCTGCCCTAAAACACGTACAACCGAAATACAACACAATACAATTAAGGAGACGATCATGATGTTTGGTATGCTTCCCTTTGACCGCAGCGACGTAAACCTGTTCGATACATTTGATAACTTTACCCGGGACTTTTTCCGGAAATCCAATGCAGAACTCCCTGCTTTCCGCACCGATATCCTCGATTCGGGCGACAGCTACATCCTGGAGGCCGAGCTTCCCGGGTTTCAGAAGGAGGATATCTCCCTGGACCTGAAGGACGGCATCCTCACTATTACCGCAACCCATTCTGCCAGTAAGGATTCAAGATCTGAGAACGGCGCCTATATCCGCCGTGAGCGCCGCTTCGGTTCCTTCCAGCGCAGCTTCGACGTGACCGGCATCGAGACCTCCGGCATTACAGCCGCATACGAAAGCGGCGTTTTGTCCGTGACTCTCCCCAAGGCCCGTCCCGTCGAACCCGAGACCCATCGCATCGCCATTCAGTAAAAGACCGAAAACTGTTGCGGCACAATACCCCGGAGGGGCCGGCCGGACAATACCCGGCCGGCCCTTTTCGTAAGGAAAGGACGTGAATTCTGCATGAACGGACAAAATTACACACAAAAATCCCTGGAGGCGGTCCGGGATGCTCAAACCCTTGCGGCACAATACGGTAATCAGCAGATCGAGCAGGGCCATCTCCTGATGGCCCTGCTCCAGGCTGAAAATGGCTTGGTGCCTCAGCTTTTGAGCAATATGGGACTTACCGTAGAGTCCTTTTCCGCCGCGGTGCGTGCCCAGGTGGAGAAGCTGCCCAAGGTCTCCGGTCCGGGGCGGGAGGCCGGAAAGGTCTATGTCTCCCAAGGGGTTGACAAGGCCCTCAATACCGCAGAGGACACGGCCCGGCAGATGAAGGATGAGTACGTTTCGGTGGAGCACCTCCTGCTGGGTTTGGTGAAGGTTCCTGACCGGGAGCTGGGGGAGACTTACCGGACCTACCGGGTGACAGAGGAGGGGATCCTTCAGGCTCTCTCGACGGTCCGGGGCAGCCAGCGGGTGACCTCGGATAACCCGGAGGAGACCTACGACGCGCTGAAAAAGTACGGCTCCGACCTGGTGGAGCGGGCCCGGCAGAACAAGCTGGATCCGGTGATCGGGCGGGACGAGGAGATCCGGAATGTGATCCGGATCCTGTCCCGCAAGACCAAGAACAACCCGGTGCTTATTGGCGAGCCCGGCGTGGGCAAGACTGCCATCGCCGAGGGGCTGGCTCAGCGGATCGTGAAGGGGGACGTACCCGCCTCCCTGAAGAATAAGACCGTTTTTGCTCTGGACATGGGCTCCCTTATTGCCGGGGCCAAGTACCGGGGGGAGTTTGAGGAGCGGCTGAAGGCTGTCTTGGGTGAGGTGAAGAAGTCCGAGGGGCGGATCATCCTCTTCATCGACGAGCTTCACACCATCGTGGGAGCCGGAAAGACCGAGGGATCCATGGACGCGGGCAATCTGCTCAAGCCGCTGCTGGCCCGTGGGGAGCTCCACTGCATCGGGGCCACTACCCTCAACGAGTACCGGCAGTATATTGAGAAGGATGCCGCCCTGGAGCGGCGGTTCCAGCCCGTGATGGTGAAGGAGCCCACCGTGGAGGACACGGTGGCCATCCTCCGGGGCCTGAAGGAGCGTTACCAGGTCTACCACGGGGTGAAGATCACCGACGGGGCCATCATCGCCGCCGCCACTCTCTCCAACCGGTATATCACTGACCGGTTCCTGCCCGATAAGGCCATCGACCTCATCGATGAGGCCTGCGCCACCGTGCGGACCGAGATCGACTCCATGCCCACCGAGCTGGATGTGCTCCAGGGCAAGATGACACAGCTGGAGATCGAGGAGGCCGCCCTGGTGAAGGAGACCGACAAGCTCTCCCAGGAGCATCTGGCCGACATCCGCAGGGAACTGAGCGATCTGCGGGAGGAGTTCAAGGCCAAGAAGGCCCAATGGGACAACGAGAAAAATGCCATCGGCAAGGTCCAAAAGCTCCGTCAGAAACTGGAGGACGCCAACGCCGAACTCCAGAAAGCCCAGCGGGAGTACGACCTGGAGAAGGCAGCCCAGCTTCAGTACGGGCATATCCCAGAGCTTCAGAAGGCTCTGGAGGCCGAGGAAGCCGTGGCCAACCAGGGGAGGGAGGGCTCCCTCCTGCGGGACAAGGTCACCGAGGAGGAGGTGGCCCTCATCGTGGAGCGGTGGACTGGGGTCCCGGTCTCCCGCCTCATGGAGGGGGAGCGGGAAAAGCTCCTCCACCTGGAGGACATCCTCCATCAGCGGGTGGTGGGCCAGGACGAGGCGGTCCGGCTGGTGAGTGAGGCCATTCTGAGAAGCCGGGCGGGCATCGCCGACCCTAACAAGCCCATCGGCTCCTTTTTGTTCCTGGGACCCACCGGCGTGGGAAAGACCGAGTTGGCCAAGACTTTGGCCGCCACCCTGTTTGACAGTGAAAAGAATCTGGTCCGTATCGACATGAGCGAATATATGGAGAAGTTCAGCGTTTCCCGGCTCATCGGCGCCCCTCCGGGGTATGTGGGCTATGAGGAGGGGGGCCAACTCACCGAGTCGGTCCGCCGCAGCCCCTACTCCGTGGTCCTCTTTGACGAGGTGGAGAAGGCCCACCCGGATGTATTCAATGTGCTCCTCCAAGTGCTGGACGACGGGCGGATCACCGACGGTCAGGGCCGGACGGTGGACTTCAAGAACACGGTCATCATTCTTACCTCCAACCTGGGCTCCCAGTATCTGCTGGAGGGCATCGGACCCGATGGGGAGATCGGCCGGGAGGCCCGGGAGGCGGTGAATGCCCTTCTGAAGCAGTCCTTCCGGCCCGAGTTCCTGAACCGGTTGGACGAGATCGTTTTCTACAAGCCCCTGACTCGGGAGAATGTGGGCCATATCCTGGACCTGATGCTGGGGGAGATCAACGCTCGCCTGGCCGACAAGGAGATCACCTGCCGGCTGACCGAGGCGGCCAAGGGACAGATCATGGACAGTGCCTACGATCCGCTGTACGGCGCCAGACCCTTGCGCCGGTACCTTCAGCATACGGTGGAGACTCTGGTGAGCCGGGCCATCATCGCCGGGACGGTGTCCCCTGGACAGACCATTACGGTAGACTGCCGGGAAGGTCAGTTGGTCCTGCAATAATTACCAGACTATTTTGAGGCCGGAGCGGTGCTCCGGCCTCTTTTTTTGTCGAAAAAGCTCTTGTGCAAAAGAGGGAAAGAAGGTATAATTCCTGTATCGAATCAATCACCCCCGGTGGGAAAGAGGAGAAGATACCATGGGAGGATACAGAGGCGGAGGATATATAGGTACGCGTTACCGGGGCAGCCGAGGCGGCGGCCGGGGCATTGTGATCGTGATCCCGGTGATTCTGGCGCTGCTGGTCCTGGGACTGTGGTTTGGCCGGGGACTGCTGTTCCCGACGGCGGCGGTGGAGGAGACCCCTGAGCCGACGCCCATCGTCACCCCCACTCCCGAGCCCACCCCCACCCCGGAACCCATGCGGGAGAAGCCCGAGGCGGTGAAGGGAGTCTATGTGTCCGGCCCGGTGGCGGGCGACCCCTATATGGACAAGATCATCGACCTCATTGACCGTACCGAGCTCAATGCGGTGGTCATCGACATCAAGGGGGACGAGGGCAAGGTGACCTTCCGGATGCCGGAGGGGAGCACCCCCAGGGAGATCGGGGCCTGTGTGCGGTACATCAGTGACCTGCCCGCTCTGGTGGAGAAGCTCAGGGAGCACGGGATCTACACCATCGCACGGGTCGTCTCCTTCAAGGACCCCACCCTGGCCGAGGCCAAGCCTGAGTACATGCTCCGCAAGTCCGACGGCTCCGGCGTGGCCGAGAGCGGGACGCTGTACTGGGTCAACCCCTTTGAGCAGGGGGTGCGGGACTATCTGACCGAGATCGCTCTGGCAGCCGCCGACGCCGGCTTTGACGAAGTCCAGATGGACTATGTCCGTTTCCCCGCCGGAAAGGGGACGGGGGATCTGGATTTCGGCCTCTCGGCCGAGGGGAAGGAACGGACCGACGGGGTCACCGAATTTCTGGAGGAACTGAGACAGGTGTTGAAGGAGAAAGGGGTCTGGCTGTCGGCCGACGTGTTTGGTGTGGTCATCACCAACCGTTCGGACGGAGCCTTCCTGGGACAGGATTACGCCCGGATGGGGGAGACGGTGGACTTTATCTGCCCCATGATCTACCCCTCACACTATGTGGCCGGGGCTTTCAACCTGGATGTGCCCGACGCCCACCCGTACGAGACCATTTTTGCCGCCCTTTCGGCCTCCCAGCGGGCCCTGTCCGGCGTGGACGAGGAGACGAGGGCGGGGGTCCGGCCCTGGCTCCAGGCCTTTACCGCCACCTGGGTTACGGGGCACATCACATACGGCGGGGAGGAGATCCGGGCCCAGATCCAGGCCACCTACGATGCGGGTTATACCGAGTGGATCCTGTGGAACGCCCAGAACAATTACAGCGACGCCGGACTGCTGCCGGCGGAGGAGTAAGATTAAAATGCCGGAGGGGATTCCTCCGGCATTTTTGATTTTCACTAGGGGTGAAAAATATTTTCAAAAAAAATAGATAAAAACACTTGACAAAGGTGGGAAGGTATTGTACAATGTAACCAGAAAGAGGTGAGTCCAATGGGCTGAGAGGTCCAACCAGAAGAACCCTTTCTGGAAAGGGAGCCAAGAGATGTGGCCCCGGCAGATCGAGATCAGAGCAAGGCAAGTTCCAAAGTCGCAGACTCCAAACCACTCACACAATGTGAGCCAAGGGAACGATGAGTGTCCCACCGAGTTTCAGGTAGCTGCAGGCAAGGATCATGTCGCGCGTTCCGGTTTCGAGCAAGCAAAACATTCTGAAGAAAGAGAGGTAAACAATAGTGATAGAACCCGCTCAGTTTTAACCCCCCGGTCTGAAGGAAGGCCGGGGGGTTAAATTTTGTCTGAAACCGGGGAAAGCATACCTTATATATTATAGTTGACAGAAAAGCCTCTTTTTGTTTACCATAATTGGCCATCTTAAAAAAATCTAAAAAATTTGAAAAAAGGGTATTGACAAAAACGGGAACGGGTGGTATCCTAACAAAGTTCGCGGCGGAAATGACCAATGTGAACAGGCGTGCACCTTGTAAATTAAACAACGTGAAGACGAAGAAAGACACCAGAAGAGGA